>NZ_JBQHQR010000049.1:0-315 GCF_052067195.1 Clostridium sulfidigenes | reverse complement strand
TTAATCCTTCATGACAAACTGGTACTTTAACTCTGTTTAATTTTGAGAGACCAAATGATTAGTTCATTAACTCTCAAACTTAATAATTTTATTAGAAACGAGAAAGTCAAGGAAACGACTGAACGAGGAACGGAGTTTACTAAGGTAAATGAGTACCGGAGTGAGGAAGTTGACGCAGAACTTCGAAGTTTATAATAAAATTAAATGTTCTTTGAAAATTACACAGTGAAAATATATTGTTAAACCTTTAAATTTAAAGATAAAACAATTTCGTCAAGAATTTTAATTTGAATTCTTTGTAGAATGAAAATCTAA
>NZ_JBQHQR010000048.1:0-330 GCF_052067195.1 Clostridium sulfidigenes | reverse complement strand
ACTCATACTAATAAGTCGAGGGCTTGATCTAAATAAAGACGAAATAAATTTCACTGTGTAATTTTGAGAGAACATTTAACCAATGTTTTCAAATTCTATAAATTTGATAGAAGCAAGAAGTTCAAGGAAATGACTGAGTGAGGAGCAGAGTTTATAAAACATAAATGAGCACCGCAAGGAAGGAAATTGACGAAGAAATTCGAAGCTTATAGAAAATTTAATCTGGTAATTATGCTTTTGATGGATACACCCGTTCCCATACCGAACACGAAGGTTAAGCATCAAGAGGCCGATAGTACTGCACGGGAAGCTGTGTGGGAGGGTAGGTTG
>NZ_JBQHQR010000047.1:0-347 GCF_052067195.1 Clostridium sulfidigenes | reverse complement strand
AGATATATTGTTAAACCTTTAAATTTAAAGATAAAACAATTTCGTCAAGAATTTTAATTTGAATTCTTTGTAGAATGAAAATCTAATCTTAATCGCTTAAGATTAGTAAATTAAAAATTTCAATAGAAACGAGAAAGTCAAGGAAACGACTGAACGAGGAACGGAGTTTACTAAGGTAAATGAGTACCGGAGTGAGGAAGTTGACGCAGAATTTCGAAGTTTATAATGAAATTTAGATAGGTCAAGCTACAAAGGGCGCATGGTGAATGCCTTGGCACTAGGAGCCGAAGAAGGACGCGATAAGCTGCGATAAGCTTTGGGTAGGCGCAAATAGCCAGTGATCCAGA
>NZ_JBQHQR010000046.1:0-425 GCF_052067195.1 Clostridium sulfidigenes | reverse complement strand
TTAATCCTTCATGACAAACTGGTACTTTAACTCTGTTTAATTTTGAGAGACCAAATGATTAGTTCATTAACTCTCAAACTTAATAATTTTATTAGAAACGAGAAAGTCAAGAAAACGACTGAGCGAGGAACGGAGTTTACTAAGGTAAATGAGTACCAGAGTGAGGAAGTTGACGCAGAATTTCGAAGTTTATAATAAAATTGAATGTTCTTTGAAAATTACACAGTGAAATATATTGTTAAACCTTTAAATTTAAAGATAAAACAATTTCGTCAAGAATTTTAATTTGAATTCTTTGTAGAATGAAAATCTAGTCTTAATCGCTTAAGATTAGTAAATGAATAGGTCAAGCTACAAAGGGCGCATGGTGAATGCCTTGGCACTAGGAGCCGAAGAAGGACGCGATAAGCTGCGATAAGCTTTGG
>NZ_JBQHQR010000045.1:0-447 GCF_052067195.1 Clostridium sulfidigenes | reverse complement strand
GAAGGTGGGATTAGTGATTGGGGTGAAGTCGTAACAAGGTAGCCGTAGGAGAACCTGCGGCTGGATCACCTCCTTTCTAGGGAGTCGACATGAAGTTAATCCTTCATGACACACTGGTACTTTAACTCTGTTTAATTTTGAGAGACCAAATGATTAGTTCATTAACTCTCAAAAACATCTTACAATGGTAAGATGGATGTTCTTTGAAAATTACACAGTGAAAATATATTGTTAAACCTTTAAATTTAAAGATAAAACAATTTCGTCAAGAATTTTAATTTGAATTCTTTGTAGAATGAAAATCTAATCTTAATCGCTTAAGATTAGTAAATGAATAGGTCAAGCTACAAAGGGCGCATGGTGAATGCCTTGGCACTAGGAGCCGAAGAAGGACGCGATAAGCTGCGATAAGCTTTGGGTAGGCGCAAATAGCCAGTGATCCAGAGA
>NZ_JBQHQR010000044.1:0-478 GCF_052067195.1 Clostridium sulfidigenes | reverse complement strand
ACCTCCTTTCTAGGGAGTCGACATGAAGTTAATCCTTCATGACATTGAACGAATCTTACTTTGTAAAATTTATTTTAGAAAGTTTAGATGAGTCCATCCAGCACAGCTGGAAACTGGTACTTTAACTCTGTTTAATTTTGAGAGACCATCTCTCAAAAAAACTTTATAGTAAATTCCACATGGGGGTATAGCTCAGTTGGGAGAGCACCTGCCTTGCACGCAGGGGGTCAAGAGTTCGAATCTCTTTATCTCCACCATTTGTGGGTCTATAGCTCAGCTGGTTAGAGCGCACGCCTGATAAGCGTGAGGTCGATGGTTCGAGTCCATTTAGACCCACCATTAATTTGCAATGAAGTTTGTAAATTGAATGTTCTTTGAAAATTACACAGTGAAGATATATTGTTAAACCTTTAAATTTAAAGATAAAACAATTTCGTCAAGAATTTTAATTTGAATTCTTTGTAGAATGAAAATCTAA
>NZ_JBQHQR010000043.1:0-484 GCF_052067195.1 Clostridium sulfidigenes | reverse complement strand
TAAAATGTACCCTAAGTCAAGGACATTTTATAAAAAGACCCTAAGATAAAAGATGATTTCTGTATTGAACAGGAGTCATCTTTTTTAAGTTCCATTGGCATCTATACTTATTATGATAATCTATGTAATCCTCAATCTCACATAATACATCTTCAAAGGTTTCACAATTTTTTAGATTTGTTTCATCTTTTAAGTGCCCGAAAAATGACTCCTGCGGAGCGTTGTCCCAACAATTTCCACGTCTAGACATTGATTGTCCTATATTATTTTGCTTTAATTTTGATTGGAATATTGGACTAGTATAATGAGCACCTTGATCAGAGTGAATAAACACATCCTTACGGAGTAAATGCTTGTTAGATTTCACCAAATTATCAATTGTTTCTGTAACAATATCAATTTTTAAACTTTTAGAAATGTTATATGCTAAAGCTTCATTGGTAGAAGAATCTAAAATGGTTGACAAATAAGCCTTTTGACCATT
>NZ_JBQHQR010000042.1:0-598 GCF_052067195.1 Clostridium sulfidigenes | reverse complement strand
TGAAAGTTATTTAAGATATAGGTAATTCTATTGAACCGCCGTGTACCGAACGGTACGCACGGTGGTGTGAGAGGACGGAAAATAAAATAATTATTTTCCTCCTACTCGATTAAAATAAGCTGATTACAGGTTACAATGTGGTTATTAAAATCAATACCCTTTAGGTGGAGATAGATTTAGTAGTTTAGCCATTGAAAGGAGGAAAAAAGATAATGAAAAAAGTAATGTGGTTAGGTCTTTCTATAGAAATAACAGTATTGATAATAATGTTATTATTTGTTGTATTCAAGAAGCCAGTACCAGGAGTACTCGTTGGTATTTTTGTAGCTGGAATGTTAACAAGCATAATATTTTCATTTTTCGTACAACGAGAGAAGATTAAAGAAAATTAAACTATTTAAATATACGAAATTTTATATAGAAAACTAGCCATATTTTAAACTATGAAACTAGTTAAATATGATCCTAGGTAACTATATAACTTTTTAACTAGTTAACTAGCATTCCTGTTATAAAGCTAAATGAACTTTGAAAAAAAGAAACTCCACTGATAAAATACTGGGTATAAGGACTTGCAAGTCTTATCCCTAATTAATAA
>NZ_JBQHQR010000041.1:0-766 GCF_052067195.1 Clostridium sulfidigenes | reverse complement strand
TTATTCCACCAGAAAAATTTAGACTTTACAAAAAAGGTGAAACTAATCCTGTTACAGAAGGTGTTTCGCCTCTAGCTATTACAGGAATTGCCGCAAATGCGGATGTTTTAGCAGGTGACTTTACTGTCACAGGTGTTGCCACCGTTGACGGTGTAGAAAAAGAATCTGATCATGTTGATGTACCAGCATTTAAAACACTACCTATCGCAGTTACTGGAATTACCTTGGATAAGACTGAATTAGCTTTAAAAGTTGGTGAAACAGCAACGTTAACACCTACAATCATGCCAGAAAACGCAACAAACAAAGCGTATAGATTCAATTCTGAAGATGCAGCGATTGGAACGGTAACGCCAGTGCAAGGAAAAGTAACAGCCGTATCGGAAGGTGTTACAAAACTTGTTGGTACAACTGAAGACGGTAATTTTACAGCAGAATGTACTTTGACAGTATCAGCAGCAGAATAAAAATTATTGATTAAGGACGGCTTTAGTTAGCCGTTCTTTTTTTGGAGGTTAAAAAATGGAACGCAAAATTGAACTAACTTTACGCATTGATGGCGAAGAAAAAACTTTTACACAGGACTTTGTGCCGTTTTCTAAGCGTACAGACTATATAAAAAAAGAAAATTCACTTAGAGAAGAAAAAACAAGCGAAGGATTAGAACCAACAGCTGACGAGTATTTAGAAATGCAAATTCAATTCGTCGCCGATTTATTCGATGAAAAAGAACTTACTAAAGAAGCAATTCTTAACGGTATGGATG
>NZ_JBQHQR010000040.1:0-804 GCF_052067195.1 Clostridium sulfidigenes | reverse complement strand
GTTAGGAGGCAATAAGAAGAATTTTGATGAATTGACCAAACGTGTTTAGGTAATTCAGGAAATATTATATCTATGAGTCTAGTTATTGATATTTTCAGCTTTGATCGATACCCTATCATTCTATAGCGATGTCTAGTTAGTGACTTTAACTCTTGAATTTGATATGATACAGGAGAATAGGATTTTGCATCATCAGAAAAGAGCATTTTAGCAATAACTAGTGCATCCGTTTTATCGGTTTTAGTCTTTCTAAGGGTTTGAGCCTTACGGAAGAGATTTGTAGCCAAGGGATTAAGAATGTATAGGCGAAAGCCTTTGGCATATAAGTAGTTTTGGAGATTAGTGCTATAATGACCTGTTGATTCAAGTCCTATTTTTACGTTAGAAATATTTTGACCCGATAGGGCTGAAAGAATTGAGGTGTATAGTAGTTCAAAGCCTTCACTTGAATTACATATACGTAGACAATCATTAATAATAACTCCATCTGAATCTACAATGCAGCAATCATGTTTGTCTTTAGCTACATCAATACCGACATAAATCATAAGAACAACTCCTTTTTAAATTAGTCCGCTATGTTCCACTAACTTTATGCTAAATGTATCCTTGCTCTATATAAAACGTCATGCGTTATCTAACTAATTAACAAATAAGCATAAAGCTGTGGTTATATCCTCAATTTAAATAGTCTAGCTATAGGTGATTGAACTAATCCACAGCGTCTTATGTTAAGTATAGTAAAAATTATTATGAAAGGGAAAGTATAGTGAATTTTTACTATGAGTTCATTATACAAGGTGA
>NZ_JBQHQR010000039.1:0-855 GCF_052067195.1 Clostridium sulfidigenes | reverse complement strand
GAAGGTGGGATTAGTGATTGGGGTGAAGTCGTAACAAGGTAGCCGTAGGAGAACCTGCGGCTGGATCACCTCCTTTCTAGGGAGTCGACATGAAGTTAATCCTTCATGACATTGAACGAATCTTACTTTGTAAAATTTATTTTAGAAAGTTTAGATGAGTCCATCCAGCACAGCTGGACACTGGTACTTTAACTCTGTTTAATTTTGAGAGACTATCTCTAAAAAAACTTGTAGTAAGTTTAATATGGGGGTATAGCTCAGTTGGGAGAGCACCTGCCTTGCACGCAGGGGGTCAAGAGTTCGAATCTCTTTATCTCCACCACTTATGGGTCTATAGCTCAGCTGGTTAGAGCGCACGCCTGATAAGCGTGAGGTCGATGGTTCGAGTCCATTTAGACCCACCATTAACTTACAATTGAGTTTGTAAGTTTTTTTTATGTTCTTTGAAAATTACACAGTGAAGATATAAGAAATACAAATCATATGATTTGTATAAGCGATTATCACAAAATCGAAGATTTTGGATATCTGCTTAAATTTCGTCAAGAATTTTAATTTGAATTCTTTGTAGAATTATGAATTGATTTTAATAATGAATAATACGCTATATAATTCATTATTAAAAATAGTTAGAAACGAGCAGTGCTAGGCAGCAAAGGAATGAGAAGCGGAGTTTACAATTGGTAAATGAGCATCACAGTGACTGAAGCTAACGAAGTAATGCGAAGTTTATAACAATTTTTAAGGTCAAGCTACAAAGGGCGCATGGTGAATGCCTTGGCACTAGGAGCCGAAGAAGGACGCGATAAGCTGCGATAAGCTTTGGGTAGGCGCAAATAGCCAGTGATCCAGAGA
>NZ_JBQHQR010000038.1:0-984 GCF_052067195.1 Clostridium sulfidigenes | reverse complement strand
TAAAATGTACCCTATATAGTAGACACTTTAAAAAAAGTCTATTATATAGGGTATTTTTATGTATAATAAAATTAATATATAGCTTTAGGAGTGATTATATGAGCAACAAATTTTTCACTGAATATCAAATTAAGAACTTATCTCAAAACAAATATGTACAGACTATTTCATCAAAATCAATTACTTATACTGATGAATTTAAAAGACATTTTATTGCTGAAAATATTTCTGGTAAGCTACCAAGACAAATATTCGAAGAATGTGGTTTTGATATAGAGATTTTAGGAATGAAAAGAGTTAAGGCTGCTGGTAATAGATGGCGTAAAATGTATAAAGATGGCGGAGCCACAAGACTTCAAGATACACGTAAATTAAATAATGGTAGACCAACTGAAAAAGAATTGTCCATAGAAGAAAAGTACGAAAAACTTCAAGCAAAGGTAAAACTTCTACAAGCTGAAAATGAATTGCTAAAAAAGTTAGATATACTAGAAAGGAGGATGAGTACAAAGAAGTAAGATTGCTAACGCAAGAAAAATTTATTCTTATCAATTCTGTTATTCAAAAGTTTAATTTGAAAAATATGTTAAGTTATTTATGTAAATCTGCTAGTGTATCACGTTCTGGCTATTATAATTATTACTGTTCTAATTCTATCGCTACGCGTAATGCTCAAGAAGAAAATGATTTAGAGAGTTATAAAAATATATTAGCTGCATTTAATTTTAAGAATCGTAAAAAAGGTGCTAGACAAATTAAAATGACTCTTAAAAATGAGTTTAACATTAACTATAATCTGAAACGTATCAAAAGAATAATGAAAAAATATAATATTGTTTGCCCTTATAGAAAAGCAAATCCATATAGAAGAATGATGAAGGCTACAAAGGAACATACAGTCTTACCAAACTTATTAAATAGAGAATTTAAGCAACAAATACCTGGTAAGGTGTTGTTAACAGATATAACTTATTTATTTTATAA
>NZ_JBQHQR010000037.1:0-1279 GCF_052067195.1 Clostridium sulfidigenes | reverse complement strand
TAGTGCTAGTATACTTTTATGGACACAACCCAATATAAACAGTTAAAATGAATGTATGGAAAGGAAGTGTCCATGTGAGAAATACAGGTAAAAGATATACAGATGATTTTAAGAAAATGATTATAGAAATATATAACTCTGGAAAACCAATACAAGAAATTTTCAGCGAATATGGCATAACAAGCGCTACATTATATAAGTGGCTTAAAAATCCACCAAGTAGTAAAACAAAGAAGCCTATAATAAAGGACAATACTTGCCCTAATAATATAAAAAAAGATACAGAAGTATTAAAACTTCAAAAGGAAATTCAACTTATTAAAGAGGAAAATGAAATATTAAAAAAAGCTATTGCCATGTTCGCGAAGGAAGAGAGTCAATCTTAGAATTTATTGATGAAAACAAGAATAATTATTCAGTTAAGCTAATGTGTAGGGTACTGGACATACCTAGAAGCACTTATTATAAATCTAAAGATAAGACATTAAGTAATAGAGCTATCGAGAATGAAAAATATGAAAAAGAAATACTTGCTATTTACGAGGAAAGTAGCAAGCGATATGGTGCACCCAAAATTCATCAAAAGCTTATTGAAAAGGGAAATGAAATAAGTGTTAAGAGAGTTCAAAGGCTTATGATAAAATTAAACATAGCATCAATAGTTATAGCTCAATATAAACCATATCCAAGTAAAACTGAAGTAAAAGAGCGTAAAAATATATTACGCAGGGACTTTACAACCAATACAATCAACGAAAAGTGGGTAGGTGATATAACCTATATACACACAATGAAAGATGGTTGGTGCTACTTGGCATCAGTAATGGATCTTCACACAAGAAAAATAATCGGATATTCATTCTCTAAATCTATGGATACAAGTTTAATTATAGTGGCCTTGAAAAATGCTTATGAAATACAAAGGCCTAGCGGCTCTATTATTTTCCATTCTGATCTTGGAACGCAGTATACCAGCGAAGCATATAGCGAACAGCTAAAAAAGTACAATATGATAGCATCATACAGTAACAAGGGATGTCCTTATGATAATGCATGTATTGAGTCTTTTCACTCTATTTTAAAGAAAGAACAAGTAAATAGAGTACTCTATTATGATTATGCTGCCGCAAGGCTTGATCTTTTTAAGTATATTGAAGGCTGGTATAACAGAAAAAGAATTCATGGTTCTATTGGTTATATAACGCCTCAAGCTAAAGAAGATTTAGTTAAGGCGTCAAATTTATAGAAATATCGTGTCCAAAATATTGACGTAAGTCCA
>NZ_JBQHQR010000035.1:0-1861 GCF_052067195.1 Clostridium sulfidigenes | reverse complement strand
AACAACTTCCTCTTTATTCTTTAATATTCTCTTTATATCTCACTAATTCTTAGGATAGCGATATAAGAAAAAAGAAACATATTTAAATATATTGAATTTATGGTTTAAAATGGTCATGAATGAGCGAACTAAATACAACTAACACTTTTTTTACAAAATATGTATACATTGGATGTCCGCAAATTCTTTGGTAACTCACCCTTCCATGTCTCACAGGATCTAATGTCCTTAATTCCTTCGTTCAGTTTATCCAAAGGCGGATGTCAGTTAATGCTAGTTAACCGGGTCTCAATGCCCTAATGTTGTTGCTTTTTTCTGACTAATCCTTGCTTCTTTTTTTCAAAGAGCTATCCTGAAATTTGTGATTTAATTTATCTCGAATATTAAATTTCAAAGAATTGACATTCACTTTTTACAAACTAACTTTTGATATTTAAAAATAAATGCAGTTTTATTTTATGCAGCGTTAGGTAAATCAACAATATTAGCATCCTTTATTAATTTTTCTGGGTTGTATTTAATTTTCTTAGTTAATATAGCATAAAATATTCTGATAAGTTTACAGGACAATAAAATCAATGATTGTTTCTTTTTTAATGGATTTTCTATTCTACTAGTATAGTATTTATGGAGCAATTTAAATTCATTATTTTTTGACACTAATGGAATTGTTACTCGAAAAAGCAATGATCTAAGTTTAGATCTACCCCTTTTACTTATACTTGTTTTTCCTTTATGTTTACCAGAACTAGTTTCAATAAGATTTAACCCTGCAAGTTTTTGAATTTGACTTGGATGATTAAAACGTGTTATATCACCAATCTCTCCTATAAATCCTGCTACAGTCATTATACCTATGCCATTAATAGTTAACATTTCTCTAGCACCTGGAACTTGTAGCGTCAGTTCAGTTATTTCTGATTCTAGCTCTTTATATTGATTCATATATAAATCATATTGATCTAAAATAAGCTTAAGTTCTTTTTCTGCTAATCTCAGTCCTTCTTTAATGCCTACAGAAACTTTAGCCGCTTCAACGAGCTTAGTTGCTCTGCTAAGACCTACACCACGTTTAATCTCCTTTTTCCATTCCATAGCTATTTGTACACTACCTTTTGCTATTACTTTTTCTGGAGTTGGGAAGTTCTTTAAAGTTATTAAGGCTGCCTTACCTTCCCAATTGCAGAATACTTCATTAAACTCTGGGAAATATTTATCATTCCATTGAGCTATTTTATTTTTAATTCTAACAAGAGCATTACTTATATCATCTCTCATATTCATAGCAGTTCTAATCTCACTATAGATCCCTTCGGGAACATATGGTACGGAGTACCTACCATCAATAACTAATTTTGCTATTGTCTTGGCATCTTTACGATCATTCTTAGTTTGAGAATTATCATCTAATTCTTTACTTTTTTTAACATGAGAAGGGTTTACGAGAACTACTCGTATGTCCATATCTTTTAAAAAGTATGCTAAGTTAAACCAATAGTGACCTGTCGGTTCCATTCCTACAATTAAACTATTCTTATTATTTTCTGTAGCGATAGCTTTCGCCCACTGCTGGAACATTAAAAATCCTTCAGCAGTATTTTCAAATGATTTAATTTTACCTAACTCAATACCTCTATAATCAAAGGCTCTGGCATATTGAACATGTTTAGCAATATCAACTCCAATAATTAATGTGCTTTCGGTTATTGACCTAATCTTACTATTTTGTGTATAATTCATATTGAGTACCTCCACTGATAATTATTAATTAGGGATAAGACTTGCAAGTCCTTATACCCAGTATTTTATCAGTGGAGTTTCTTTTTTTCAAAGTTCATTTAGCTTTATAACAGGAATGCTA
>NZ_JBQHQR010000034.1:0-1876 GCF_052067195.1 Clostridium sulfidigenes | reverse complement strand
TGCTTTTGATGGATACACCCGTTCCCATACCGAACACGAAGGTTAAGCATCAAGAGGCCGATAGTACTGCACGGGAAGCTGTGTGGGAGGGTAGGTTGTTGCCAGGTCAATATGGCTCCTTGGTCAAGCGGTTAAGACACCACCCTTTCACGGTGGTAACAGGGGTTCGATTCCCCTAGGAGTCACCATATGCAGATGTGGCGGAATTGGCAGACGCACTAGACTTAGGATCTAGCGCCTTAGGCGTGGGGGTTCGACTCCCTTCATCTGCACCACAGGCGGGTGTAACTCAATGGTAGAGTGCTAGCCTTCCAAGCTAGTTACGAGGGTTCGATTCCCTTCACCCGCTCCATTTTGCGTTTTTAGCTCAGCTGGATAGAGCAACGCCCTTCTAAGGCGTGGGCCAGGGGTTCGAATCCCTTAAGACGCACCATATATTGGGATATCGCCAAGCGGTAAGGCACCAGACTTTGACTCTGGCATTCGTAGGTTCAAATCCTGCTATCCCAGCCAGTAAATGGTTCACTAGCTCAGTCGGTAGAGCACATGACTTTTAATCATGGTGTCCGGGGTTCGATCCCCCGGTGAGCCACCAAATCCTATTACTTAATGTAGTAGGATTTATTTTTTTATTTAGAAATTGTACATATGGTGAGATAAATTTTATTTCATTTTAGATATAAAGTATGTTATCATATAGTAAAATACAATAATGCATAAAGGAGTAGAAATATGGAAAATAAAATTTTAGCTTCAGTTAATGGAAAGAATATAACTCAACAAGATGTAGATATGGCAATGGCTAGATTTCCACAACAAAATCAAGAACATTTTGCAAGTGAAATAGGAAAAGAGCAACTTTTAGAGCAATTAATAAGTTTTGAATTACTTCATAAGTTTGCTATAGATGAACAGTTAGAAGAAACTGAAGAGTTTAAGTCTCAATTAGAATTATTAAAGAAAGATTTATTAATTCAAGCTGCAGTAAAAAAAGTTCTTGATGTTGTTACAATTTCAGATGAAGAAGTAAAGAAATACTTTGAAGATAACAAAGAAATGTTTAAAGGCGAAGCAAGTGTAAGAGCTAAACATATATTAATTGATAATGAGGATAAAGCTAAAGAAATAAAAGAAAAAATTAATAATGGATTAAGTTTTGAAGAAGCAGCAAGAGAATTTTCAACTTGTCCATCAAATTCGCAAGGTGGAGATTTAGGAACATTTACAAGAGGTAAAATGGTTCCTGAGTTTGAAAATGCAGCTTTTGAATTAGAGGTTGGACAAATTAGTGAGCCAGTAAAAACTCAATTTGGATATCATCTAATAAAAGTAGATGAGAAGTTACCAGAGGTAATGAAATCTTTTGACGAAGTTAAAGATTCATTAAAATTAAACTTATTAGGTCAAAAACAAAACATGGAATATATTAAACTTATAAATGATTTAAAACAAGAACAAAAAGTAGAGATATATAAGTAATAATACTTTAAATAAAAAATAGCATCATCTTTTGAAATAGATGATGCTATTTTTTTATGTCTACAATATAAACAATGCCATGTGTATCAATATAAGTATATAGAAGAAAATAAGAGTATTTAAAAGCAATTTAGGAATATTCATAGATTAATACTATAAAATTTAACTTATATATCAATAAATCATGGTAAGATAAGTTTTGTCGCTGAGAGATGCGGCAGTAAACAATAAGAAGTTGAGAAAAAAACTTCTAAAAAATATTGACAGATAAAAAATTATCTAGTATAATAGTAAGAGTCGTCGGAAGTAATCGATGATAATGAAAACCAAATGGTCTTTGAAAATTAAACAGAGAAAAAGGTAAAACCAGTTAATTCCGATAGAGAAATCTATCAAA
>NZ_JBQHQR010000033.1:0-1918 GCF_052067195.1 Clostridium sulfidigenes | reverse complement strand
AATCGAGTAGGAGGAAAATAATTATTTTATTTTCCGTCCTCTCACACCACCGTGCGTACCGTTCGGTACACGGCGGTTCAATAGAATTACCTATATCTTAAATAACTTTCAGTTAATGTTATAAACCCTTGTTCTTTTAGGTAATTGTTAGATAATGTTCTTGCTAAAATAGGGCTGTTGGAGATTCTCCAATAGCCTTTTCTTGTGTTTGCATATTCCCACGCTTTGAAGCTATCTAATCCTAATTTAACTAGATTATCATGTTTTGTTTTAATTTTCTTCCATTGCTTCCAATAGCATAGGCGTAGCCTTCGTCTTAGCCATTCATCTAGACTTATAAGAGTACTTTTCATATCTGCTAACTTAAAGTAATTAATCCAACCAATTATTATTTGTCTTAATTTTACTGCACGATATTCCATGCTCATTGCATTGCTTCGCCCAGTAATTTTCTTAAGCGTAGCTTTTAATTTCTCAATGGATTTACTGTGTACTCTTATTCCCATCTCATTTTTCTTGTTATAAAATGAGAATCCTAAATACTTTAACTTCCACGGTCTATCGACCTTACTTTTGTCCTTATTCACTTTGAGTTTCAAATCCTCTTCTATGAATTTTGTGATACTATGCATTACTCTTTCTGCAGCCTTCTTTGATTTAACATATATATTACAATCATCAGCATATCTACAGAAATTTAATCCTCGTTTTGCTAGTTCTTTATCAAGTTCATTTAACATGATATTGCTAAGCAATGGAGATAAATTACCTCCTTGAGGTACGCCTTTCTCCGTAGTATTTACTGCTCCGTTCATCATCACACCTGCTTGTAGATATTTTCTTATTAGAGAAATTACCCTAATATCTTTAACCTCTTTATAAACTAAGCCTATTAGCTTATCATGGTTTACAGTATCAAAGTATTTCTCTAAATCTATATCAACAGCCCACTTATATCCATTATCCATGTACTGTTTACATTTTAGAATTGCTTGATGAGCGCTTCTATTTGGTCTAAATCCATAACTATTCTCAGAAAACTTCTCTTCAAATATTGGGATTAGCACTTGAGCAATGGCTTGTTGTATCACTCGGTCAACTATCGTTGGAATTCCCAGTGGACGCTTCTTACCATCTGATTTTGGAATTTCTACACGTCTAACTGGATTTGGTTTATAGCTACCATCCAATATAGATTGCCTAAGGCTATCGCCATTTTCTTTTAAGTATTGTAGAAGTTCATCTACTTTCATACCATCAATACCATGACTTCCTTTGTTAGCTTTAACTCTTTTAAAGGCTTGATTTAGATTGTTTCTATCTATAATCTTCTCTAGCAATCCATTGGAGTATTTAATTTCGGCGTCTTGTCGCTTTTCTAACGTCAATGAAATGCTAGGCGCTCCTACATACTCTTCGAGTTCCACTCTATCCTTCTGTAGGTAACCTTCTCTATGAAGTTGTCTGCTTTCATCACATTTCTTTGTGTTCTTCAAAGTTTCAAAACCTCCTATCGTTCAGTCCTTCCACTCGCTTTCGCGATTAGCGAGAGTACTATGACCTCTGCTGACTTCTTAGACTTCAGCTATGTATCACTACATAGGTTATTGCTTCAAAATTCATTTCCACAATGTATATCTAAGACCTCCCCAGGTAAGAACGTAATCTTTCTCTCCATCTATCTGCCACATTTACATTACCTATTTTCGAGTAGTTATTGGGCTTTAGTTTGACTAGCAACTTTACCCATAGGTACTGCCTTACATGTGGTTTCTGTTCGTCAGACCAGAGATTTGCCGCCGACTTCCTTCAGATTCCATCTCACGGTGGACACCCTTGTCTTAAGCTATACACTTACCACTACTAGGTCGTGTTAGGGACTTTCACCCTTAAGATTACGCCCATGCTGGGCGCACTA
>NZ_JBQHQR010000032.1:0-2969 GCF_052067195.1 Clostridium sulfidigenes | reverse complement strand
ATTTGAAAACATTGGTTAAATGTTCTCTCAAAATTACACAGTGAAATTTATTTCGTCTTTATTTAGATCAAGCCCTCGACTTATTAGTATGAGTCAGCTGAACATGTTACCATGCTTACACCCCTCACCTATCAACCTGGTGGTCTTCCAGGAGTCTTACTAACTTACGTTATGGGAAATCTCATCTTAGGGTGGGCTTCACGCTTAGATGCTTTCAGCGTTTATCCCTTCCAGACATAGCTACCCAGCTGTGCCACTGGCGTGACAACTGGTGCACCAGAGGTCTGTCCATCCCGGTCCTCTCGTACTAAGGACAGCTCCCTTCAAATTTCCTACGCCCGCGACGGATAGGGACCGAACTGTCTCACGACGTTCTGAACCCAGCTCGCGTGCCGCTTTAATGGGCGAACAGCCCAACCCTTGGGACCTACTTCAGCCCCAGGATGCGACGAGCCGACATCGAGGTGCCAAACCTCCCCGTCGATGTGGACTCTTGGGGGAGATCAGCCTGTTATCCCCGAGGTAGCTTTTATCCGTTGAGCGATGGCCCTCCCACGAGGTACCACCGGATCACTAAGCCCGACTTTCGTCCCTGCTCGACTTGTAGGTCTCGCAGTCAGGCTCCCTTCTGCCTTTGCACTCTTCGCGCGATTTCCGACCGCGCTGAGGGAACCTTTGGGCGCCTCCGTTACTTTTTTGGAGGCGACCGCCCCAGTCAAACTGCCCATCTAGCAATGTCCTGTGACCAGTTTCATGGCCTCCAGTTAGAATCCCAGTACTGTCAGGGTGGTATCCCAAGGATGGCTCCGCAGAACCTGACGGTCCTGTTTCTCAGCCTCCCACCTATCCTGTACAGACAATACCGAAACTCAATGCTAAACTACAGTAAAGCTCTACGGGGTCTTTCCGTCCAATCGCGGGTAACCAGCATCTTCACTGGTACTACAATTTCGCCGGATTTGCTGTTGAGACAGTGCCCAAATCATTACGCCATTCGTGCGGGTCGGAACTTACCCGACAAGGAATTTCGCTACCTTAGGACCGTTATAGTTACGGCCGCCGTTTACTGGGGCTTAAGTTCATACCTTCGCTTGCGCTAAGCATTCCCCTTAACCTTCCAGCACCGGGCAGGCGTCAGCCCCTATACATCAGCTTTCGCTTTAGCAGAGACCTGTGTTTTTGCTAAACAGTTGCTTGGGCCTATTCTCTGCGACCTACTTGCGTAGGCACCCCTTCTCCCGAAGTTACGGGGTCAATTTGCCGAGTTCCTTAACAGCAGTTCTTCCGATGGTCTTAGGATTCTCTCCTCACCTACCTGTGTCGGTTTGCGGTACGGGCACTTGCTTCCTCCATAGAGGCTTTTCTTGGCAGCGTGGAATCAGTTACTTCGCTCTATTGAGCTCCTCATCACACCTCAGATTCGGCTAGCGGATTTGCCTACTAGCTACTCCTAAATGCTTGAACATACATCCAATAGTATGCACAACCTATCCTCCTGCGTCACCCCATTTGTAATAACGTCTGCAAGTGGTACGGGAATATCAACCCGTTGTCCATCACCTACGCCTTTCGGCCTCGGCTTAGGTCCCGACTAACCCTGAGAGGACGAGCCTTCCTCAGGAAACCTTAGGTTTTCGACCGCTAGGATTCTCACCTAGCTCTCGCTACTTATGCCAACATTCTCACTTCTGCATCGTCCACCGCTCCTTTCGGTACGACTTCAGCCAATGCAGAAAGCTCCTCTACCACGTGTACGTAGTACACATCCATAGCTTCGGTGGTAAGTTTTAGCCCCGGACATCTTCGGCGCGGGATCTCTTGACTAGTGAGCTATTACGCACTCTTTAAATGAGTGGCTGCTTCTAAGCCAACATCCTAGTTGTCTTAGAAATCCCACATCCTTTACCACTTAACTTACACTTTGGGACCTTAGCTGATGGTCTGGGCTGTTTCCCTTTTGACTACGGATCTTATCATTCGCAGTCTGACTGCCGGAATAAAAGTATATGGCATTCGGAGTTTGATAAGGTTCAGTAAGCGTTATGCCCCCTAGCCTATTCAGTGCTCTACCTCCATTACTCAATTAACCGACGCTAGCCCTAAAGCTATTTCGAGGAGAACCAGCTATCTCCGAGTTCGATTGGAATTTCTCCGCTATCCACAGCTCATCCCATGGTTTTTCAACACCAACGTGGTTCGGACCTCCACGACATTTTACTGTCGCTTCATCCTGGCCATGGATAGGTCACCCGGTTTCGGGTCTACGACATGCAACTATGCGCCCTATTCAGACTCGGTTTCCCTTCGGCTCCGTACCTTAAGTACTTAACCTCGCTACATATCGTAACTCGTTGGCTCGTTCTACAAAAAGCACGTCGTCACACATATAAAGTGCTTCGACCGGTTGTAGGCACACGGTTTCAGGTTCTATTTCACTCCCCTTCCGGGGTTCTTTTCACCTTTCCCTCACGGTACTTCTTCACTATCGGTCACTAGGTAGTATTTAGCCTTGGGAGGTGGTCCTCCCTGCTTCCCACAAGGTTTCACGTGTCTCGTGGTACTCTGGATCAGAACTTTCACTCATTTCTTTTTGTCTACAGGCCTATTACCTTCTGCGGAGCAGCTTTCCAGCTGTCTTCGACTAAAAAATTTGTGCATTTATGTTCTGTCCTCAACCCCTAAGCCAAAGGCTTAGGTTTGGGCTCTTTCCATTTCGCTCGCCGCTACTTTGGAAATCGATGTTTCTTTCTCTTCCTCCGGGTACTTAGATGTTTCAGTTCCCCGGGTTTACCTCCATACA
This sequence comes from Clostridium sulfidigenes, assembly GCF_052067195.1. NCBI lineage: Bacteria > Bacillati > Bacillota > Clostridia > Eubacteriales > Clostridiaceae > Clostridium > Clostridium sulfidigenes. The sequence goes on along the minus strand of NZ_JBQHQR010000032.1, from coordinate 169 downwards.
CCTATTTATTCAGTGCACAGTACATAGTGTTAACTATGTAGGTTTCCCCATTCGGAAATCTCTGGATCACTGGCTATTTGCGCCTACCCAAAGCTTATCGCAGCTTATCGCGTCCTTCTTCGGCTCCTAGTGCCAAGGCATTCACCATGCGCCCTTTGTAGCTTGACCT
>NZ_JBQHQR010000031.1:0-3080 GCF_052067195.1 Clostridium sulfidigenes | reverse complement strand
CTGTGTGGGAGGGTAGGTTGTTGCCAGGTCAATGTTCCGCGATAGCTCAACGGTGGAGCACTCGGCTGTTAACCGATAGGTTGGAGGTTCGAATCCTCTTCGCGGAGCCATATTAAATTTGGTAATTATGCCTTAGATGGATACACCCGTATCCATACCGAACACGAAGGTTAAGCATCTAGGGGCCGATAGTACTGCATGGGAAGCTGTGTGGGAGGGTAGGTTGTTGCCAAGTAATATGGATCTTTAGCTCAGTTGGTTAGAGCAACCGGCTCATAACCGGTAGGTCCGGGGTTCGAGTCCCTGAAGGTCCACCATATTTGGGGGTATAGCTCAGTTGGGAGAGCACCTGCCTTGCACGCAGGGGGTCAAGGGTTCGAATCCCTTTATCTCCACCAAAGACACTGTATATGCAGTGTCTTTTTTTTATAGGATTTTATAATATTTTAAGATAAACTTTATCCTTAGTATGTTAAAATAAAAAAGTAGATAGTATTTCTTTTTGGATGAATTAATTACTTAATAAGATTTTAGATAAATGAAGGGAGGGAAAATAGAGAATATAAATTTCTCTATTTTATATAATTATGAATATATTAATAACCAATGATGATGGAATTACGGCAAAAGGTATACAGATTATTGCACGGAGACTTCAAAATTCACACAATATATTGGTAGTAGCACCTGATAGTCAAAAAAGTGCTAGCAGTCATTCCATAACATTAATGAATCCTCTTATTGTAAAAAAAGAAAAAATAGAAGGTATAGATGCTCCATGTTTTAGTGTAAGTGGTACACCTGTTGATTGTACAAAAATTGCAATAACTACTATTGCTAGTGAAAAAATAGATATAGTAGTATCAGGAATAAATGATGGATTTAATTTAGGAACCGATGTAATATATTCAGGGACTGTGTCTGCAGCAGTTGAAGGAGCATTAAATAATACCCCAGCAATTGCATTATCCTGTGATGGTAATGAAGAAAGTTATGAAATAGCTGCAGATTATGCAGAAAAAATATTAAATAAAATTAGAAGTGAGAAAATTGGAAACACAGTACTAAATGTAAACATTCCATCTATAAGTAAAGATAAATTAAAGGGATTAAAGGTATGTAAAATAGGTGAAAGAAATTATAATAATGTATATGTTGAAGTAGAGAAAAGTGATGATAATGTAGTATATAAAATAACTGGTGCGCCGGATGATGCAATGCAAGATAATACTGATGTAGACATGATTAAAGAAGGATATATAACAGTTACACCACTACATTATGACTTAACTAATTTTAACTTAATAACAAAAGTGGAAAATATCTTAGAAAAATAAATTTGATATAACAAAATTTTTATTTTAAATATTGTGATTAATTAGTAATATTAAAGATATGAATAGGGGATGAAATAATGAATAAACCATATGTATTTACACCAGGACCTACTAATGTAAGAGAAAATGTTAGATTGGCTAGAGCTATTGAAACTACTAATCCAGATTTAGATAAGGATTTTTATGATTTTTATAGAGAAACTTGCAATAAAATTGGGGAAGTACTAAATACTGAAAAGGATGTGTTTATATTAAGTGGTGAAGGTATATTAGGATTGGAAGCTGCTTGTGCATCACTTACAGAAATAGGAGATAGAGTACTAATTATTGATAATGGGGTATTTGGTGAAGGCTTTGCTGATTTTGTGAAAATATATGGAGGAATACCTGTGTTGTATTCTGTTGATAGAAAAAGAGAAGTAGATGTGGAACATTTAAGAGAATTTCTTGATAAAGATAGTAATTTTAAATATGCAACTGTTGTTCATTGCGATACACCATCAGGAGTGCTTAATGATATAAGTAAAATTTGCCCAATACTTAAGGAATATGGAATATTAACAGTTGTAGATAGTGTTGCAGCTATGGGAGGAGAACCTATAAATGTAGATGAGTGGGATATAGATATTGCATTAGGTGGTTCTCAAAAAGCTTTTTCAGCTCCACCAGGATTAACTATTGTTACCGTTAGTGATGATGCGGATAAAGCTATGAGAATAAGAAATACTCCGATTGTAGGATTTTATTGTAACTTAACTATATGGAAGGGATATTATGATAAAAAGTGGTTTCCATATACTATGCCAATAAGTGACATATATGGGCTTAGAGTTGCAATAGATAATATACTTGAAGAAGGAATAGAGAATGTACACAATAGACATAAAAATATTGCTGTAGCTACTAGAAATGCATTAACTAGCTATGGGTTAAAGTTATATTTAGATAGTGGCTTTTCATCTACAGTTACAGTAGTGGAACCGCCTACAGGAATAGAAGCAAACAAGTTAATTAATTATATGAGAGATAATTATAATTTACTAATTTCAGGTTCCTTTGATTATCTTGAGAATAAAGTTATTAGAATTGGTCATATGGGAGAAAACTGTAGGATAGATAAAATTTTATTTGTTTTAAATACGTTAGATAAATCTTTAAATGAATTAGGATATAAATCAAAAGTTAATATCATAGAAGAATTTAATAAGTATATTATATTATAATGTAAGAGAGGCCAATTAATTATGAAAATAGTTAATTGGCCTTATATTATTACAAAAAGGATATTTTCAATGGAATATTAAGAAGATTAGTAACTAGTTAACATAACGAATGTTTATTGATTTTAATGTGGTATATTTCGTATATAGAGGCTAAATAGTAGTATAAGTTATTTTTACTTTAGTATACTATACCATGTGTATCAGTATAAGAAAATAAAAGTAAATTCAAGAAATATGAAGATATATTTAAATAAACTATAATTATAAAAAATTAATGTTATATTTGATATAACAAGTATGGTAAGATAAATCTTGTCGCTGAGAGACGCGGCAAGAAACAACAAAAACTTAAGAAAAAACTTCTTAAAAATTTGTTGACAGATAAGAGATTATCTAGTAGAATAGTAAAAGTCGTCGGAAGTAATCGATGATAATGAAAACCAAATGGTCTTTGAAAATTAAACAGAGAAAAAGGTAAAACCAGTTAATTCCGATAGAGAAATCTATCAAATAAATGACT
>NZ_JBQHQR010000030.1:0-3117 GCF_052067195.1 Clostridium sulfidigenes | reverse complement strand
TGGTTTTCATTATCATCGATTACTTCCGACGACTCTTACTATTCTACTAGATAATCTCTTATCTGTCAACATTTTTTTAAGAAGTTTTTTTCTTAATTTCTTGTTGTTTTCCGCCGCATCTCTCAGCGACAAGACTTATCTTATCATGATTTAATTATGTATTTATTACATAATTTAAATTTATTTATAAATAGCCTTATCTTTCTAGTGATTTCTTCTAATTGCTAACTTATCCTCATATTGATACACTAGGATTTGTTTATTTAATCTATTAATTGTATTTATACATTTATATCATGCATTTACTTATATTGTTTATTGGTATAAGTATGAATGAATAATTACCATTGTCTAAAATTAATTATCTCTTACCTTTTAAAAAAATATATAAATTGAATATATATTTTTTTTTTGGACAGATTATAATTATTAATAAAAATTTTGGGAAATATGGTGATTAAATTTATGAAGAAGAAAGAAAAAAGTTTTATTCCTCTAGTTGTTATATTTATATTAGTATTACAACTTATTAATTTATCAACCACAGAGCAAGGACAAAATACATCTAATAAAAATACAAAATTAATCAACAGTGACATAAAATCAATAAATACTCTATCTATAACTTATAGAGTTAATAACTCTAATACATTAACCACTGAACTTTCAAAATATAATTCTGAATATAATTCTTATTCTATACAAAAGTCTCAACAAAAATATAAAAATTTGTATCATAATAATCAAGTAAGTGAAGAAGCGATAAACCAAACTATGCATTTACCTGATTGGTTTAAATATAAAGTTATAGATGAAAACTTATTAAAATCTTATTTAGCTAATAGATCTTCTATACTTAAGGATGAACCTTACTTTTCATCCATAATAGAAATTGGTAGAGATTTTAATATTAATCCTATACTGCTATTTGCTATTACAGGTCAAGAACAAAGCTTTGTTCCTCAAGATCATGTAAGTGCTACTAAAATAGCTAACAATCCTTATAATGTATTTTGTAGTTGGCAAAGTTATAATACTGATATTGTAGATGCATCAGAAATTGCTTGTCGTACAATTATAAATCTATCTAAGGATAGACCTGATAGTGTCGATCCTTTAGTATGGATTAATAGAAAGTACTCTGCTGATCAAAACTGGCATTATGGTGTAAGAAGTTTATACAACGAAATTATTGACTTTATAAATGAGTAATAAAAGGTTTAGGTAATTCAAATAAGAACTACCTAAACCTTTTATTTATTTTCTATATATACACTTTTTGTTGGGAAAGCAATGCTTACTTCCTCATCACTTAGAATTTTCATTATATTATAATTTATATCTTCTTTAATCTCCATATATTCATTGAATTCAATTCTATTTATAAAAAAATACATACCTATGTCTAAACTACTTTCATTAAATGTACTAAAGCTAACATGAATACTCTCACTATCTACTCCATCATGATTTTTTAGCATATCCTTTATGCTACTAACACACCTTTGAAGCTGCTCAGTAGCTGTATCATAGGTTACTCCTATATTCATAGTTACTCTTCTTAACTCTCTCTTGTTAAAGTTTAAAATTGAATCATTTACTAGTAATGAGTTAGGAACCGTTATTAACACTTTATCAAAAGTTCTTATTCTTGTACTTCTAAAACTAATATCTTCTACTATTCCCTCTATCTCCTTACACTTAATCCAATCACCTATTGTAAAAGGATTATCCATAAATATTATGACACCTGACATCATATTTGCAGCAAAATCTTTTGCTGCCAAAGCTATTACAACTCCCCCTAAACCTATTCCTGTTATAAAAGCATTTACATCTAGTCCCCAAATATTCGCTACTTGTATAATTGCAAAAGCTATAATTAAATACTTTATTCCTTTGGCCATCATAGGTATTAATACAGTATTCACTTTTATATCATATTTATCTGTAGCTCTAAATAAAAAATCATCTGAATTATTAGTAATGTTAATTAATCCATTAGCAAATAATACTATAATTGATGTCCCTAATAATTTATTAATTATACTGCTAATATTCCATCCCATTGATGAATTTAGTATACTCATAAATATGTATACACCCATTACTATAAATGCCATTTTTATAGGTTTTTCAAATGCACTCAATATTTTTCTAGCACTTTTAATTTTTAAAGCTTTAAATATACCATCTAATATCTTTATAATATATTTAGCAAATATGTTCCTTAGGAACATTAACAATACGAATATTCCTACTCCTATTGCAATTGACTTCCACACTTCAAAAAATTTACTATTTAATATAATCTGTACATATTTATTCGTTAATATCTCTACTTGAGCTATTACCATTTATCTTTCCTCCTATATAAAAACTTAGTTTTCATTATTTATTCCTTTACAATTCCAAAAACAAAAACATCAACATATTCTTCTCCATCATAATATGCTTGTCTTCTTGTTCCTTCACGAAGAAAACCTACTGACCTTAATGTGCCTTGACTAGGATAGTTAAACATTAACACCTCTGCATCAATCCTATGAGTTCCAATGCTAAATAAATAATCTATAATTAATTTTAATCCTTCCTTAGCATATCCCTCTTGCCTATGACTTCCTAATCCAAACCTAAGCCAAGCCATTTCTTTATTTTCATCTAACCAGTTTATTCTTATGTATCCTATAGGTTCATTATTATCTTTTAATTCAATAATTAAATATAATTCTTCTCCTTCTTCTATGCTAAGCTTAATGTCTTGAAATTGATTTTCATAACTTATATTTGTATTTAATCCCACGGACATTTTTCTCATTACTATTTCATCTTTCCATTTAGCAACCAATTTAGCATCATTTAATTCTATATTTCTTAAATAAATTCGTTGTCCTTCACATATATTATACACTTTCTACCCTCCATACCAAAATGCTACTTCTCATATTATTATAAATTAAATTTATTATTTTATATATAAAAAAAGCACTCCATAATGAAGTGCTTTTGGTGGCTCACCGGGGGATCGAACCCCGGACACCATGATTAAAAGTCATGTGCTCTACCGACTGAGCTAGTGAACCACATTAAAAACCTGGCAACAACCTACCCTCCCAC
>NZ_JBQHQR010000029.1:0-9727 GCF_052067195.1 Clostridium sulfidigenes | reverse complement strand
GATAAAAACATTTCATGCGGTATTAATCTTCCTTTCGGAAGGCTATCCCCCTCTATAAGGCAGGTTACCCACGTGTTACTCACCCGTCCGCCGCTAATTCACCCCGAAGGGCTTCATCGCTCGACTTGCATGTGTTAGGCACGCCGCCAGCGTTCGTCCTGAGCCAGGATCAAACTCTCAATTTAAAAAGTTTGAGCTATGCTCTTTTTTTCGCTGACTTGTTAAGTCATTTATTTGATAGATTTCTCTATCGGAATTAACTGGTTTTACCTTTTTCTCTGTTTAATTTTCAAAGACCATTTGGTTTTCATCAATCTACCGACTGACTACTTTTTAAATTTTATCACCATCATTTTGTTATGTCAATAACTTTTTAAACTTTTTTAAAACTTTTTTTGTTTAAATCCATCTTTAAAGTTATCTAGATTTGAACTTTGAAGTTCGCATCACTTAGTGACGAGATTTATAATATCATAGGGTTGGATTTCTCTTCTTAGCTTATGTGATTATATATAAAAATTATCCTTTATTTTCTCTAAATTTCTTATTTTTTCTCTAATTTACATGTATTGATACACTTGGTTAAGTTTTTTAATTTATTTATGCTGTGGCCTATTTTACTAATTAATTATATGTTTTTCATCAGCAAAATCTTATAAACCACTCCGAGTATATAGATTTAGAACAAATAGTTATCTATATAAATTGAAAACTAGTTACCTATATAACTAGTTAAATAGTTGTTCTATCCATGGGGGTTTCAAGGAGATTTACCATTTGTATAACCAGATTACAAGAGATATTAAAATGTGAAGTACAACAATGTGTCATTATTACTTATAACTAGCCTAACAAGCTAATATAATCTTCTTATAGTATACTTTATAATTCAATTGACATTATGATTAAAAAGCAAATTCCTAGAAAACAGTAAATCAAAACTGCGTTCTAGGAATATATCTTTCTATTATTAAGTTAATATAAAGTATTATGGATATATATTTTTTAATAATGTTCTATTACTTTAAATTCTTAACCACTTCTTTAAACCTATTTCCTCTAATCTCAAAGTTTTCAAACATATCAAAGCTTGTGCATGCCGGAGCTAATGCTACTACGTCTCCACTTACTGATATTTCTACTGCCTTATTTACAGCTTCTTCTAACGTATCAACCATATGAATATCAACATGGATACCTTTTTCATTTTTTAATTTGTCAAAAACTTTTTTAATTTGTTCCTTAGCTTCCCCAAGCAGAATCAATGATTTTATATATGGATATCCTTCATATGCTAATGGATCAAAAGGAACTTTTTTATCACGTCCTCCAGCAATTAATACTACCGGTTTTTCAAAAGCTTTTATACCTGCTAATGTTCTAGTAGGACTTGAAGCTATAGAATTATTATAATATTCTACATCTCTATAGCTTCTTACAAATTCATTTCTATGTTCTACACCTTTAAAAGTAGTTGCGACTTCTCTCATATATTTTACATCCACATCATCCACTATCAAAGCGAAGGCTGCTAATAAATTTTCTATATTATACATACCTTTAAGCAATACTTCACTTTTATTACATACCTTTTTACCTCTAGCAAAAAGAACTCCATCTTTATAATAAGCTCCATTTTCTATAACACTATTTCTACTAAAAGTATAAAGACGCCCATTTTCTTCCCCTTTAATATTTCTTGTAACATCATTATCTTCATTTAACACCAACAGGTTATCTTTATTTTGATATTTAAATATATTCTTTTTGGAATCTATATATTCTTGCAAATCTATATGCATATCTAAATGGTTAGGTGATAAATTTGTAATTAAAGCTACTTCTGGAGATGTATCCATAGTCATAAGTTGAAAACTTGATAATTCAAGAACGACCTTATCATCTGGTGATATTTCTTCTATTTTTGTGAATAATGGAGTACCTATATTCCCTCCAACCCAAGTTTTGAAACCTGCCGCACTTAAAATACTATATACTAAAGATGTAGTTGTTGTTTTTCCGTCGCTTCCTGTTATACCGTATACTTTAGCAGGACAATATCTTAAAAACTCCTCCATCTCAGATGTTATATATGCACCTTCATTTTGGGCTATAGTTAATTCTTTACTATCAATTCTCATAGATGGGGTTTTAAAGATAACATCAAAACCATGCAAATTTGATAGATATCCTTCTCCCAATTCAAATTTAACTCCTTTGCATTGATACTTGTCTACAACTTCTTTAAGTTTTTCTATATTCTTTTTATCAAATGCAGTTACTTTAGCTCCTAAACCAACAAGGAAATCTATAAGTGGTATATTGCTTACCCCTATTCCTACTACTGCTACATTTTTATCCTTAATAAACTTCTTAAACTCACTAAAATTTCTTTTCATTCTTATTCCTCCAGTACCGCCATATATTAGCTTACTTCTATACTATAATTATATCACTACATCAGACTTAAAAAAACTCTATGAAAAATACTTATTCTATTTATTGCAAAAGTTCCCCTATTTTCTTTATTTTCGCCTATTTTCCCCTTCAATCCACTAACTTTCCAATGTTTTTTCAATTTAATTTATTATTTTTTTAAAAAAGCTATTGCTATGAGTTTTTTAATATGATATAATCTGTTTGTGCCGTAAGTAAAGGTGTTAAAACTTTTCCCCAAAGGTTTAACATTGCACATAACATATCCCCATGATTAAACCCTATTTTTTACCGGATGCAAATCCGGTTATTTTTTTATCCATTTATATAAATCTCCATTAATGAACCCTTAAATACAATATCCATTTAAATTTTAGACTACAATACATTTTTTAAACACCCTTAATTTATCATATCAATATATTTTTTCTTTACATATTCAACTTGTTATATTCTTTACTATAAAATAACTCCAAGCAAATTAATGCCTAGAGCTATTTTAAATCTACATGGACTTCTATTAAAATTCCATTTTTTCTTCTATATAAGATACTAGATTACTTATTGGCATTCTTACTTGTTCCATAGTATCTCTATCCCTTACTGTAACACTCTCATCTTCTATAGTATCAAAGTCAATAGTAATACAGAATGGTGTTCCTATTTCATCTTCTCTTCTATATCTCTTTCCTATACTTCCAGCCTCATCATAATCTACATTAAACTTTTTAGATAATATTCCATATACATCAATAGCCTTTTCACTTAATTTCTTACTAAGTGGAAGTACTGCAGCCTTAAATGGTGCTAATGCTGGATGAAGATGCATCACTGTTCTAACATCTCCGCCTTCTAGTTCTTCTTCATCATAAGCTTCACACAAGAATGCTAATGCAACTCTATCAGCTCCTAATGATGGCTCTATACAGTATGGTACATATTTTTCATTAGTAGTTGGATCTAGATAAGATAACTCTTCTCCTGAATGTTCCATGTGTCTTTTTAAGTCATAGTCTGTTCTATCAGCTATTCCCCAAAGCTCACCCCATCCAAATGGGAATAAAAACTCTATGTCACAAGTAGCATTACTATAGAATGATAGTTCTTCTTTTTCATGATCTCTAAACCTTAGATTTTCCTTACCCATTCCTAAGTTAAATAAGAAATTCTTACAATACTCTTTCCAATATTCAAACCACTCTAAGTCAGTTCCCGGCTTACAGAAAAATTCAAGCTCCATTTGCTCAAACTCCCTTGTTCTAAAGGTAAAGTTACCTGGAGTAATTTCATTCCTGAAAGATTTACCTATTTGAGCTATTCCAAAAGGTACTTTTTTTCTTGATGTTCTTTGAGCATTTTTAAAGTTTACAAATATACCTTGAGCTGTTTCAGGTCTTAAATATATTTCATTTTTACTGTCTTCAGTTATGCCTTGGAAAGTTTTAAACATAAGATTAAACTTTCTTATATCTGTATAATTCATTTTCCCACACTTTGGACAAACCACATTATGTTTTTCAATATATTCTTTATACTCTTCATTAGTCCATCCATCAGCTACAGCTACTTCTGCGCCTTCTGAAACCATATGATCTTCAACTAACTTATCAGCTCTAAATCTAGCCTTACATTCTTTGCAATCCATTAATGGATCAGAGAATCCACCTACATGACCTGTAGCTACCCAAACTTCTGGATTCATCAATATTGCACAATCCAAACCTATATTGTAAGGATTTTCTTGAACAAACTTTTTCCACCATGCTTTTTTAACGTTATTTTTAAATTCCACACCTAAAGGACCATAATCCCATGAATTCGCAAGTCCTCCATAAATTTCGGACCCAGAAAATATAAATCCTCTATTTTTACATAAAGCTACCATTTTATCCATAGTTAATTCTTTTGCCATGTTCATTACCTCCATCAATGTTTTTTATTATTAATTGCAATTAACAAATTAATATTTGTAAATAAAAAAACTTTAACCAATTAAGGGACGAAATTAATCCGCGGTTCCACCCTTATTAGCTAAAGCTCATCTTTAAAATTTATCACTAACTCAAAAGCTCCCTTCATAATATTGATATGATAATTTACACCCACCATCATCTCTCTTTAAAATCTTTATTACTACTCTTCTTTGTCATCGTTATTATTCAGTTTTTAATAATATTATCCTCACATAATATTATAATTAAATATAAAATTAAAATGTTATTTTGTTATATTATTTACTATAACAAAATAAGCCGACTTAAAAGCCCGCCGTAAGTTATCTTATAAAAAATGGCTCCGCGAAGAGGATTCGAACCTCCAACCTATCGGTTAACAGCCGAGTGCTCCACCGTTGAGCTATCGCGGAATATTTAATTCATATCTAGATTATAGCATATTTAATGTAAAATTCAACACTATTTTATAAAATTTAAAAAATAATTTATTTAACTTACATTATATGAATACTTTAATATTTTATCCAGAAATCTTTTTAATATGTAATAATTATTTAATATATATTTACTGATATTATATATTAAACTAGTACCTTAACATTTTACCCAAAAATTATTTTAATATGCAATAATTTTTGGGTAAAATTAATTTTAAAATTATATATTATTAATTATATTATTGTAGAGGTTTCATTGTTGGGAATAGTATAACATCCCTGATGGATACTGAATCAGTTAAGAACATTACTATTCTATCTATACCAATTCCAAGTCCACCTGTTGGAGGCATTCCTACCTCAAGAGCACTCATGAATTCCTCATCAATTAGATAAGCCTCATCATCTCCAAGCTCTCTTTCTTTTGCTTGTTGTTCAAATCTTTGTCTTTGAACTATAGGATCATTTAGTTCTGAATAAGCATTACAAACTTCTCTACCATAAACAAATCCTTCAAATCTCTCAGTAAAGGCTTCATTTCCACGTTTTTTCTTAGTTAATGGTGATATTTCTACTGGATAATCACAAAGGAATGTTGGTTGAATTAAATGTTCTTCGGCATATTCTTCAAATAATCCATTTAATATATCTGCCTTTGTACAATCTTTTAATTCCTTTATAAATTCTAAATGTTTTTCTTTTGCAATTTGTCTAGCTTCTTCATCTGTCTTAATTTCATTGAAGTCTACACCTGCATATTCCTTTACAGCATCAATCATAGTAATTCTTCTCCATGGTGGTGTAAAGTCTATTTCAGTTCCTTGGTAATTTACTTTAGTGCTGCCATGAACCTTCTCACAAGCATATGCAACTAATTCTTCTGTTATTTTCATCATATCGTTATAATCAGCATAAGCTTCATATAATTCTATCATTGTAAATTCCGGATTGTGTCTTATACTCATTCCTTCATTTCTGAAGTTTTTACCCATATCATATACTTTTTCAAGTCCACCAACTATACACCTTTTTAAGTATAACTCGGTAGCAATTCTTAAATACATATCTATATCTAAGGTATTATGATGAGTTACGAATGGTCTTGCAGCTGCTCCTCCAGCTATAGGAGATAAAATAGGAGTCTCCACTTCTAAGTATCCTCTATTATCTAAGAATTCTCTTACAGCTTTTATAATTTTTATTCTATTAATAAAAGTATCCCTTACATCTTTATTCATTACTAGGTCTACTTCTCTTTGTCTATATTTTAAATCTGGATTTTTAAGTCCATGCCATTTTTCTGGAAGTGGTTTTAATGATTTAGAAATTAAAGTTACTTTGCTAGCTTTAACAGAAGTTTCTCCTGTCTTTGTTACAAATGGTATACCTGTAACTTCTAAAAAATCACCTATATCAAAAGTTTTCGCATCTTTAAACTGTTCTTCTCCAACCCTATCAAGTCTTATATATACTTGCATTTTACCAGATCTATCGTGAATATCGCAGAATCCAGCTTTTCCTTGAATTCTTTTAGACATAAGTCTTCCTGCAATTGTAACTTCTGTTTCTTCAAGTTCTTCATAGTTATCCTTTATTTCTTGAGCCTCATGAGTTCTTTCAACCTTATATACGTCAAAAGGGTCTTTTCCTTGCGCTTGAAGATCAGCTAGTTTTTGTCTTCTTATCATTACTTGTTCATTATATTCAGCTTCTTGAGCTTGTAATTGTTCATTATCTACTACAATTTCTTGTGAATTATCATTGTTAACTTCTGTAGCCATAGAGCATTCCTCCTAGTTTTTCATTTATGATTATCTATTAATTTCCAATACTTTATACTTGCTAATTCCATCTGGAGTTGATACTTCTATAATATCTCCTGTTCTTTTCCCCATAAGAGCATTTCCAACAGGGGACTCATCTGAAATTTTATTTTCATAAGGGTCTACTTCAGCAGATCCAACAATATAAAATTCTATTTCTTCATCAAATTCATAATCAAACACTTTTACACTTGTTCCTATACTAACCATATCTTTAGGAATTTCACTTTCATCTACCACAGATGCATTTCTTAGCATATTTTCAAGTTGAATAATTCTTCCTTCAACAAATGCTTGCTCATTCTTTGCTTCGTCATACTCTGAATTTTCACTTAAATCCCCATATCCTAAAGCAACCTTTATCTTTTCTGTTATTTCCTTTCTTTTAACGGTTTTTAAGTACTCTAGCTCATCTTCAAGCTTCTTTATTCCTTCGTAAGTCATCACGTATTTTTTAGCTTCGCTCATTTTTCTCTCCCCTTCAATCTTACTAAATAATTCTATATCATTATAAATACTCAATTGTATCATATATAGTCTCTATAATCTTTGATTAATTATAAAACAGCTGCAATTCCTTGTCAATAAAGGTATATTTATATTAAAAATACCACTTTTCATAATTTAATTTATATTTTTGTAATAAATCATACATTTCATCATAGGATATAGCAGAGTTGATTTTATCTTTAATTTCGGTACAATTTCTTAATCCCTTAATATACCACGCTATATGTTTTCTCATTTCTCTTACAGCCTTATTTTCATCAAAGAACTTTACAGCTCTATTCAAATGAGTCATGCACATATCTATTCTTTCTACATCAGTAGGCCTTACTATATCATTGCCGTCAATTCCTTGTTTTATCTCTTTAAATATCCAAGGATTTCCCATAGCACCTCTCGCTACCATTATACCATCACAATTAGTTTGTTTTCTCATATTTATAGCATCTTCTGCCTCGAATATATCACCATTTCCAATGACAGGTATAGATACAGCTTCCTTTACTTGCTTTATTATATCCCAATCCGCCTTACCTTCATACATTTGCTCTCTAGTTCTTCCATGCACCGTTATAGCATCGACTCCTGCATCTTCTAAATATTTAGCAAACTCCACAGCATTTATGTTATTTGAATCAAAACCCTTTCTAAACTTTACTGTAATAGGCTTATTTGTAGACTTCTTCATTTCTTTAACAATTTCGCCAGCAAGCTTAGGATTTTTCATCAAAGCAGAACCTTCTCCATTTTTAACTATCTTTGGTACTGGACATCCCATGTTTACATCTATAATAGCAACTCCATCCATACCTTGAATAGACTCACAAGCAAATGCCATTATCTTTGGCTCACTTCCAAATATCTGTAATGCAACCGGCTTTTCTTCATCACTTATTCTCATAAGGGTTCCGGTATTTTTACTATTATAATATAACCCTTTTGCACTAACCATTTCTGTATAAACTAGTCCACATCCCATTTCTTTACATATACCTCTATAAGCTATATCAGTAACTCCTGCCATAGGAGCTAGAAATACAGGATTTTCGAAGCTTATATTTGAAATTTTCATTCTATCACCTATTCTCTGTTCTTCTCGTATATAATTCTAAGTCCTTCTAAAGTTAAGAATGGTTCAACTTTATCTATAGATTTTGATCCCTCAGCTATAAGATTAGCAAGACCTCCTGTAGCTATTACCATAGGATTTTCCTCACCTAATGCTATCATTTCCTCTTTAATTTTACTTACGATAAAATCAACTTGACCTATATAACCATATACAATACCTGCTTGCATACTAGCTACTGTATTTTTGCAAATAACTGTTTCTGGTTTTATAAGCTCTACTCTTGGAAGTTTAGCAGCTCTTTGGAATAAAGCATCTGAGGATATTTTTATACCTGGCGATATAGTTCCGCCTATATAATCTCCATTAGCAGCTACTGCACAAAAAGTAGTCGCAGTACCAAAATCTATAATAACTAATGGTTTTTTATACATTTCATGAGCTGCTACTGCATTAACTATTCTATCTGCTCCTACTTCTTTAGGATTATCATATTTTATATTTATTCCAGTTTTTATTCCCGGACCTACTACTAGAGGTTTTTTGTTAAAAAACTTTCTAACCATATGTTCTAGGGAATACATTATATTGGGAACTACTGATGAAATAATAACTCCTGATATATCACTAACCTCTAGCTTGTTGTAAGCAAAAAGCTGTGCTACTTCTATCATATATTCATCAGAAGTTTTTCTATTATCTGTAGATAATCTCCACTCAACTATTAATTCCTCATTCTTATAAATACCTAATACTATATTAGTATTTCCTACGTCTAATACGAATATCATAATCATGTCACCTCTATATAATTAAAAGCAGCTTTTAAGCTGCTTTTTAAATGTTCCTAATTATTATAACACATTTAACACTTTAACTATATAATTTAATTAACTTTTTTAAGTTAATACTACTTAATGTGTTAATGAATTTTATGTAATACCACTGTAGACTAATCTATTATGTTTTATATTAGATTATTACTATTTATTATATCCAACTCATCTTTAAAAATCTCATATAATTCTTCTTTTAATGTTCCATCATTAGAATTATTCAAAATATTCAGATATAACTTTTTTAAATTTTCCTCTTTCTTGTTTATATAATTTCTTCTAATATTTTTTCCCTTATCCTTACCATTGAACATTGGCCCCTACCTCCCTATAATATTTTTTAAAGTCTTTACATGATTATTATGTCTTACAATAGAGTCCTGTGCCTTGTTGTCAATTTCTTGAACAGGTATGTTTGTCAGATAACTTTTATAACTTTTAATAATCTCATTTTCTTTTTCAATTAGAGATTGAATCATTATATCCTTCATAATAATCGCCTCCTTTTTTTTATTATTATCAAATAAAAAAGGGTATATACCTTTATTTTAAATAAAATGTACCCTATATAGTAGACACTTTAAAAAAAGTCTATTATATAGGGTATTTTTATGTATAATAAAATTAATATATAGCTTTAGGAGTGATTATATGAGCAACAAAT
>NZ_JBQHQR010000028.1:0-14054 GCF_052067195.1 Clostridium sulfidigenes | reverse complement strand
CTTTTGATGGATACACCCGTTCCCATACCGAACACGAAGGTTAAGCATCAAGAGGCCGATAGTACTGCACGGGAAGCTGTGTGGGAGGGTAGGTTGTTGCCAGGTTTTTAATGTGGTTCACTAGCTCAGTCGGTAGAGCACATGACTTTTAATCATGGTGTCCGGGGTTCGATCCCCCGGTGAGCCACCAATATTATAAATATGCTGAATTAGATATGAGCTAAATTAAAGCAGGCAAGTATAATGTGATTCAGTTATTTTTATGTCTAAAAATCAAATTTTGATTATGCGGGAGTGGCTCAGTGGTAGAGCGTCACCTTGCCAAGGTGAACGTCGCGAGTTCGAATCTCGTCTTCCGCTCCAATATGCGGGTGTAACTCAATGGTAGAGTGCTAGCCTTCCAAGCTAGTTACGAGGGTTCGATTCCCTTCACCCGCTCCAAATATGGTGGATGTAGTTCAGTTGGTAGAGCGCCAGATTGTGGTTCTGGTTGTCGTGGGTTCGAGTCCCATCCTCCACCCCAGATGATATAGATAAGAAAACCTTCTGTTTTTATAAACAGGAGGTTTTCTTATTATTTAATATAAAAATAATATCATGCTAAATTTAGTTTAATCATAGTATAATTAAAATAAAGCTATAGATAAATACTTATAAAATCAAATAATTAGTAACATATTAGAATTATAAGTGGATAAATTCTAAGGAATTTTAGCTTATTTGTGGATAAATATTATATTTATATAAAATGTTATATAAATTTTAAATAAACATGGAGGATAAAAATATGATTTTTGATAAAGAAACTAGGGTTGTTGAATTTGTAAGAAGACCTAATAGATTTCAAGGATATGTAATAATAGATGGTAAAGAAGAGTTGGTGCATGTACCTAATACGGGAAGATGTAGAGAAATTCTAATTCCAGGATGCAATGTATTAATAAGAACAGAGAATGGAGCTAATAGAAAGACTAGATTTAGCCTAATTGGTGGATATAAAAATGGAAAGTTAATAAACATAGATTCTCAAGCTCCAAATAAAATTGTAGAAGAAGCATTAATAAATAAGAAGATTAAGGGCTTAGAAAGTTATACGACTATATGTAGGGAAAAAACTTTTGGTAATAGCAGATTTGATTTTAAGTTAACTAATGATAGTGGAAAAGAATATTACTTAGAGGTTAAAGGGGTAACTTTAGAGGAAAATGGACATAGTATGTTTCCGGATGCGCCTACGGATAGAGGTCGTAAACATCTTTTAGAGTTAATAGAGGTGAAAAATTCAGGTAGAGGTGCAGGAGTCATATTTTTAATTCAAATGAATAATATAAGTACTTTCAAACCAAATGACAAAATGGATAAGGCATTTGCAGATGCATTAAGGTTTGCTAAAGGTAATGGAGTTGATGTATTTGCATATGAGTGTAGTTTAGGTGAAAACTTTATAGAGCTTACTAAACCAGTAGAAGTTTTAGTATCCATTTAGATATGTAATAGAAGAGTGAATTACTATTTAAAATTCAAAATCTATAAAGCCTAATATTATGATAATATAATAATGTAATCAGATATCTAAACAATTTCTAAAACATAATATTTTCCTTTTCATGGCTCAACGTTCATATGTTGGGCTTTTTTAAAGAGATTTTGTTTATGTAGAAAGTTAATTAAAATTTAAGTTAGGGGGGAGCATATGTTTTACATCGGTATAGATATAGGATCAACAGCTGCAAAGGTAGCTATATTTGAAAATGATATAATAAATAATACTTTTGTAATCCCTACAGGATGGAGTAGTTTAGAAACTGCAAAAAAAATAGAAAGTATATTAGATGATAGAGGTATAAGCAAAAAAAATAGAAAAATCATAGCTACAGGTTATGGTAGGGTATCGGTTCCCTATGCAGATAAGACTGTAACTGAGATAACGTGTCATGGTAAAGGAGCTGCTTATATATATGATGAAGATTGCACTGTAGTAGATATTGGTGGTCAGGATACCAAGGTTATAACTGTAGAAGGAGGACTTATAACGAATTTCACAATGAATGATAAGTGTTCTGCAGGAACAGGAAGATTTATAGAGATTATGGCTAATACATTAGGGGTAAATATAGATGAATTATGTAAGTTAGCAATTGATGGAAAGGATGCAAGTATAAGTTCCATGTGTACTGTATTTGCGGAATCGGAAGTTATAAGTTTAATAGGAACTGGTAGAAAGAAAGAAGATATTGCATTTGCTATTGTAGATTCAATCGTAAGTAAAGTAGCCACCATATGTGGTAAGCATTCTACTGCACAAAACTATTTTTTAACAGGTGGACTTTGCAACTGTGAATATATAGTAAATAGTTTATCTGAAAAATTAGGCTCACAGGTTAAAACAAAAGATAGTGCAAGATTTGCTGGAGCTATTGGAGCTGCTTTATTAGCTAAAAATTTAAAATAAGTATAGGTAAACTTTATTACCTATACTTATTTTTATAAAATGTGTTAAAAATTATTTTAATCTAGTTAAACTAATTTTTAATACATCATTAGTGTAGTTTACATCCACAGAATCAGTCATCATGCCTACTAAACTTAATTCAGAAGAGGAATCATTATCTCCATTAAGAGCCCAGTAATACTCCTCAATATCTTGTCTTCTTGGCATATTTAACTGAGATGTTAAATCATTTAGTATTTGTTCACTAATATCAGGATTTACACTGGTAAAGCTGATATAGGTAATATCACCCTTAGTATTAAAATCTATATGTAGATCACTACAGCCAATTCTAACTAAGTAACTAGTTAGCTCACTAAGTATTTTTATATTTCTTTGACGTAAGTGTTTCATAATTAATATTCCTTTCTAAATGCAGAAATTAGTGGTAGTAAGAACATACATACAAGGCCACCTGAAAAGCCATTATTATATAAAATCATTCCACCATGTAAATATGTAATATTCATTACTAAGCAAGCATGTAATACTCCTGCAATTATTCCCCACAGCCATCCAAAAGAACCTGCAATTGGAGCTAGAGTTGTACCAAAAAGTAAACTTAGAATAACGCTAGGCGAGTTTATTTCCCAAATATTAAAGAAAGTACATAATATTATACCAAACATTATAGGGATTATATTTTTTAGATGCTTACCAAAGGCTCCAAACCCAACAATAGTTAATATACCACCTAAAGTTGGACCATTCAAGTCACCATTTACTAAGACCACTAAAAACATTGAAAAGAGTCCTAGAATTCCCATATTTATTAAAGTAATTCCTTCACCAAAAATAAGATAAAAATCTGTAAGCAATCTACCAGAATATCTCGTTATTTTTGTAATGTTTTTAAAGCTATTACCATTATAGTAAAAACCCAAAGTTATCATAGCTAAAAATATCATTGAAAATAATATAATAAAAGGAACATTATTGCCTGTAGACCATATAATTCTACTTTCAAAGTCAATACCAAAAGCTCTAAGTAAAGACATTAATACTGTACCTATTAATCCTGCAGCTAGGCCTACATTATAAAGGCTATATCCTTGATGTATTCTCATACAAGCAGAAGCTAAGGGTGTAAGTAAAAAACCTATTACTATACTAATAAGGATACCTATCATAACAGATAGATAAAGAGGTATTGTAGTAGTACCAATTAGTTGAATTAAAGCTGGAGATAAGGTTGTTCCAAAAAGTGCAGTAACTATATAATTGGAGAATGGTTCCTTTTGAAATCTGGAGTACAACCAAATACCAAATATAATAGGCCAGATATTTAAAATGTTTTTACCGAAAAGGGAAAAACCACTTACTGTAAATACACCTGCAATTATAGTTCCTGAGGGTTTAACGTTTAAAAAAATTAGCATTATTACATAAAATATAATCAAAAGTGCACAGTTTATGAAAGTTGCACCAACACCGCCAATTTCCATGTAATCTGTTATGAGTATATCTGGGTTTAAGATTATATTTTTTAAGCCAATGAATATCTGATGTGGTGAGTTAAAAAGAAAAGATACTAATATTAATATTCCACTAAGACATAGAAATAGTTTATAGGGTAGTGGAATTCTAGTGGTAAAGTCTTTTATAATAATCAACTCCCTTGAATTTATTTACACTCTTCAAATAAAGGTGTATATTTTTAATATATATAAGGCTTTACTTCTATAGTATATCAACTTTTATAAGTGATAACTATAGTATTTATATTATAATTATTTTAATTTTAAGCACAAATAAGCATATATATAATATTGTTTTAAACTAGTTTAATTATGTAGGTTAAACAATAACGAAATATTTTAAATTAGAAAGAGGAAATAAAAATGGTAATGGATATAGTAGTTTATAATTGTGAGAAATGT
The DNA here is from genome assembly GCF_052067195.1 of Clostridium sulfidigenes. Classification (NCBI taxonomy): domain Bacteria; kingdom Bacillati; phylum Bacillota; class Clostridia; order Eubacteriales; family Clostridiaceae; genus Clostridium; species Clostridium sulfidigenes. The sequence continues at coordinate 9,683 of NZ_JBQHQR010000028.1, read as the reverse complement.
CCTGATTTTAAACAAAATAAATGTGATGGAAAGGAAGTTAATTGTATGTGTAAAAAATGTCCTAGAAACTTAGGACAATGTTTAATTGTAAGGTATTGTAGAGAAACAGAATCTGTTTTAGATTGTTTCGATTATTAAATTAAAAAGTAGGTATAAAATATATGATAATACAAAAGATATAATATTATAATACATAGGAGTGTTAAAGTAATGGTGTCCAATGAAATTAAAAGTAGAATTGCTCAAAACTGTTCATTTTATAATGAGAGATCATATTATCCAAATGAAATACTTATGCAATTAGAACAAAGTTGTAATAATTGCTCTAATTTTGTAAGAGGACATTGTGTAAAAGATATATTTGATGAAATATATGAAGAAATCAGATTGAAATAAGTATTATATTTCCAAAAACTTAATAAAAATTTAAATTATAATAATATATCCCAATATTTAATTTATTATGGTTGAGAAACCTATGGAAAAATGTTAAAATGTAATTGATTTCAAATCAGATATTGGAAATTATAAAGTTTACTTTATTTTAGGAGGGTGAATCATGCACAAGAGATTATTTATACCAGGTCCAGTTGATGTGGCACAAGACGTATTAGAAAAAATGGCTACACCAATGATAGGACACAGAAGCAAAGAGGCATCAAGAATACAAAGACAAATTAGTGATTACATGAGAGTTATATTTAATACAAAAGAAGAAATATTACTTTCAACTACTTCTGGTAGTGGGCTTATGGAAGGTGCTGTTCGTTCATGCACAGCTAAGAGAGCTGCAGTTTTTGCTGTAGGTGCTTTTGGTAAGAGATGGTATGAAATGGCTGTAGCTAACAATGTACCAGCAGATTTATATGAAGTTGAATGGGGTACACCAACAACTCCAGAGCAAGTAGATGAAGTTTTAGCCACTGGAAAATATGATTTAATAACAGTTACTCACAACGAAACTTCAACTGGTGTTATGAACCCACTAGATGAAATAGCTAAAGTAGTGAAAAAATATCCAGATGTTGTATTCTGCTTAGACACTGTAAGCTCAGCTGCAGGAACAGAATTAAAAGTAGATGAATGGGGAGTAGACATTTGTATTACTTCAACTCAAAAAGCTATTGGACTTCCTCCAGGAATGTCAATGTGTACTTTCTCTAAGAAAGCTATAGAGAGAGCAAAACAAGTTCCACATAGAGGATTATACTTAGATCTTTTATCATTATATGAATACATTCAAAAGAAAGATTATCAATATCCATCAACACCTTCATTATCTCACATGTTTGCATTAGAGTATCAACTTGATAAGATTATAAATAAAGAAGGTCTTGATAAGAGATATGCAAGACACATAGAAGGCGGAGAAATTGTTAGAGCATGGGCAAGAAAATACTTTGAAATATTACCAGATGAAAGATATATGTCTAACACTTTAACTAACATAAAGAATACTAGAAATATTGATGTTGCAGCTTTAAACAAAGCTCTAGGAGAAAGAGGATATCAAATTTCTAATGGATATGGAAAGTTAAAAGATAAGACTTTCAGAATAGCTCACATGGCAGAGACTACTCCAGCAGAAATTGAAGAATTATTAAAGAACATTAACGAAATATTAGGACTTGAATAATTAAGAAGGGGTAATTCCCTTCTTAATTTTCAAGTAATAAAGATTCATATACAAGTTTAAAATGTATAAGTTTTCAATTTATATACTTAATGTATGTGGATGAAGTTAGATTTTAAATAATTAATTATTAATTAATTTTATTTTAGGAGGGTATCATCATGATAAGAGTATTAGTTACTGATGGCATGGAGAAAAGTGGAATACAGGTATTAAAAGATAATGGATATGAAGTTATAGAGAAATTTTATGAGCCTGAAGAATTAGGAGTAGCTTTACAAAACTTTGATGTAGTAGTAGTAAGAAGTGCTACAAAGGTTAGACAACCAATAATAGATAAAGCTTGTGAAACAGGAAGATTAAAATTAATAATCCGTGGTGGAGTAGGTGTAGATAATATAGATGTAGCATATGCTACTGAAAAAGGAATAAGAGTTGCTAACACTCCTAATTCTAGTAGTGCATCAGTTGCAGAACTTGCACTAGCTCATATGTTTGCAGTTTCTAGATTTGTAAGTACTGCAAATGTGACTATGAGAGAAGGAAAATGGGAAAAGAAAAAATATGAAGGTATTGAGTTAAGTGGAAAAACTTTAGGCTTAATAGGTTTCGGAAGAATTTCAAAATGTTTAGCTCAAAAGGCTGAAGTATTAGGAATGAAAATTATGTATACTGATATCCTTGGTAAAGCTGAAGGGTATGATAAATATGAATATGGTACTTTAGAAGAAGTATTATCTAAATCTGATTATGTATCTCTTCATATACCATTCATAAAAGAGCAAGGAGCTACAATAGGTAAAGCTCAACTTGATATTATGAAAGATGGAGCTGTACTAATTAACTGTGCTAGAGGTGGAGTTGTAGATGAAGCTGCTTTACTTGAAGCTTTAAATAGTGGAAAATTAAGAGGAGCAGGCGTTGATGTATTTGAAGTTGAACCAACTAAGAATGAAGAGCTAGTTAACCATCCAAGAGTATCAGTTACACCACACATTGGAGCAGCAACAGTAGAAGCTCAAACAAGAATAGGTGAAGAAATAGTTCAAACTATATTCGATTTCTTTAAATAATATTAATTACGTAGGAGGAAAAAATATGGCAGTTGTAAGACCTTTTAAAAGCATAAGACCAACAAAAGAGCTAGTTTCAAAAGTAGCAGCTCTTCCTTATGATGTTATGAACACGGAAGAAGCTAGGGAAATGGTTAAAGGAAACCCTTACTCTTTCTTACATGTTGATAAAGCACAAATTGATTTACCAGCAGAAACAAATCAATATGATGAAATAGTTTATAACACCGCTAGAAAAACTTTAGACAAGATGAGAGAAGATGGAACTTATATTCAAGATAATGCTCCAAGCATGTATATTTATAGACAAATCATGGATGGAAGAGTTCAAACTGGTATAGTTGGATGTACTTCTATAGATGATTATATGAATGATATAATTAAAAAACATGAGCATACTAGAGCTGAAAAAGAGCAAGATAGAATTAATCACGTTGACCATTGTAATGCAAATACAGGTCCAATTTTCTTAACATACAAAAATGTAGGAGAAATTGATGAAATAGTTGCTTCATGGACTGCTAAAGAGCCAGAATACAACTTCGTTTCCGAAGATGGAATATCTCATATTGTATGGGTTATAAATGACACTGAAACTGTAAAAAGATTAGAAGAGTTATTTAAATCAGTTAAATATCTTTATATAGCTGATGGTCACCATAGAGCTGCATCTGCGGTAAAAGTAGGTAAAATGAGAAGAGAAGCAAATCCTAGCTATACAGGAGAAGAGGAATTCAACTTTTTCCTATCAGTTATATTCCCAGCAGATGATTTATATGTAATGGATTATAACAGAGTAGTAAAAGATTTAAATGGAAATTCTAGCGAAGAATTCTTAAATAAAGTTTCTGAGAAGTTTACTGTAGAAGAGTATAAGAGAGAAGGCCAATACAGACCAGAAGGAAAAGGTTATTTTGGAATGTATTTAGATAACAAGTGGTATAAGTTAACTGCTATAGATGGAACTTATGATTCAAAAGATCCAGTTAAGAGTTTAGATGTATCTATACTACAAGAAAACCTTCTAAGACCAATACTTGCTATAGAAGATCCAAGAACAAGTGATAGAATAGATTTTGTTGGTGGAATCAGAGGTCTTAAAGAACTTGAAAGAAGAGTAGCTGAAGGAATGAAAGTTGCGTTCTCTATGAATCCAACAAGCATAGAAGAACTTATGAACATTGCTGATGCTGGAGAAGTTATGCCTCCTAAATCAACTTGGTTTGAACCAAAATTAAGAAGTGGAATCTTTGTTCATGAATTAAGCTAAGGTAAATTAAAGGTAAAACTTATTTGTATCTTATCTAAATCAAAAAAGCTAAATCTTATAAAAGTAATTATACTTTTTAAGATTTAGCTTTTTTGAGTATATAAAGTTGTAAATATAAACAGAGTTCTTAGCTTCTATGAAGCTTTAGAAATACTTAACATAAATACACAGTTGAATTATATTAGTAAAAAATATAAAATTGATATATTCAGAGAATAAAAATTTATGTATTTATTTATAATTTAAAGGAAAAAGTTAAAAATATCTTTAAGGTTATAAGGTAAATACCACATATTAAGGAGATGCAAAAATGTTACAACATTCATTATCAAGAACAGAGCTATTAATAGGAAAAGATGGTTTAAATAAATTAAAAGGCAGTAAGATTATAGTATTTGGAGTAGGTGGAGTAGGCAGCTTTACAGTAGAAGCATTAGTAAGAACAGGTGTTGGAACTATTGTTTTAGTTGATGATGATACTATTTGTTTAACTAATTTAAATAGACAAATACATGCAACTTATGATACTGTAGGAAAAGTAAAAGTTGAGGCTATGAAAGATAGAGTTCTTTCAATTAATAAAGCATGTAATGTGATAACTCATCAAGTTTTCGTTACTAAAGAAAATATTCCAGAAATAATTAGTGATGATGTTGATTATGTTGTAGATGCTATAGATACTGTATCAGCAAAGATTGCTCTAGTAGAGTATTGTAATGAAAAGGGTATAAAAATAATCTGCTCTATGGGTACAGGAAACAAATTTGATCCTACACAATTTAAAGTTGCAGATATATATGATACTAAAGTATGTCCACTTGCAAAGGTTATGAGGCATGAACTTAGAAAAAGAGAGATTAAATCCCTTAAGGTAGTTTACTCTGAGGAGATGCCTACAAAACCAAAACAAGATGATGTGGTTACTTGTAAAACAGGGTGTGTATGTACAGGTGGGACTAAAAAGTGTGCTATAAAAAGACAAATACCAGGGAGTATATCTTTTGTGCCACCAGTGGCAGGAATGATAATAGGTGGAGAAGTAATAAAGGACTTACTTAAAGAAAGCTAATTAAAAGGAATCTAATAAAAATAAACATTAAGTAAAATATACCTTTAGCAGAGTGTAATTGCTTATTTAAGTTTATAATATAAAAATCCGTCAGTATAATACTTGACGGATTCTTATTTTTAAAATTATGTTTATCCGATAATTACTTGAACCGATACTTCTATTTTTTATGAAAGGTAAAGCAATTACGACTATTGATAACAATTTCTAAAGAGCAAAGCTCTAAGAATTCAGCTTATTTAGCTAATTTATATAATGCTAAGGCATAAATTTCTGTAGCTTTAACTAAATCATGCATAGTTATAAATTCATTAGGCTGATGTTCTGTCTTTTCTGAGGTAGGGAATACCATACCAAAGGCTACACAGTTATCTATAGCTCTAGCATAAGTAGCTCCACCAGATGATTCTGGTATTCCATCATATCCTGTTTCTTCATCATAGACTTCTTTCAATGTTTTAATTAAGAAATGGTCTGCAGGAACATATATGGATTCCATCCAGTCGAACTCATTATATTCTAAACCATATTCTAAAGCTTTTTCCTTTAATGGATTAACTATGTCTTCTTTTTTATAGGTAACAGGAATTCTAATATCTAAAGATATAGTTTCTATATCTTCATTTAAATCAATTTTACCTACATTTACAGTTAGTTTTCCAGATACATCTTCACATTTTGGTATGAGATTTTTAATTGCAACATCTTCACCAATTACATTGGCTATGAATTTTATTGAGTTAGATGAGGAGCCCATTTTTTCTAAAGCTATAGCCAGTCTAGAAATAGCATTAATCCCCTCAGCACTATCTGCAGAGTGAACACCTTTTCCAATAACAGAAATAGAGTTTTCATTTAAAATATATTTATAATTTAAACTGTTTAATACATTTTTAAGAGAATTAATTTCTTCTGCAGTTCCTGTATATGTAGCGTTATCGGGAACAGAATTAAATGCATTTCCTGCACTTAAAGTTAAATTAGAACTCTTTTTAGAAGTTAAAGTAGATTGAAGTAATCCTTTTTCTGCATTTATACAGAAAAATTCACTATCGGGAGTTATTCCCATAGCAGGAATCTCTTCACCATTCTCTTTATATTTATTAATACCCCTCCAAAGATTTTCTTCATCTGTTCCAAATATAAATCTTATTCTTTTATTTAATTTGATTCCTAAGTCCAATAAAGCTTTTACTGCATATATGCAAGCTATAGTAGGACCTTTATCATCTTGAGTTCCTCTTCCATATATTTTATCATCAACTATGGTTAATTCGTATGGAGGGTATGTCCAAGAATTCAAATCTCCTTCAGGAACTACATCTAAGTGGCCAAGAACTCCAACTAATTCAGGGCCCTGGCCAACCTCTGCATAACCATAGTAACCATCTTTATCATAGTAAGTTTTAAAGCCTAAAGACTCACATAAATTTAAGGTGCTTTTTAGACAATCGTCTATATTTTTACCAAATGGATAATTAGGGTTATCCTCGTCTATAACGCTTCTAAAACTTACAGCTTCCTTTATAGAGTCTATGAGCTCAGGTATTAACTCATTAACTCTTTCTTTTATTTCTTCTTTTTTTATCATGAGACTATCCCCTTTCATTTTAGATAAGCTTTACATATTGTTGACACATATGAAATTAAGGAAATATATCCTATAGTTTAAATTAAACATAGATGATAACATATGTCAATATTACAGTAGGTTAATATATCGGACATTCTTGATTTGAATACTTGTCTATTATTCTTATTCATATTTATATCTTTTTTATATGAATTAATGAATTAATAAATTAATATATACAATAGTATATTTTTGTTAGGATAATTACTTTACTTAATAGCTATAAAAATAAAGAATTCAATTCAATAAAAACATATATTAATTATGATATAATATCATTGAAAAAGGAGTGATGTTAGTGAAGAAAAACCAAAGTTTTGCCATAACAATATTTATATTTATTATTATGGCTGTAATTGCTATAGTCGATAACACTAAGGGAATATTTGTCCCTGTATTTAAAGAGACTTTTAATACAAATAATACAAGTATGGGCATGCTCTTATCGGTATGTTCTTTAGGATACATAATATTTACTTATATAGGTGGACTACTATGTGAAAAATTTGGACAAAGAAATGTAATCTGTACTGGGCTTTTCACTATTATAGCCTCTGTTTTAATAGTAGCTTTCTCTAAAACTTATACAATACTATTAATTGGAATGTTTTTAATAAACATGGGTATTGCTTTTGTAATGATTGGAGTAAATACGCTAATACCAGCACTATTTATTACATTCCAAGCAATAATGATGAATTCAGCTCATTGTTTTTATGGATTTGGATCTACGGTAGGACAATTTGCTATTGGAAACATTTTAGACAATGGAGTAAGTTGGAGAAGTGTATTCTTTGGAATAGCAATGATTTTTATTGTAGTATTAATAATATTTTTCTTTATAAAAATCCCTAATTTTAATATAACTAAAAAAGAAAATAAATTTAATATAGCTATAGCTTTTAAAGAAAAGTATATGTATATCTATGCTATAGCATTAGGAACATACGTGTTTGCAGAAATGGGGATGTCTAATTGGATAGTTAATTTCCTCATGGAAAGTTATAACTATACTAGCAGTAGTGGAGCTATGTTTTTGTCAGCCTTTTTCTTTTTACTTACTATAGGTAGATTATTAGGTGGGTTTGTAGCTGAAAAGTTAGGATACTTACAATCAGTTTTATATTCTTTACTAATTGCATGTGTATTATTAATAATTGCTCTAATTGTTGGGCATAGTGCTCTCATTTTAATATGTGTAACAGGACTATTCTTTGCAATAGCATATCCTACAGTTGTAGCTACTATTAGTAAGGTTTTTAAAGATAATAGTTCATATATAACAGGATTAATTTTAACGTTATCAAGCACTATAAGTATGATTCTAAATCTTATTATGGGAAGATTAAATGATATTATAGGGACAGCAAAAACTTTTTATTTAATACCAATAAGCTTGAGTATTTCTATCTTGTTTGTATTTCTAATATATAGAGGAAATTATAGTATTTTTAAAAGGGGAGGTAATGAAGTTGAGCAGTGAAAGGGAAGTAAGTATTAGTAATGCAACTGATGAAGCAAATAAATATATAATAAGAGATTCATCTGGAATTATAGTAGGAAGATTTATAATCTTAGATTTAGACCATGAGAACAAAGGTGTAATAATAAAATTAAAATTTTATAAAAGCGGAAGAGATGCTAATAAAACATTACAAGATGCTCTAAAGTTGATGCTAAATAACTTAATAAAAAGCAAGAGTCTTCATAAAGTTAATATTATATGTGATGAAAAAATAAGTTTAACTCCTTTTACAAACTTAGGATTTCAATTAGAAGGATATATATCAGATAGTATTATAACAAAATTTAAATATGAAGGTAGTTTATTATTTGGAATAGTAGAAGAAGAATTTTATAATAATGCATATAAGAAGGAGCTAACAATTCAAGGAAATAAAGTAAGTATAAGAGTTCTTAATTCTGATGATGCAAGTGATCTATTAGAGTATTATACGAGAAATAAGGACTTTCTATCAAAGTTTGAACCGCACAGAGATGAAGAATTTTATACAGTAGAAGTTCAAAAGCAATCTTTAATAGAGAATTACAAAGAATTTATTAAAGGTGAAGGAGCTCATTTTGGAATATATAAAGCAGAGAAGATGATAGGAAGAATACGTATATATAATATAGTGCAAGGTGTATTTAAGAGTGCATTCATAGGATACTCTATGGACGAACAGTATCAGGGAAATGGATATATGAAAGAAGCTGTTAGTTTAGTTGTAACATATGCCTATGAAGAATTAGGACTGCATAGAATAGAAGCAACAACTTTAGTTGATAATGAAAAGTCACAAAGAGTTTTAAAAGCATGTGGATTTAATGAACTAGGTATATGTAAAGAATATCTACACATAAATGGAAAGTGGAGAGATCATGTTATATTTTATAAAAATAATAAATAATTTTAATTTAGGAACTAATTAGTTTAATTCAAATATAATTTGTTATACACCATCTATATTAAAGGTGGTGTATTTTTATTTATTTAAGTATATAACTTTTTAGGAACGTGGTATTCGAGTTTATCACCTATATGTTGGAACTTTATCTAGTTTCCTATATAAATATTTATATAGGTTACCTTTTAACTAGTTAACTAGTTAAATAGTTGTTTTATTCATGCGGGTTTCAAGGGAATTAGTATTTTGATAATAAGACTAAATACATTATAATAAGCAGCAGTAATAATGATGTTGTTGTGTGCTTACCTATAATAAAAATTCAAATTGATATACTATATTTTAAATAAATAGTAAAAATAATAGAATATAAACTAATACTTTACCTAGTGTATCAATATTAGGATAAGGTAGCATTTAAATGAAAATAGAAGGTATGTAAGGATAATTTTATATAAGAAGAATATTAGGTAGATTTTATAAGAATAAATCATGATAAGATAAGTCTTGTCGCTGAGAGATGCGGCGGAAAACAACAAGAAATTAAGAAAAAAACTTCTTAAAAAAATGTTGACAGATAAGAGATTATCTAGTAGA
>NZ_JBQHQR010000027.1:0-14338 GCF_052067195.1 Clostridium sulfidigenes | reverse complement strand
TCAGATTCCATCTCACGGTGGACACCCTTGTCTTAAGCTATACACTTACCACTACTAGGTCGTGTTAGGGACTTTCACCCTTAAGATTACGCCCATGCTGGGCGCACTAAAATTAAAAGATGTTAATATATATATTAACATCTTTTCAATTACTTTATAACATGTTTTATATAATTATAGTCCTGATTGTAATCTGATTTCTTCTTCTACTTCGGTTTCTATGAGGCATAAATCTAATCTAGAGTTTATATACTCAGTTTTTAATTTCATATAGTTGCCCCAGGTACATATACTACAATCTAAAACATCTATAAGCTCATCTATTAAGCAACCAACTTCCTGTGCTCTTTTAAGGGCATCTTTAATATCCCTTTTGTTAGCAATGGTAATACAGTTCACGCTGCTTGCTGTATCAACTAAGATTTTATAGGAACCTATAAGTCTACATAATTGATCTATAGTAAAACCTAGATCTCTTCCATAACTTTCAATAATTCTTCTCTGCGCCATAAACTCCTACCTTAAAAATGCTTCATTGTAAATATATTATTCCAACCTATAAATTATTATTCTAATTCTCTATTATTTTAAAAATATATTTACTATCCTACTCTATATTCTTCTTTAAACTTCTAGTAGCCACCACATCTACTCCAGTGCCTAGAATGTCCTTTACTATGATATCTCCCATAGAAATTGGAGCCTCTATTTCTATAGAATTTAATACTTCCATAGCTTTAAAATTTAACTCTTTAGGAATAGGTGTTTTTGTTTTTACTGGTATAACAGGGAGCTCACCATCTTTAACTTTTACTGTGGTAGTTATAACTCTTACAGGATTAGTTACTTCATTTATCCCGTAAATTTCACCTCTTTTGCAAGTGTTTCCTGTAACCTCTTTTGTTTCAGTATTTACCTTTAAATGACATCCCATAGGACAACTTATACAAATTAATTCTTTTATCATATTATTCACCATCCTCTAGAGAAATTGTTATATCTCCTGTAATCTTTTCTAATTGAGTTTTATTAAGTAAAATCTTTTCCATTTCCGATGGTGCTAAGTGATTTCTTTTAAAGCTAGCGATTATATCATCACCACATCTAACCACAAGCCTCTTATTATGATATATATTATTCACCCTCATAAATATGGTTAATTTATCTTCTACAGCCTCTACATTTAATCTTTGGGGAACAGTATAATTAATTCTTTCACCATTTATTATATTTACATAACTCCCCTTGTCATCTTTACCTTTAATATATTTGGCAGCACAAAATCCAGCATGCTTAGATTCTGCACTAACAAAGTCTACTAAATCATGAACATGTACTACATTTCCACAGGCAAATATTCCTTCCACAGAAGTTTCCATGCTTTCATTCACTATAAGTCCATTTGTTCTTCTATCCTTATCAATACCAGCCTTAGAAGATAACTCATTTTCTGGTATTAGTCCTACAGATAATAATAAAGTATCACAATGAAACTCAATTTCAGAACCTTTTATTGGCTTTTTATTTTCATCTACTTTAGCAATTACCACCTTTTCTAATCTCTTTCTTCCTACAACTTTAGTTACAGTATGTGATAAATAAAGGGGAATATCATAATCATTTAAGCACTGAACAATGTTTCTATTAAGTCCGTTAGAATAAGGCATAAGCTCTACTACAGCCTTAACCTTTGCACCTTCTAAAGTCATTCTTCTTGCCATAATAAGACCTATATCACCTGATCCTAGGATCACAACTTCCTTTCCTGGCATATATCCTTCCATATTGATATATCTTTGAGCAGCTCCTGCTGTAAACACTCCTGAAGGTCTATCCCCTGGCATATTTATAGCTCCTCTAGTTCTTTCTCTACATCCCATGGCAAGAATAATAGCTTTTCCCTTTAGAATTAAATATCCATCTTCCTCATTTATCATATGGATCTCTTTATTTTCTTTTATTTCTAATACCATGGTATTAAGTTTAACTTCAACTCTAGTATCATTTATCATATGGATAAATCTTTGAGCATATTCAGGCCCTGTAAGCTCTTCTTTAAAAGTATGAAGTCCAAAGCCATTATGAATACATTGATTTAGTATTCCTCCAAGCTCTCTATCTCTCTCTACTACTAATATTTTCTCTACTCCATTATTATAAGCTTCATAAGCTGCTGCAAGTCCCGCTGGACCTCCACCTATTACTATTAAATCATACATAAATGTTTCCTCCTACTTAGTTCTTCCAATTAAAATATATGAGCCATCGCTTTCTTGAACTATATCTTCCATTGGAACATTTAACTCTCTTGCAATTATTTCTTGAACTCTAGGACCACAGAAGCCACCTTGGCATCTTCCCATACCAGGTCTACACCTTCTCTTTACTCCATCTAGGGTTACTTTTCCAAAGGATCTCTTTATACTATCTATAATTTCACCTTCTGTTATACTTTCACATCTACAGATTATTTTTCCATATCGACTATCCTTTTTTATAAGTTCTGCCTTTTTTTCACTGGATAATTCCATGAAGTTAATTTGCTTTCTAGTATTTATAAAATTGTTTTTTAACTCAGCCTTAAGTCCAGAATTTTTTAGAATTTCTACCACATCTAAAGCCACCGCTGGTGCTGAAGACAATCCTGGTGATTTCATTCCTGCCACATCTATAAAGCCTTTAACGTCCTTAGCTTCTCCTACAATAAAATCTCCACAATCTGGATTTGCTCTAAGTCCTGCAAAATTTCTTATACTCTCTCTATAATTAATTTTATCTGTGGTTCTCACAGCAGTATTTTTAATAAACTCTAAGTTTTCAGCTGTAGTTGCAACATTATCTTTATCCTCTACACTTTCAGCATCTGGACCTACTAACAAATTTCCATGAACTGTAGGTGTAACTAATATACCCTTCCCAAATTTTGAAGGACATTGAAATATGGTGTGACTAACTACCTCACCTTGGCTCTTGTCCATAACAAAATATTCTCCCTTGATAGGATTTATCTTAAAGGCTTCTTTGCATACTAAATTGTGTATTTTATCAGCATAGACTCCTGCTGCATTAATAACATATTTGCTTTCTATAACTTCACCTTCAGCTGTATTTATAATAAAATGTTCTTTCTTTTCTATACCAATTACTTGTCTATTTAATTTAACCTCTCCACCATTTTCTACTCCATTTTCCACAAGGGCTATTGTATATTCAAAGGGACCAACAATTCCTCCTGTTGGCGCATATAGTGCACCCATAACCTTATTACTTAAATTAACCTCTTTTTCCAAGACTTCATCTCTATTTAAAATTTGTAGTCCCTTAACTCCAACTTTATTTCCATTGTCATATAACTCTTTTATAGTTTCCATATCTTCTTCATCAAATCCAATTACTAAAGAACCATTTCTTTTAAAAGGTACTGATAACTCATTACAAATTTCTTCAAACATCTCATTACCCTTAAGGTTATACTTTGCCATTAAAGTTCCTACCTTAGGATCATAGCCTGCATGGACAATGGCTGAATTTGCCTTAGTTGTCCCCATGGAAACATCATTTTCCTTATCTATTATTGCTACCTTTAAATCATATCTCATAAGTTCTCTAAATATTGAAGCTCCAATTACTCCAGCACCTATTATAGCTATATCATACATTAAAATTTCCTCCTTTAATCGCAAAAAAGACAAGCCAAAACAAGGATATAACTCCTTATTTTGTGCTTGTCTCTAAATCTCTTATCAGCACTAATATTTCATTTACACTAATAGTATATCATTTTTTAAAAAAAGTGTCCATGAAACTGCTCTTTAGTTATTAAACTTAAAGGGATAATCTATTTTTTATATAACATTTCTACATGAGGGATATCATCTTCTAAGTATTCTTCTGATACTTGTTTAAAGCCAAGACTTTCATAAAATCCTTTTATATAAACTTGGCCAGATAATCTAATTTCAGTAGAATGAAGTTTCTCTTCTATAAACTTAATAGCTTCTAACATGATTTTTCTACTTAAACCTTTGTTTCTATGAGTCTCCTTAACTAATACCCTTCCAATAGATATCTCATCATAAGAGATTCCCTTATTAACTATTCGCAAATATCCTACTACTTCATTTCCTTCTTCTACATACAAGTGATATGAATCATAGTCTTTATTATCACAATCTTGATAAATACAAGTTTGTTCTACTACGAATACTTCATTCCTTACTCTTAAAATCTTATACAACTCTTCTGTGGTTAATTCATTAAATTTCTTTATCTTAATTTCCATAGCCTACCTCCATAAAATAAATTTAACTAATCTTCTTCCCATTGTCTAGTCCTTGCCACAGCCTTTTCCCATCCAGCATAAAGTTTCTCTGAAGTCTCTTTATCGCAGTTTGGCGTATAAGTCTTACTAGCAAACCACTTCTCTGCAATTTCTTCTTTACTCTTCCAAAAACCTACTGCAAGTCCAGCTAAATATGCAGCCCCTAAGGCCGTAGTTTCAGATATTATTGGTCTAGTAACTTCTTGACATATAATATCTGATTGGAATTGCATCAAAAATCCATTTCTACTTGCTCCTCCATCTACCTTTAGCTTTTCAATTCTATAGCCAGCATCCTCAGACATGGCATCAATAACAGCCTTTGATTGATAGGCTATAGACTCTAAGGCGGCTCTTATAATATGATTTCTATTAGCTCCACGGGTTAATCCAAAGATAGCTCCCCTTGCATACATGTCCCAGTATGGTGCTCCAAGTCCTACAAAAGCAGGAACTACATATACTCCCCCATTATCCTCTACCTTATTAGCAAAGTACTCGGTATCCACAGCATCAGTTATCATTCTTAATTCATCTCTAAGCCATTGGATAACTGCTCCTCCAACAAAAACAGAACCTTCAAGAGCATACTGAACCTTTCCATCTATACCTATGGCAATAGTAGTTATTAATCCATTTTTACTTCTAATTATCTCATCACCTGTATTCATTAATAAGAAGCATCCTGTACCATAAGTATTTTTAGCACTTCCTTTTTCAAAACACGCCTGACCAAATAAAGCTGCCTGTTGATCTCCTGCTATTCCAGCTATCGGAACTCTAATACCCCCATTTCCACCTAAGTTAGTATGACCATATACCTCTGAGGAATTTTTAACTTCAGGTAACATAGATTTAGGAATCTGTAATATATCTAATATTGTTTCATCCCACTTTAATTCCTTAATGTTATATAGCATGGTCCTTGAAGCATTAGTATAATCTGTAACATGAACTCTTCCATTGGTAAGTTTCCATACTAGCCAAGTATCTACAGTTCCAAATAAAAGGTCCCCTCTTTCAGCCTTTTCTCTAGCTCCATCCACATTATCTAAAATCCACTTAATCTTAGTTCCGGAAAAATATGCATCAATCAATAATCCTGTATTTTCTTTTATATATTCACTAAAACCTTGATTTACTAACTCATCACACATATGAGCTGTTCTTCTACATTGCCATACAATTGCATTATATATTGGCATCCCTGTGTTTTTATCCCATACAATAGTAGTTTCCCTCTGATTAGTTATTCCAATAGCAGCTACATCCTTTTGTGATATATTACACTTTGCCATAACTTCTTGAAGCATAGAGTACTGACTACTCCATATCTCCATAGGATCATGTTCTACCCATCCTTCTTTAGGATATATTTGTGTAAATTCCTTTTGACTCACCCCTAATATGTTTTGTTCCTTATCAAAAATTATAGCTCTAGAACTTGTAGTTCCTTGATCTAATGCAATTATATAATCTGCCATTTTAATCCTCCATCCATAAATTACTTAAATATCTATGTTCAAAATCATTCTTATAAATAATAAAAAGGCACATAAAACTAGCATTCTAGTCTTATGTAGCCTCTCTCATCACTCTTAGCCTACATAGCCCAAATTTCTTCTTTTGTAGTGGATACACAGGTTGCTCCTGATTTTAAAGCTGTAATTATTTCTTCCTTACTTTCAATAAGTCCTCCAGCGACTATAGGTTTATTAGACTTTTCTGCAAGTTTTTCTATAACCTTTGGTATAACCCCTGGTAATATCTCTATAGCATCACAGGCCTCTCCTAGATGCTTTATTGCATTATTTAGTGAAAGAGTATCAAAGATAAATACTCTCTGTATTGCTAACAAGTCATAAGCCTTGGCATATTTAATTACCTGAGGTTTTGTACTTATTACGCCTTTAAACTGAGTTTCTTTCTTTAAGTACTTTATTCCAACTTCTCTATTAGTAATACCATCTACTAAATCGATATGAACAATACCTATCTTATTTTTAGAATTTATCTTTTCACTTATCTCTTTAATATTAAGTATATCACCAAATAGGACAAATATTACCTGAACATCTGAATCTAGTACTATATCTAGTTCACTCTCATTCTTAACTGCTGCTATTATAGGATTTTCCTCTAATAACTTTATTAAATCCATACTTAACTCCCTTTCGGAACTGTTTTAACATGTTTTTTTAATTATTACATGTTTAAATTTTTTTGTCAATTCAGCTAAAATTTTATTTTAATAGCCTTAGAAATTATAATTAAAGTCATTATCAATTAATTATACTCATCATTAAGTGGCTCTGTTGCTTTAGAGTCTCTTACACAAACTATATATTGAAAAAAATCTAGCATGTTTGCTTCTAGTTCTTCTCCATTATAAGTATAATACATTGGTGTTTCAGAAAAAGGTGAATCCTTACCCGTTAATTTATAAATATTTAAATTGCCTTCTAATAAATCATTAGTTTCCTTGATTTGTGGATAAACAACATGGAGCTCATTGGTGGTATATCCACCATCTCCTGATTTACCCATTCTCTCACAACTATTATAATTATATATCACTGTCAAAAGCTTATCTTTAAATATTGAGTCATCAGAATTTAGATATGCAGCAAACCACATTTTATCTTTTTCTTTACTTTGAAATGTATGGTTAAGTCCCCATTGTCCATAATACTTCCCCTTAGGCAATTCCTTTTGAAGAATTTGAAAGTTTTCATATATCATTTTATCTCTAGTATTATCCCAATCAACATGATCATCCTTATGATTATAAGCTTCTATTCGATTTAATACGTTCAAATTTACAAGGTTAAAACTAGTGAATTTTTCTCCAAGATACTCTTTGTATATACTTTCCTTCTCTTTAATATCTTTTTGCAATTCCTTTGAACATTGAGCAAAAGTTTCATCAAATTTATCTAAATCATTAAATGTACTTTTAATCTTATCTATTACTGCTTCTATTTCTTCAGGAGCTTTTTTTTCTGGTAAAATATCTACTAAAAACCTATAGGCATTAATTGGTTGATGTTCTATATCCACACCTATAACCTCTATTCTACTCTCTTTAGGTAGAGTATTATTATACTCATATAACTTCTTCCAATGGTTATAACCATCTTTATTCCATGCAAAAGTTCCTTTTAGTGGCTTATATATCTCTTCTAATATTTTTATATCCCCAGTATCTAAATACTTATTTATAAAATAAGCATCGCTATAGGAAAGTTCACATAAATAATATTTAAAGTCTGCTTTTTCTTTGAAATATTTTAGGAATTTCATATTTAATTGTTCATTAGCCATAGTCCCATGAAGTTCTGCAGTAAAAAAGATTTCCTTTCCCTCTATATCTGAATCCATAATAGCTAAATCTTTAAATTCACTTTCATCTTCTAAATCTATAGAACTATAATTCTCCTTCAAATACTCTTGCATGATTTTTCTCTTCTCAGGTGATTGTTCTAAACTTTTATCAGAGAATTCAATTGAATGCTCCTCTTTCTTACATCCAGTTAATAATATACCTAGTATTAAGAAAATTGATAGTAATCTTAGACTAATCCTTTTCATAAAATGTTCCACCCCTTCAGTATAACAATTTAATAAGTAATATAATCGTTAATAAACGTATACATTTTAAGCTTAATAGGTTGTTAGGATAAATAATTATACCTTGCCTACTAACACTGGCCAATAATCTAATAGAGCATGTACTAAAATAGGAACTATCAAAGAATTACTCTTTTTATATAATAAAATAAATAGTCCTCCAGCCACAATGCCTCCTCCAAGTTCTGAGAAGATAGCAGTTAAGGACCGCGTAACTGAATAGTTATTTACGATAATTGGAAGAGTAGCATGCATAGCACCCCACATCATACCACTAATTATTATGGCTAAATAGGTAGGTAGCTCTTTATCTAATTCTGTAAATAAGTATCCCCTAAAAATAAACTCTTCTGCAAATCCTATAGTAATTAGAAAAAATAATGGTTTATATATACCTGCTAGTGAGAAATCACCTTTAATAAAAAAT
This sequence comes from Clostridium sulfidigenes, assembly GCF_052067195.1. Taxonomy (NCBI): domain Bacteria; kingdom Bacillati; phylum Bacillota; class Clostridia; order Eubacteriales; family Clostridiaceae; genus Clostridium; species Clostridium sulfidigenes. Next base: position 5,960 of record NZ_JBQHQR010000027.1, on the reverse strand, counting down.
ATTCCTATATAAATTGCAAATAAAATACAAGCAACTATTTTGCCATTTCTCGTTGTTCCAGTTATATTTAATGATTGTTTTTTTCTAAGCATAATTGATATAATAATTATTACAATAAGTAAGTTAGCTAGAAAATCACCTAATAATTGTATCCCAACATTTGATATAGTTATGTTTTTAACACCTATAAGTAAATCATTATTATAGAAGTATTTTACTAGGAAAAAGAAATACACCATATATATACCTATAAGAGTTATGGGATATATAATTTTTTTATTAATTTTCATCTAAAGTCTCCCCTTTTTATGTATTTTATAATTTAAGTTGGCTTAATCCAATGTTGCCAGTTAAAAATAGCATATAAATTATTAGACCTAAATTGCTAAACCCTCCTCTGTCTCTTATGGATTTTAAATTATCAACTTTTATAAATTTAAATATGTTTTTAATTAAAAAGTATAATTTTATAAATTAAGTATATGACTTCCATATAAGAACAGTCAAGGCATCCTCTCATTAACTTCCCTTTGCAAATTTTTCTTATAACCCTTCCCTTTTTCTTAACTTCTGGTCTTCCACATTTCCAATATTCCACTTCATTTGAACCTTTTATACAACTAGGATTAAGCCTTATAGATAAAAACTACATTTATATATATTTGATTTTTAAAAATAGTTAAAAGTTTAAAAAGTATTTTAAAACCCGGCAAGATCAGTAATTTAGTCCCACCGGATTTAGTTACGTAATAAATAACTCTCACTAAAATATATTCATCCCCATATTATATATGGTAAAAATTTTTAAGGAGATATGCTATGGAAGCTAAGAATATATATAAAGCAGATTTACCTTATCCAGAAATAGGTTGCAAGGATAAAAATAAATCTTATGTAAACTTAATACAAATTAACTATGCTGGTGCTATTTCAGAACTAACTTCTGTAAATCAATATATATATCACAGCCTAGATATGTCTGAAAAATTTGAAGATGTATACCATTGCTTAAAGGCTATAGCTAGGGTAGAACTGGAGCACCTAGAAATCTTGGGGAAGCTTATCATAGCTCTTGGTGGAAATCCTAGATTTGAAATTAATAAAGGACATTGGTCACCTAAATTTATTGAATATGGCTCAAATCTAGCCTCCATGCTTCGTGAAGATATAGACGGTGAAAAAGCTACCATTAGACAATATAAAGAAACTATAAAATTAATTAAAGATGAAAAGGTAAAGGAAATACTTGAAAGAATAGTAAAGGATGAAGAAGTTCACATTAAAACTTTAGTTTTACTTTATAATGAAGTCTGTAGAAGAAGGTAGGCTCCTGCTCTGAATTAAAAAGAGCCTATTATAGAATGTATATAATCACTCTGTAATGGGTTCTCCTTAATTAAAATACTCTTCTTTTATTGCTTCTTTACTATTTCTTCTCTTGATATTACTAGCATTTAACCGCATTTAATTAATTATCTCACTTTATAATATTAAAGTACTTACAGTATATATTAACTATTATTACATTTAATTTATAAAGAAAAGTTATTAACAACGTATTTTTCTCAAGACTATCATTAAATGATACTATACAAAAATTTATGATACATAAAAGTAAAGCTCCTCATTAGATAATATACAAACATATATCTAATATTAGGAGCTTTACTACAATATATTTCACAGTACAATTTTAAGATTACTCATTTTTTTTATTATCTATGCCTAAACAAATAACCCAAAATATTACATACAGAACTGTAAAAATCCCTATTATTGACGTACGCATAGTAGCTGTAAATGTAGAATTTGAACATACATAAGCTAATATACCATTTCCACATACAACAGCAATAAAATGCTCTGTGCTATCTGTTTTCTTACCATTTTTAAAATGCTTTTTTTTATAGAAAATTTGTGATAATAACACAATAATATATGGGATTACCATGATTATTACTAAATCCATACTATAACTCCTTTGCATATAATTCAAATCATCACTATTCTGCTCTACTTATAAAATTTTTCAAAAAATTTTAACTAGCTTAATAACTTAACTCTATATTTACTTAAGAAAAAACTACGTATTAACGTAGCTTAATGATCTATTCTTACAAAAAACTTGTACCTAAAAAATTTCTAAATCTCTGACCTCTTTGCTCATATCCTCATTATCTTTATTTTATACTATATTTTAATATTTTCCATATTTATTTTACGTTTATAAATATCGAACTTATTACAAACATGAAATTTGTTTTTCAAATCTAAATCCTTAAAATTATATATTTTTAAATTTAATTGATCATTATTAAATAATTTCATATTTTTTATCATTGGCATTTCTTTTGCATGAATATAATATTGTTCCATATCCTTAATCAATATTTCATATTCACTAAGTTCATAAAACTTAAAAACATATATACAATACATCCTATATAACCTATATCGAGCAAGAAATCCATTTGTATCTAAATAACATTCTCGTTTAAAGCTTTCCTCGATTTTTTCTTTAATTTCTACATTTAAATATTTAATATCATCATTTATTGAATCCATCATAATGGTTTGATAAAACTCATCTAGTATGACATTATTAGTATATTCTCCTTTTATAATATTATTTTGCAAATAATCATAAATAAAATCTTTTTCAAAAATTTGTGATTTAAGTGAATTCATGATTATTTGAAAAAGGTTATCTTTATTCAAATTTTTGCTTAAATATACATATCCATTATCAATAAAATTACTCTTACCGATTGATTGAAATGATATGATAGCCATATTGTAAGATATAATAAGACTTCCTATCTTCAAGTTAAATAAACCTATAATTACTCCTAATATAACTAACAAATAATGTGTAAAAGTCAAATTTTTAAAAACCTTCTTTGTAATTTTTATATATTGAATCACATCTTTTTCACTTGCAATTTTATCTTCTAAATCTATTATAGAATTGATATCATTTAAAGACATAATATTAAAGAAAAAACTTATTGTTCTTTCATTACCCTTTATGTATATAAATGGGAAAAAATCATATGATAGAAAACTATAATTATTACTTTTATAACTATATATATATACTAAATTTAAAATCCATGAGTTAATCATTCCCAAAATAATAAAAAATGGTATATACAAAATTAAACCTATGCCTATGGAAACTAAAAAATTAAGTGCTCCAGTTTCAGTATTACATACCAAAAACACATTTTCTATAAACTCAATATTTAATAACGCTATAAATATGCCAAAAAATATAAGAGAAATGATATATAAAAAGAACCATTCTTTATTTTTATTCATCTTGAAAATTTCCTCCCTTATTTCCAAATCTAAAAAAAGTTTATGATAAAATGTATTAATATTTTTCTTAATTTTTCATTTAATATAATTCCACTTATTATTAATAAAAATCCTATTATAAAAAGTCCAAGTCCACTTTCTTCTCTACGCCCTTTGCTGGATCTAATATAACAACCTTTTCCTTTTTAACTTTATGAATAACTACAAAGTGACTAATACCTTCCTCAGTAATAACATGAGCTATAGCAGGTAAGGTATATTTACTTTTAAATCCTTCCTTGTCCACTCTAATAGCTTTAGTATCAAAACCCAATCTATTAGCTCCATCCTCTAAACCTTTTAAAGTTGTTCCTTTAATATCAGTACCAAGAACACCTCTAAGTTTTGTTATGGTTATTTCTTTTTTATAATACATAGAAACTGTTGCAAGGCACGCTGCTGCACAGTCCGTCATATCCTGTTGTCTAACTAAATATTTTTTATAACTCACAACCTAATCTCCTTCGGGTTAAATAATTTTAAATTTAATAACAACATTGTAAACTATGATCAATCTATTTTGTAAAAAATTCACAAAATGTCACATTTAACACATGGAATTCAAGTTAACACCAAATTCGGATGATAAACAGTAATTATTTTTCTATTATTTTACAAATATTTCCCTTAAATACTCTTTTAATTTTTAAAAAACCCTTCATCATTATGAGCATTTATTAAACCCCATAATGATGACGAGTCTATATTTTTATTACTATATCCTAAATTGTTCACCTATATTAAATCCTCTAGTCATGAAGTGAAGAGTTAGTAGTACACTCCTTGTAGCAAATATTCTCTGCACCTCTTATCTATACCGTTAGCATTTCTCCTGCTTTATAGCTTTCATATATACATTCTGGACTAGAAAAGTAAAATCCAATTACATAATCATCTATGCACTCTGCTATATAAGAATTATATACCTCTATTAAAATGTCTAACTTATCATTGTTAAATTTATTATCGCAAAGGGGCATAATTAATCTCATATAAACTTTACCTATATCCCAAAATGAAGGGACTCTATATCCCTCTTCTTCACATTCTTTAACATTATCAAAGGCGCCATTTACTATACTATAATCCCTTATAAGTTCATCTGCAACAGCATCTATGTTTTCAGAATGTAGTACATCTGCAAATTCATATATAAAATCAATTCCCTTTGCTCCTAGCATATTAACTATATATGCTCTTTTATTTTTAGTTAATCTACCTATATATTCAATAATGGAACAAGCGAAAAACAGCTCATTATCAAATTTATCATTTTTCATATACTTCACTTCCTCTCCACTGTAGACAACTTAGGGCCTTTTCACTACAGAAATATAATTGATGGGTGGGATACCTAAACTTAGCTAGTTCCCAAAATACATGTCTAGGAATAACGCCACTTATATAGTCATTAATATAGTTATATATTTCATCATCAGCCATAGGTCCTTCTACTATATCATAAGAATGAGGCTTCCCATTTCTACAAGATATAATAAAATCTAACCATTCTTCCGTCATAACATTAAATCTTAATGTGTTTAGATCCTTAGTTTTTATATAATCATAATTATAGGTACTTACATACCCTTTAGATTTTCCTTTTCTTATTGCCCATCTTATAGCTTGCTTCTTTATATTTGTACAGTAAAAACCTTCACCAAAATCCTTATGAAATTTACTCTCTTTAATAAGCTGAGGTGCTTTTATTTCTATATTACTTCCATGATATATTTCAAACATAAAATACTCCTCCATACTTTTATATCATTACACTTCGATACATTTCATATTACAAAACATATAACTATTATTTAGATAGTTATCTAACTTATCTACTTTACTTTAAGTTTTACCTTTATTTAATAAGATTATATCATATAATAATACCTTATATTCTTAATTTAAAAGCTTATCCTAATACCTCTTATATCCATAGTTATAAAAATACTCTTTACATTAATATTATAAAATCATATACGCACTTATAAGGGTGGAAATCAAAGAAAAGCTAAGTATTGAAAGCACTAAAATTAGTTTTTTCCTAATATTAAATTTTGTTTTCTTTATCTTATATTTTCCCTTCTTATATTTAAAAAACTCTGGAGGACTAAGTATTACCAGTAATGTTATGTATTTTTGAACACCTAATACCCTAGCTTTCCACGGAATAAAAATGCAATTTTTAAGATAGCCAAAAATAGTCAAAGAAAAAAACAAATAAAGCAAAATAGATATACAATTGACATTATATTTTTATAATACAATACTTCATTTATAGAATTGTTATTAATACTATCCCTATCACATAAATGCATTGAAAACATAAGTTCATAAAAACAGTGTAATGTAAAACAACAAGTTAAAATTACAGTAAACCCTGATAAATAATTCATATTATGATTTTTCTCCTCCACTTAATTTAATATAAATTTCTATTCATTTAATGAATAAAAATATTCAAAAAACCCACAAACCCCCACGGTGCCAACAACTTCCTCTTTATTCTTTAATATTCTCTTTATATCTCACTAATTCTTAGGATAGCGATATAAGAAAAAAGAAACATATTTAAATATATTGAATTTATGGTTTAAAAT
>NZ_JBQHQR010000026.1:0-15182 GCF_052067195.1 Clostridium sulfidigenes | reverse complement strand
CTCTTTTTTCGCTGACTTGTTAAGTCATTTATTTGATAGATTTCTCTATCGGAATTAACTGGTTTTACCTTTTTCTCTGTTTAATTTTCAAAGACCATTTGGTTTTCATTATCATCGATTACTTCCGACGACTCTTACTATTCTACTAGATAATCTCTTATCTGTCAACATTTTTTTAAGAAGTTTTTTTCTTAATTTCTTGTTGTTTTCTGCCGCATCTCTCAGCGACAAGACTTATCTTATCATGATCTTAAATAGATTCAATTTCATTATTTACCTATTAGCTAGATAATATTCATATATTCCTATATTTTTCACCAACATACTTCTATTTTCTTGTACTGATACACCAGGACAAGTATCCTTATATATGTTTACTATATATGTATATTAATCCTTTTTTCTAGACTTTTTGTATATTTTAATCCCCATTAATGTTATAATATTAATAATAGATATTAGTTAATTATTAGTATTAACTTTCTTTAGGAGGATGATAATAATGAATGATACATTACAATTAAAAAAAGCTCCAAACTTTTCTTTAATAGGTAGTGATAACAATACTCACTCAATTGGTGACTTCTTAGGCAAAAATATAGTATTATACTTTTATCCAAAAGATAATACCCAAGGTTGTACAAATGAAGCTATAAACTTTAGAGATAGCAAAGAAATATTAGATGAATTAGATACAGTAATTATTGGAATTAGTAAAGACAGTGTTAAATCTCATGAAAGGTTTATTGAGAAACAAGAACTTAACTTTCTTTTGTTAGCTGATGAAGATAAATCTGTTTGTCAATTATATGATGTTCTAAAAGAAAAGAATATGTATGGTAAAAAGACTATTGGAATAGAAAGAAGTACTTTCATAATAAATAAAGATGGCTACATAGTTAAAGAATTTAGAAAAGTTAAAGTTCCAGGCCATGTAGATACAGTAGTTAACTTCATTAAAGAAAATTTAGTATAGATATATCATTTAAAACATATTTTTAACAAAACATCTAACTATTTATATATAATTAAAATGAGCAACCCTTTCACTTACAATAAAAGGGTTGCTCATTTTTAATTTAAACATATATTTTTAATCTTCATTTCTCTCACGCTTCTTTTTTAATAACTCACCTGTGTTAAGCCCCCCATTTTGATTTTTGGATTTATCCCTATTAAGTCTATCTTTATATATGCTTATACGCTTTATATTAGTTTTTTCCTGTTTTATATCTAGCTTTTTTTCTTCTAGATCTGTTTTTATAATTTCTTTTTTAAATATATTTTCTTCTTCTTTATTTTTCTTAGTTAAACTACCTATCTTTTTTGCTTTTATAGTATTATTTTCTTCTTTGTATTGTTCTATTTTACTTGCATATATCTTTTCTTTAATGTTATAAAAGAGCTTCTTATTTATATACCTCTTTAAACCTAACCTTCTATAAGTTATATCAAATAAAAACAATAACATAGCTGTTATTAATAATAAATTAGTTATATTTCTTTTAGTATGGCCTTTATTGCTCTTTATCTCATATATATCCTCTACAGAATTTATAATTTTTCCTTCAGTATCTTCTACTAAAGCTAATAAACTATTAGATTGTTCTTGAAATTTATATTCGGGAGAATATTGATATGCAAACCCTCCTAATTGACTAGCTATAATCTTACCTTGTAACTCTTCAGTAATGTTAAAACTATAGAATCCCAATTCACTCATAGGTACATTTCCTTCATATTTACCAGGTGATACTTGTTTTAGTTCAAATTCTGACGTAGTGTTTCCTTCAAAGGTATACGCTCCTTTAACCTTCTTATTATCCTCATGATTGCTAGTCTCATATTGTACTTTGGCAATACTTCCTTCCTGTGTAATACTTAAATTTCCACTATTATCATAATCAATCATTGTCCATGATATTATATTACTAAAAAGTTGTGGTGTTTTTTCAAATGCTAATAAATCTTTACTCCATTGACCATTTACATCTGAAGTAAATGCTACTACTCTACCAATACCATATTGCCATGCTGCTAAAACTGGTTCATCCATATGAGAAGTCATTATCTCTATAGCTGTATTTTTTATAGAAGTACCTACATAACCAAAAAGATGTGGAAATTTCCCTTCATCTATAACATTATTCAAAATATCATGATGAGCAGATACTTTAGGAGTAAATTCTTCATTTATTAAGTATTCCCCAGTAGATATTAATATTTCATTTGCAAATATTCTTGGTACATCTGTATATATATCACTATGATAGTACCTCCCCCCAGCATTATTACTAAGCCATTCTAACAATTGATTATTACTATCAGTACCTATAGACACTGTAGATAAAGTCATTTTATCCTTCTTAATATCATTTATTAAAGCTTTATATTCATTTTCTCCCATACCATCTTGTCCATCTGTTAATAGTATTATATGTTTTATTTTTGCACTACTTTCTTTTTGCTTGTTATAAGCTTCATTTAGCGCTGAATATATAGACGTTCCACCTTCAGCTATAATACTATTAATTTTATCAGAAACCGTATCTTTGTTAGATAGCTTTTGCATAGGTACTGCCCAGCTATATTCTGTATTAAAAGTTACTACACCTATATTATCAGTTTCTCTTAAATTATCTAGGGATCTAATTGCAGCCTCTTTTGCTAAACTAATTTTACTAAAACTTCCTTGATCTGAAGACAGCATACTAGAAGATCTATCTAATACCAACGTTAAAGATATCTCCGGAATTTCATTTTTACCTTTTTTATCAGAGCTAACAGGAAGTATCTCTTCAAAAACCGAATTCTTATATCCTCCTAAAGCATAAGAATTATCTCCCCCTGTAGTTATAACTGCACCACCATAATCTTTCACATAACTTTCCACATTATCTAAAAAACCCTTAGGTAAATCGTCTACATGGGTATTGCAAAGAAATATTCCCTTATATTCTATAAGTTCATTTATAGATCTAGGTGCAGTACTAGGATTTATCATAGTATAACTACTACCTATGGTCTTTAGATTTTCTTCAAGTCCCTTTCCTTCACCAATTTTTCCTTGTATTACTAAAATCTCTGGTTTTGAAACTATATTAGTATATGTTGTATATTCATTATTATATGAAATTCCATCATTTTCTGGATCTATAACTACTTTATATGGTTTAAACCCACCTTTATGTTGAATATCTTTAAATAAAAATGTATTATCGCCCTTTTCTATATCAATTTCTTTTTCACTTTTTTTTTCTCTTCCTGAATATACCGATATCTTTGATTTTGTCTTAATATTAGATTTAATATTTACGGTTACAGAAAATTCTTCTCCTATAGCTACTTTGTCGAGTATATCTATATCTTCTATATATACATCTTCTACTTGTTCACTATCTACTTTATATACTTGAAAATCAATTTTATTATCCTTAAAATAAGTGGACGTTTCTAATATATCACCTTGATTTTCTTTTCCATCTGTAATTAAAACTACTCTCTTATAGTCACTATCTTTAAACATGCTTAAAGAAAATTTTATTGCTTCTTCTATATTAGTAGTATTACCAATTGGAGAAGTTTGAATATCATTAAAGCTTTTAGAGTAGGTAAGGAACTGTTCTATTTCTTGATTTTCACCAAAAGTAACTATTCCTATTTTATTATTTGATGGTGAAGCTTCTATAGCACTTTTTACAAATTCCTTTATTTCACCTTTATAATTACTCATACTATGAGATAAATCCAATAAAAATATGGTTGATGAATCCTTTGTCTTAATACTTATACTTATGTTACACATAGCAAGTATAAATATTGTTATAATAATAAACCTATTTATATTAATAAAACTAATACCCTTGTCTTTAAATTTAATCTTTTTAGATATCAAGTACATTACCATGAAAATTAGTGGTATTAAAAATAACAAATATACTTTTTCAATTTCAAAGTTCACTCCAGTCCCCCCTTTCTAATGATTATATAGCTATAAAAAATTAATTTTTAATATATACTTTAATATCCCTTTTTATACAAAACCCATTCCACAATAATTAAAAGCATAATTAAACTTATTATATAAGGTGTTATATTTAACATTCCTTTAATGCTACCCTTGTTATTTGATCTAGCTTCTATATCCTCTATAGTATCCTCCATTATATTTCCTTCCTCAATAGATGGAAAATTAATAGAGAATATTTCATTAAAACTATGATTATTATCTTCTATAGCATAAACTCCAAGCTCTAAATTTTCCTTTAATATACTATCATTCTCTATAGTATGCACTCTTCCACTGGGAGTAGTTAAAATTAATTCATCATATGCAAAGCTTCCATTTATTTTTATATCCTCGCCACCAATATAATTACTATTAACTATATTTCTATCTATAAGCTCTTCACATATATAATCAATAAGCATAGGAAACTCTGCTTTAAGTGGTAAATCAGTATCATGAAAATCAAAATTTACTACAGCAACTTTCTGATTATTATGTTTCCCGAGAAATAATACAGATTTATCTCCTATATTTATTAAAGACTTTGCCCATGACGGCATTTCAGTCTTCTTTATTTTAGATGCTATAAAAGTCATATTCTGAAGGTATTTAGGTATATCTTCACTAACTACCACAGCTTCTCCACCAGCTTGTTCACCTAATACACTAAATAAATTATTTTCTGTTGGATTAACTATTAAAATATTACCATCCTGAGGCATATATTCACCTAACATGCCATCAAAAATATATAAATTATATCTATCCTTTTCAGATATATTACTTATATCATTAGTTTTTATTACATCTGCCTTACTAACTACAGATAATGCTTTCTCCAAAAAAACATTTTTATTACTTACAAGCAATACTTTTTTATCATCATTATTCTTCATTACATGATAAAATGTATTATCTTCTAATATGGCATCCTTTCCTGATATTTCACCTTTTAAGTAATCTATATCAGTATCTTCTATATTAAAATTAAGTGTAATCTCTTCTCCTTTTTTTAATTCTATGGAAGTAGCTTCTAGTAATTCCTTTTCCCCATAAAGATAAAAATCCCCACTATAATCATCATTTCCTCTATTTGTTATGGTTGATATTATTGATACCTTTCCATCTTCTATTTTATGAGCAATATTATCTATAGATATATTAGATTTGTTTTTATCTAAATAAACTATTCTTCCATTTATATCTCCTATGTCTAACTCTTCATCAGTTATAAATAACACCTCATAATTTTTTAGCTCTTTAGTCATTGATTCAATTAATTTTATAGAACCCTTTAAATCCCCTGGACTAAAACTTTTAGTTATGCTGTCAATTTTATCTTTAACTAAGTCCTTATTTTCTGATGCTGTAACTAATACCTCCACATCCTTATTTGATGTAATAATAGATATCTTTGTGCCATTTGTAGCAGATTCTATATATTCTTTAGCTATAGCTTTTCCTCTATTGATACAGGTTTCCTCCTTATTTATACCTAACATACTAGCTGAGTTGTCTATTACTATTATTAAATCAGTATATTCCTTACCCCAAAATCTTATAAATGGATTCATAAGAGCTAATATAATTAATAATGCAATCAATATTTGGAGGAATAACATAATATTTTTCTTTAATTTTTCAAAAGGACTATTAACTTCTAGTGTTTTATATATTTCTTGCCAAAATATTAACGATGATACTGAGAGATCCTCAGATTTTTCCTTTAAAATATATAATAAAATTAAAAAGGGTATGGTTACTAAAAAAAATAATGGCCATATATTCAAAAAGCTCATAAATTTCCTCCTTACCCTAAAAGTTTATGATTAAATAAATCTGTTAAAATTATTTTTTCTATATCCTCTTCCGAATTTACCTTTATAAAAGCTCCACCATACTTTTTAACTATGTTTTTTAACATATTCTCATGTTCTTTTATCCTAGATTTATATAATTTTAATATCTTTGGTGTTATTGATACTTTAGCTTCCTCCTTAGTTTCCATATCTATAATATTCTTAGTTCCCATAATCTCAGGTTCTCTTTCTTCTTTGCATAATATTTGTATAAATACAACCTGTTGTTTTTTATAAGTAAGATACTTCACTATTTCTTCTATTTCTTCTTCTCCATTAGAAATTAAAAAATCCGATATTAGAATAGACATACCTATATTAGTAAATCTATTTTTTAATATAGTTGATTTCAGGTTTGTTTTACCACTAAACTCTAAGCTTTCTAAGCCATCTATAATCTTTATAAAAGATTCTTTTCCCCTTGACCTGTTAAATAGTTCAGTTCCCTCTTCCTTTAACACACTAATTCTTACCCTATCAAGATTATTAATAGCAATATAACTTAAGGATGCTGCTATTTTTAAGGCCATGTTTCCTTTATTAAATTCTCCAAAATCCATAGATTTGCTACAATCTATAAATATACTAAAGTTACCTTCTCTTTCTTCCATAAAAAGTTTTACAAATAATTTTTCAAATCTTCCATAAGCATTCCAATCTACCCTTCTAAAATCGTCCCCATGAACATACTCTCTAAAATCTGAGAACTCTACTGAAGTTCCTCTAGCTTTAGACTTCCGCCCTCCTTGAGTTCCTTTGGATAACTTAAGATTTAATTTTATACTAATATTATTTAGTTTTTTAAAAAATTCTTTATCAAATTTCCTGTTCATTTTATATAACCTTCAAACTTTTAATAACTTCTTTAATAACCATATCAGTAGTTATACCTTCTGATACAGCTTCAAAATTAAGGAATATTCTATGTCTCAACACTGCATATGCAATATCATTTATATCTTCAAAGGCCACATTAAGTCTACCCTTTAAAATAGCTTCTACCTTAGAACCATTAAAAAGACCTTGAGCTCCCCTTGGACTTGCTCCTACTTCAACATACTTTTTTACAAAATCATTAGAATATTCACTTTCAGGATGAGTTGCTAATATGAGTTTTAGCGCGTATTCTTTAACTGCCTCTGCCATAGGTACTTCTCTTACAATAGACCTCATAGCCAATATATCTTCACCTGTGAGTATACCTTTCAAATCTACATTGTTATTAGTAACAGTAATATCCATAATGTCCTTTAACTCATTTAAGGATGGAAAATCGACTTTTAACTTAAATAAAAATCTATCCATCTGAGCTTCTGGAAGAGGATAAGTTCCCTCCATCTCTATTGGATTTTGTGTAGCTAAAACCATAAATGGAATAGGTAAATTATATGTGGTTCTTCCTACGGTAACAGTTTTTTCTTGCATGGCTTCTAAAAGAGCTGATTGAGTCTTAGGAGTAGCTCTATTGATTTCATCTGCTAAAACTAAATTGGCAAATATAGGGCCTTGTTCAAATTTAAATTTAGTTTCTTCTTTATCCTTAACAATAAGGTTTGTTCCAACTACATCAGCCGGCATAAGATCCGGTGTAAATTGAATTCTAGAAAAACTTAGCTTTAAGACCTTAGAAATAGTTTTAACTAGTTGAGTTTTTCCAAGTCCTGGTACCCCTTCTAGAAGTATATTTCCTCCACATAAAATTCCTATTAAAACCTTTCTTATTACATCCTTTTGACCTATGATCCCCTTAGATATTTCAATTTCACACTTATTTATTTTCTCTACAGTATCTTCTATTAATTGTTTATTTATCTCCATTTTCCACCTCATCCTTATTTTAATTCTTCAAAGTATTTTTTTATTAAATCTTGCAGCGACTTTGGTATTGATTTATTTTTAAGTCCTACTATCTCACTATTAGAATATTCATGAATGATTTTTTCATAGTCTATAGAATCTCCAGCTATGTTTACTCCATTCTCTGTAGTGATACTTTGAGAATTTCCACCTTCTGATATATTTCCTTTTAAATTATCATCAGTACCTGTACTTCTATTTGGAAGAAATACTTTTTCACCATTGTTAAGCTTTCCTTCTCCATTTTCTTTATTTCCAGTATCCCATCCACTTCCATTTCCTGAACCACTACCATTTCCCATTCCATTACCTATACCATTGCCGTTACCATTCCCTTGGCCATTTGTTCCATTTCCACTTTGATTATTTTGTGCCCCAGTACCATTTTTATTATCTCCATTATCAGCATTGATAGAATCCTTACTTAAACTTATCAAAGCATTTTGTAACTTACTAAGATCTATATTCCCACTACTAATGGATGCTGCTGTAGAGGATAATGCACCTTTTAAATTTTCATCTGCTATATTAGCAGATATATTCTCAAGATTATTTGAAATTTCTTCTTTATCTTCATCTTTCAAATTCTTTAAATCTTCCCCTAATTTATCTAAAGCTTCTTTAATTTTATCTCCATCCTGAGAATTTATAGCTTCACTAAGCTCTTTCATTTTGTCAATTTTAGATAACTCCTTAGCTATTTTATTTAAAATAGCTAATTTTTCACTTGTTTGTTCTTTGTTTAAATTTAATTTTTTCAAAATATTCTGTATTTTTTCTTTACTATCCATACTATCTAAATTTTTCTCTATATTATCTAGTTTTTTCTCCAGCTTATTTAGAGCTTTTTCTGTATCTATTTTACTTTTACTCTTCTTTATTTCATCTATAGACTTATCTAATTCCTTTACTATATCTAACTTATCATCCTTTAATAACTCCTCACTACCCTTAGTGTCCTTTTTCTCATCCTTTATTTTTTCTATTACTTCTTTATTAAACTTCTTCATCTTTCTAATCTCTCTAGCTTGGTTTTTAGCAGTAGTGGGAATACATAAAATTATAATCAAAACTGTTAAAATAGCTATTAAACTATATAAATTCTTTCTTTTTATGTGAAAAGGAGTAATTTTTGAAATCTTAATTTCTCTTATTACCTCTATGGTATCTTCCTTCTGTGCATTTGATATGTTGTCATCCTTATTTATTAATTCTAATGAAGTAATTAATCTCTCATTAAGACCCTTAGAATCTAGCTTAAGAGCTACCTTTTTATTATCTGGTCTAAGCTTATACAAATATATAAATATATAAATACTAATAGATATAGTGAATATAATAAAGCATATTTCAAATAAATTGTATATGGGTATAAATAACCCTAATATACTTGCCATAGAGGAAATACTTAATGACACTATTAGTGACACTAGTAAATTCTCTATAAATACATTTAGCCTTATTCTTTTTCCACCTTTCTTTATAAACTTTGAAATTTGTTTATCTATATTGTTCATCTTCTCACCTTAATAATTGATTTTCTTACTGGATTTAATCTCCATGCTGAAAGTAATATTAGCAATAATGTTACTATTCCTTGATTTATTAAAGATATAACAAATATTTTATTTAAATTCATATAGTTTATTAAATCAGGAGCAAAGTATAAAATTCCATTCTGTTTAATTAGAATATATATAAACTCAATAGTTGGATTAATATACAACCAAAATGGTAGATTTATTGTAAATGTTGATATTGTATTATTAGATAATGCATCATAATAATCTCTACTAATCACAACAAAACCTATTATAATAGTTCCAATTACAATAAATAAAACCGTTAATATACTTGCCACCGTTGACGATTTTGAACTCTTAAATACAGTAGACATAAATATTCCTATAGATCCCACATATATAGTTGTACTTATAAAAAATAGTGTTAACATAATTAATTCTTTAAAACTAGTACCTCCAACTAAGAAGTTTATAGCATATATTGGCATAGTGCTAATAATTAATAAAGCAACTTTTGTTACAGTTGACATTAATTTTCCTAAAACTATTTTCATAGGTGACAGATTGGTTGAGAGTAAAATATCTAATGTCTGCCTTTCTCTTTCTCCTGTGATTGATGTAGCTGTAAGTACTGGTACTATAAACATCAATAACACCGCTTGCCCACAAGCTAAAGCAAAACTTAGTATTGTAAATTTACTTAAATCTATTCCCATACCATATTTATCACTATTTATAATAAAATAAGCCCACATAGCTACTATTGAAAGTATCCCTACATATAACATAACCATTAAATTAAATCTGAAGGTTCTAACTCCTACCTTGCTTTCATTCTTCAATATAGGATTAATTTTCATAATTCTTTCCCCCTACTTCGATTCTTTTTCAGTAATCTTTATGAATACATCCTCTAAATTTTCACTTACTTGAGTAAAAGAAACAATAGGTATATCCTTTAATACCAAAGCCTTAATAGTATTAGATATTTCTATTTCTCCTCCATTGAAAAAAACTGTAAGTTCTTTTGAATTTTCCTTTATATTTGTTATATATGGAAGTTCACTAAGTATAACCTTTGATTCCTTAACTTTATCTCTTACTATTATTTTTAATGGATTATTACTACTCATTCTGCTTAGTAAGTTATTTATACCACCGGAGTATATCAAATTACCTTCTTCTATAATTCCAACTGATGTACAAATTTCATTCATTTCAGAGAGTATGTGAGAACTTATGATAACTGTCTTATCCATGTCTTTGAGATTTTTCAAAATACCCTTCATCTCAAATCTAGATCTAGGGTCCATTCCTGAAGCTGGTTCGTCAAGAATTAACAGCTCTGGATTATGAACTAAACTTCTTGCAAGGCAAAGTCTTTGTTTCATTCCTCTAGATAATCCGTCTACATAGGCATGTTTTTTTTCTTCTAAGTTAACTAATTCTAGTAAATCCATTATCAAATCTTTTGATTCTTTTCCTACAATTCCATAAATAGATGCATAAAACTCCATATACTCTATAACTTTTAGGTTCTCATAAGACCCAAAGAAATCAGGCATATATCCGATTTTTTCTTTTAACTTTTTATTATCTTTTAAAGCATCTATCCCATCTACATATATTTCTCCACCATCAGCAGGTAATAGCCCAGCAATGATTTTCATAGTTGTACTTTTTCCTGCTCCATTAGGACCAATAAAT
Organism: Clostridium sulfidigenes; assembly: GCF_052067195.1. Taxonomy (NCBI): domain Bacteria; kingdom Bacillati; phylum Bacillota; class Clostridia; order Eubacteriales; family Clostridiaceae; genus Clostridium; species Clostridium sulfidigenes. Next base: position 4,227 of record NZ_JBQHQR010000026.1, on the reverse strand, counting down.
CCAAATATATCCCCTTTTTTTAGATGCATATCTAATCCATTAACTGCTTTATATTTACCATAAAACTTTTCAAGATTTATTATAGTTAACATCTACTTCACCTTACCCTTCACAGAAATATCCGGAATTCTAGTCCACTCTTCATTATTACCATGAATTTTAATTTTAATATTTCCATCTAAGATGTAGTCTTCTATGTTAGTTATGCTTAACTCATCATCAAAATTTAATACTTCATAATCCTTAATCTTGTAATTGTAAATTTTATATTCACCCTTCATTTTGGAACTACCTTGAGAGTAATTCTTTTGAAAATTAATACTTTCTATAACTACATCTTCTTCTTGTAATTGATAACTAAGTATTAATTCCAAGTTTCCACTTATTGTTCTTTCATTAGGGTCATAATGTCCATCTACATTACTTTGTTCCATTATATACGGTACAAAATAACCATATGGATATTCTATAGTGCCATCTTCTGACTTATAACTTATATTTATATCATTTATGAATATAGTATCATTTTTATTCAAAGGAGCTTTACCATTTACTTTTAACTCATATTCTACTTCCTTTTCTGTAACCGCAATTAGTTTAGAAGTATTTTTATTATTATCATACATAGAGTTATTATATAAATAATCCAATAACTCACAAGTTCTTAACTCATACTTTTTATTATCTTTATTTTTATTACCATTATTATAATTATCATCTCTAATTTTATTAGTTATTTCCCACATATTTAATGCTGAGGTAAATTTATCACTATCCTCTACAGATATCTTTTCACCATTAGCTAAACTTCCCAAATCCCATATTTTATATGGAGTCATAACCACTAACTTTTTAATATCACACCCTAAGTTATTGGTAATATATCCCGTTAGCTTACCACTATAAAATTTCAATTCCTGCTCCAATGGTTCAAAGGTAGTATTAAAATTACTAACCTGAAAAACTTCCGGACTAAATGAAGACACTTCACCAAAATTATAGTATGTCTTATCCCCTTCTTTTATCATATTTAATCTCATAGTTGCATTTTCATTGCTATTATAATTATTATTATATCTATAATAGTCATTGGTATTTTCTATGAGATTTAGATTTATATCTTCTGGTTCTTCTATTACTACTTTTCTACTTTTGGCTGTTAACACCCCTAGATAACTCTCGATCTTTGTCTGTCCATCTAAATCTACTGATACAATATTTACTTTATTCGCTATAATGTCTTGTACCCTTGAATTACTACCTATAAAATATATAAGAACTGTAAACCCAATAGATATTATCGGTATTAATAACCATACATAATCTCTTTTATTTAGCCTCTTCAATACAATATAGATTAGTACACCTATAATTAATATATATATTATAAAAAGTATTATCATAAGCTGAAAAGATGGCAGACCTATATCCTTAACTGTACTTAATAATGAATTTAAATTCCAAAATCCTTCTCGACCATTGTCAATTTTATTATTAAAATCTGATGTTATTTCTCCCCATACTAAATTATTTTCACTTGATTTTGAAATCTTTTCTGTAGCTAAATCCCAGGGAAATACAATAACCTGTCCATTTTTCTTAATAACCTTGCTTATAAAATTATTATCCTCAAACAAGCTCATAGAATCTTCGATATTCATTTTCACTGCTAATACATTTAAATTACCTTCTCCAATACTCATGTCCCGTGATATGGCTTCAGAAAAAGTACCATTTATAATTTTATTATTAATACCACCTATAACCTTTTTATAATTTTCTCCCGTACCAACTACTAAAATTCCTCCATTAGATACCCATTGATTTAAATTAGTTATATTATCCTCTGTTAATTTTAGCGTATCATAATTATTTATAATTATCATATCAATAACATCTAAAAACTTAGAATTTTTCTCTATAACTTCTTCTGATATACTAACTGGAATTAACTTTTTATTCCCCCTATCAGGATTATTATTCATATTGACATTAATATTAGATATATAATTTAAACCATTAAAATCATCAGTCAATACACCTACTAATATATCTCCATCATTTAATCTTCCTTTATTAACATTGATTGTTTCTTCATGTATAACTTCATTATTATCTGTAATTAACCTTACTTTAAACTTATTCACAATATTTATGTTGTACCACAAGCTCTTAGTTGTATTTTCAGCAATATTTATACTTTCAGTATTTAAATCATATTTATTTGTATCTGGAACCAATGTTTCAATTTGTATCTTCCCCTGAAACTCCACCCCATTGTTTGTAATCACTAAATTGATAGGAGTTTTACTATTAATTTTATATCTTCCATCTACCCCATAAGAAGCCTTTAAATTTATGTTATATTTATTATCTATTGCACTTGCTATATTGAAATTTAAAATATTATATATAAAAATTATACTTAATATAGTCAGTATGAACCTGGATTTTATTAATTTATTTTTTAAAATCATTAATTTACCCCCTAATTAATCTAAAAACATCTATTATTTATTTCTAATCTATAAATATATTTAGTTTAAATTGAATATATTTATTTTTATTTATTTTTATTTACTACATGTTTAATTTTAACATAGTTTAATTAGTAAATTTATTACAAATACATTACAATTTATTTATATATTACTTACAATTTATTTACGAAATAATTTTATAAAAATCTATATAAAATATATATTTATAAAAAAATGTAGATAAGTTTTATTTATATAACCTATCTACATTTATAATTATATTTATTTTTTTTGTAATTCTTCTTCAGCTTTTTTCTCTTCATTTTCATTGTTTTCTAATTTATCAATTTCATTCTTAATTTTATCCTTCATCCTATTAGCATTTTTATTTATATTTCCTATCTCATTGGATATCTTAGATTCTATATTCAATATACCTTTACTTAAGCTAGTTAATTTTTTATTATTATACGAATTAGAATTTTCATTGGGCTTAATATATCCTGATTCAACTTTTAATCTATTTTTTATCTCTTTTAATCTATTTATATATTCAGTAGAATGACTTATCTCTATTAGTTCATTCAAACTAGCAGATATTATAACTCCATCGTTTACTTCATCCTCATTTACTTTATTCTTTTCTGCTTCTACTTTTTTTGCTTCAAGTTCCTCTTTTTTCTTGTCTATTTCTTTTTGCTTCTCATTCATTAATAATTGTTGTATTTGAGCCTCTACTTCTTGGATTTTACTATTTATTTCTTCCATCTTATACTTTTTTTCTTCTGGACTCATCTGCTTTTCTCTTAAAGCTTCCTTTTGGTGCAATAATTCTTGCTTTATCTTTTCAAAATTATTAAGTAGCTCATTTTGATTATTTTTATTATTGAATTTCAAACTTTTACTTTCTTTGTTCTCTTCATCCACTTTAATATTTTTAAACAATGCACTTGTTTTGTTAATATTATTATTTTGTGATATGTTTATTCCCATTGCATTTATTTTCATTTTCTTTATCTCCTTATTTATTTATAATGGTATTTAAAATTTCTTCTTCTCTATCTATATACTCTCTAACTTCTGGATTATTTAATAACTTTTCTCTTACAACTTCAGTTATTATTCTATTCTCATTCATTAAATCAATTAGACTTTCGGCCACTATAATATCTCCTTCTGGCTCATTATCTTTGTCTACTTTTTTTATATTATCTTTAGTTGGTTGCTTTTTAAATTTATTTAATTGTTCCTTAAAATTTTTATTCTTGTTATTATTTAAATCATCATTAATTCTATTTGATTTATTAAGCTTTTTAACTTTCCTGTTTTCATAAATTGCAAGTTTTTCAGTATCAAGATATGTCCTATCTACCATAATACTCTCACTCCTATCAAACTCCATTACTTAATTATCGTATTCTTATATTTTATATTAATAGAATAATTATCCAAAATCCTAAAATAAATAAAATTTAATTGATTTATACTATAGCTTATATTAGTTATAAAAACCCAATAAAAAAAGAACCTAGATTATAAAATCTAGATTCTTGGTGGCTCGAGCAGGAATCGAACCAGCGACACGAGGATTTTCAGTCCTCTGCTCTACCGACTGAGCTATCGAGCCACGTTAAAAACCTGGCAACAACCTACCCTCCCACACAGCTTCCCGTGCAGTACTATCGGCCTCTTGATGCTTAACCTTCGTGTTCGGTATGGGAACGGGTGTATCCATCAAAAGCATAAT
>NZ_JBQHQR010000025.1:0-22195 GCF_052067195.1 Clostridium sulfidigenes | reverse complement strand
TTTGAGCTATGCTCTTTTTTCGCTGACTTGTTAAGTCATTTATTTGATAGATTTCTCTATCGGAATTAACTGGTTTTACCTTTTTCTCTGTTTAATTTTCAAAGACCATTTAATTTATCGCTTACTATTAACGACTTTTTTAGTTTACTACATAAACTTTATATTGTCAACAACTTTTCAAAAACTTTTAATTTTGATTTGATGTTTAACTGTCATTGTATCGCTCAGCGACAAAACATATCTTATCATGATTATTTAGTAAATTATTTATAATTAAATACCATTAATTAAATTTATAACTATCTATCTTTAAAATTCATTATTTTCCTTAACTATTCATGTATTGATACACTTGGATATGTGTTTGTATTATTTGAATCGATAATAATATACATAGGATATTTTACCTATATTTAAATTAACAATATATATGAATTTACATATTGCAAAACAAAAGAAAAGGACTTTCTTAAAATAGATAATTCCATTTTAAGAAAATCCTTTTCTATTTGATAATAAATTAATCAATTTACTCTAAAGTCTTATCATTACTTTCTTCAAGTTCATTACTCTCTTCTAAATCATCACTTTCATCTAAGTTTTCTGATAAGTTATTTTCATTGTCTACAATTCCATCTATAGACATTTGTTTATCCTCATTCTTTTCTTCTTCACTATTATAGTTAATTTTTGCAACAGCTACTATATTTACATCTTCTCCGGTTTTCATAAGAGTAACTCCCATAGCATTTCTACTAGTTGTAGATATATCACTAACGTTAATTCTTATTATTATACCATTACTGTTAATTAACATAATTTCATCTACATCTCTAACTACCCTAGCACTAACCACGTTACCTGTCTTTTCTGATATCTTATAGGTCTTGATTCCTTTTCCACCTCTTCTTTGAAGTGTGTAGTTTTCTATAGCTGTTCGTTTACCAAATCCTTTTTCACTAATTACAAGAAGTTCTTCGTCTGGTTTTGCTATTATCATTGATACAGCTATATCATCTTCTCTTAATGTTATAGCCTTAACCCCTGTAGTAGTTCTTCCCATATTTCTAACTTCTTTTTCACTAAACCTTATAGAGTATCCATACTTAGTGACAAATAATACTTCATCATCACCTTTAGTTATTCTAACTCCAACAATTTCGTCATCTTCTTTTAAGTTAATAGCATTAAGTCCATTCTTCCTAATGTTTTCAAACTTATCTAATGATGTCTTTTTAACCATTCCTGATTTAGTACCCATTAAGAGATAATTATCACTATCAAAGGTTCTTATAGACATAACTGCTTGTATATTTTCATCTGGATCTAGTGGTAGCATATTAACAATATTAGTTCCCTTAGCAGTTCTGCCACCTTCTGGGATTTCATATCCCTTTAATTTATATACCTTTCCTTTGTTTGTAAAGAATAGTATATTATTTAAAGTTGGTGTTATTAAAATATGCTCTACAAAATCATCTTCCTTAGTAGTAACCCCTTGAATACCTCTTCCACCTCTTTTTTGAGCATTATAGGTATCAGCTGGTAGACGCTTGATATATCCTCCATGGGTTAATGTTATTACTATATCATCATCATCAATTAAATCTTCATCCTCAAAGCTATAAGGATTTTTTTCTATAAGAGTTCTTCTATCATCGCCATACTTTGTCTTTATTTCAATTAATTCATCTTTTATGATGTTAAGTAGAATTTCTTCACTATTAAGTATTGATTGTAGATAAGCTATTGTTTTCATTAGTTCATTATACTCATCTTCAATCTTATCTCTTTCCAGACCTGTTAATCTTTGCAATTTTAAATCTAAAATAGCTTGTGCTTGCTTTTCTGAAAGATTAAACTTTTCAATTAATCCCTCTTTAGCTTCTTGAGCTGTTTTAGACGCCCTAATTAAAGATATAACTGCATCTATATGATCAAGTGCAATTCTTAATCCCTCAAGAATATGAGCTCTAGCATTAGCTTTGTCTAAATCAAAAATAGTTCTTCTTGTTATTACATCTCTTTGGTGATTTAAATAATGTGTTAAAATTTGTTTTAAATTAAGTACTTTAGGTTCATTATCAACTAATGCAAGCATAATGATACCAAAAGTGTCTTGCATCTTCGTATGTTTATAAAGTCTATTTAAAACAACATTTGCATTAGCATCTCTTTTTAATTCTATAACAATTCTCATTCCATCTCTATCTGATTCGTCTCTTAAATCAGATATTCCATCTATTTTCTTTTCCTTAACTAAATTTGCTATAGATTCTATAAGATTTGCTTTATTTACCATATAAGGTATTTCTGTAACTATTATTCTATTTCTACCTTTATGCTCTTCTATTTCAGCTTTTGATCTAACTAGAACCTTTCCTCTACCAGTTTCATATGCACTTCTAATTCCACTCTTTCCAAGTATTATTCCTCCAGTAGGGAAGTCTGGTCCTTTAATCTCAGACATAAAGTCTGATACAGTAACATCTGGATTATCAATAAGCATAATTACTGCATTTATAACTTCTGTAAGATTATGAGGCGGAATATTAGTAGCCATACCAACGGCTATACCTGAAGATCCATTTACAAGCAATGTTGGAAATCTTGCAGGTAATACTTCTGGCTCTTTTTCTTCTCCATCAAAGTTGGGCTTAAAATCTACCGTTTCTTTATTAATATCTCGAAGCATTTGACTTGTAATTTTACTCATCTTAGCTTCTGTATATCTCATTGCTGCAGCTCCATCACCATCAACAGAACCAAAATTTCCATGACCATCAACAAGCATATATCTTATTGAGAAATTTTGTGCCATTCTAACTAACGCATCATATACTGAGCTATCACCATGTGGGTGATATTTACCAAGTACATCTCCGACTATTCTTGCACACTTTCTATACCCTTTTTCATAAGTTATTCCTAACTCATGCATAGAGTATAGAATTCTTCTATGAACAGGCTTTAATCCATCTCTAACATCGGGTAATGCTCTTCCAACAATAACACTCATAGCATAATCGATATAAGATTTTTTCATTTCTTTTTCTATATCAACTGGTATTATTTTATCTATAGTGTCCATATTTACACCTACCTTTACTATAGCCTAATACTATATATCTAAATTGCTAACTCTCTTAGCATTTTCTCTTATAAATTCTCTACGTGGATCTACTTTATCCCCCATCAATATTGTAAATATTTCATCTGCAGCCATTGCATCCTCAACGCTTACTTTTAATAATATTCTTCCTGAAGGGTCCATTGTTGTGCTCCATAATTGTTCTGGATTCATTTCTCCAAGACCTTTATATCTTTGTATATCTGTACTACTATCTTTTCCACCTATCTCCATTAAAAACTTATCAAGTTCATCATCACTATAAGCATATTGTTCAATCTTTCCCTTTTTAACTTTATAAAGAGGTGGCTGTGCAATATATACATGTCCTAGGTCTATAAGGTCTCTCATAAATCTATAGAAAAATGTAAGTAGTAGTGTTCTGATGTGAGCACCATCTACATCGGCATCTGTCATTATTATCACTCTATCATATCTAATCCTTGATACATCAAAATCTTTGCCAACGCCTCCACCAAATGCAGTTATCATAGATCTAATTGTATCTGATGCTAATATCTTATCAAGTCTTTGCTTTTCTATATTCATTATCTTTCCTCTAAGGGGAAGTATGGCTTGGAATCGCCTATCTCTTCCTTGCTTAGCAGAACCACCCGCAGAATCTCCCTCAACTATATAAATTTCACATTCAGATGGATCTTTAGAAGAACAATCTGCAAGTTTCCCTGGCAAAGTTGTACTCTCAAGCACTGATTTTCTTCTAGTAAGTTCACGTGCCTTTTTAGCTGCTTCCCTAGCTCTAGCTGCATTTAAACCCTTCTCTATAATGCTTTTACCAACAGTAGGATTTTCTTCTAAAAATGAACCTACAACATCTCCTACTATTGATTCTACTATTCCTCTTACTTCACTATTACCAAGCTTAGTCTTAGTTTGACCTTCAAACTGAGGATCTGTAAGCTTAACAGATATAACTGCAGTTAACCCTTCTCTAACATCTTCTCCACTTAGATTTTTATCATTTTCTTTTAAAAATCCAAATTTTTTAGCATAATCATTAAGAACTCTAGTTAATGCTGTCTTAAAACCTACTAAGTGAGTTCCGCCTTCAACTGTATCTATATTATTTGCAAAGGAAAATAAATTCTCGTTATATGTGTCATTGTACTGAAATGCTAATTCTACTGAAGTTGTATTTTTTATTCCTTCTATATAGACTGGTTCATTATGAATTTTTCCTTTATTTCTATTTAGGTATTCTACAAAGGATTTTATCCCACCTTCATAATGAAACTTATTTTCTTTCTCATATCTCTCATCTGTAATTTTGATATTTATACCTTTATTAAGAAATGCTAACTCTCTTAATCTTTGAGACAATGTATCATATTCAAATTCAATACTTTCAAATATTTCTTCATCCGGCATAAAGTGAATTATTGTTCCATGATCATCAGTATTTCCGATTTTATCAAAAGGTGTAACAGTCTTACCTCTTGAAAAACTTTGATACCATATATGACCATCTCTTTTTACTGTAACTTCACAAAGCTCTGATAGTGCATTAACAACAGAAGCTCCAACCCCATGAAGTCCTCCTGATACCTTATATCCTCCACCACCAAACTTTCCACCAGCGTGAAGTACTGTCATTATAACTTCAATTGTAGGTATATGCATTTTAGGGTGTATGCCTACTGGCATTCCTCTTCCATCATCTATTACTGTAACTGAGTTATCTTTATGAATAATAACTTGTATACTTTCACAAAAACCCGCTAATGCTTCATCTATACTATTATCAACAATCTCATAAACTAAATGGTGTAGGCCTCTGATACTAGTACTTCCAATATACATTCCAGGCCTTTTTCTAACTGCCTCAAGTCCTTCAAGGACTTGTATCTGATTTTCATCATATTTTTCATTATTAACCATAGCTATCCTCCTAACTTAACCTAAAGTTCACAGTATGACATATTAGTCCTTTTACACAAAGTAGATGATGATATAGGTGACAAATAAATCTTACTCTTCTTGTTTACTTCAGCTATAATAAATGATTTAGGTTTATCACTAGTTATACGTTCTACAAACCCATCTTCTTCTGCTAACCTTATGAACTGGCTAGTGTCTGGACTATACATAGTAGATTCTATGTCAAAAATACCTATTATATCTTTAATTGGCACAACTATACTTTCGCCTAAGTGTAAAAACATAGTATTTCCCCCTAACTCCATCACATTATTTCTTGTACGCTTCCTTTTTCAACATTGAATATTTTCATGTTATTACCTTTTAAATATTTTTTTATTCCTGTAATTCCTGTACATGTTATTAAGGTTTGAATTCCATTTATAGATCTCAATATATATTCTTGCCTTTTTGTATCTAATTCAGACAATACGTCATCAAGTAATAATAATGGATATTCTCCTATTAATTCTTTTATTATTCGCAATGATGCAAATTTTATTGTCAAAACAGAGGTTCTTTGCTGACCTTGTGATCCAAATATCTTCACATCTATATCATTTATAAATATAGAAAAATCATCTCTATGTGGTCCTACAGATGTAATTTTTTTCTCTAGGTCTTTTTTTCTATTACTTTTAAGTAGTTTATATAACTCTTCTTGCAGATTATCAATATCCTTAAGCTGCATTATATAATTAAATTTAATAAACTCACTTCCCTGAGTTATATCGTTGTGAATTTTTTTAGAGAATTCATTTAATTTTTCTATATACTTAATTCTTTGAGCTATTATGTAACTCCCAAATTCAGCTAATCTAATATCATATATATCTATCATATCTATGTCAGCGCTAAATTTCTTTAATATAATGTTTCTTTCATTTAAAACTTTTTTATACGAAGATAGATAATGGTAGTATTTTTTGTCCAGTTTGCAAAGTTCAATATCTAAAAATCGCCTTCTAAATGATGGCGAATTCTTAACAATATCTAAATCTTCTGGTGAAAATATAACTACATTAACAACACCTACCATATCTTGTAGCTTAGTTATCTTTATTGAGTTTATATTTATAGCTTTTTTCCCATCTTTAAAAAGTTTTATATTTATTTTTTTATCTAAACGTTCTTTTACCACATAAGCACTAATATACGCCTCGTTACTGTCCCAATATATAAGCTCTTTATCTTTATTAGTTCTATGTGATTTTCCAACACTCGAATAGTATAGCGACTCAAGTATATTAGTTTTTCCTTGAGCATTATCACCTTGAAAAACATTAGTTCCATCACATAATTCTAAGGTCACATTTTTATAATTTCTAAAATTTATTAAATTCAAATATCTAACATACATAAAAACACCCACCTAAAATTATATCATAATATACATTCTAAGTGTGAAAATTACTGTAAAAATATAAATATAGCTGAATCTCTTAATTATAATAACTATAAAACTCAAAAGGCTGAAATACTTATCAGCCTAACGTTTTATACAATAATATATTCTTCTTCTTGAAATTCTATTTTATCACCTATATATAGCTTTCTTCCTCTTCTTACTTCCACTTCACCATTAACCTTAACATCTTCATTTTGTATATAAAATTTAGCTTCTGACCCTAAGGTAGTAGCTCCAGTAAACTTCAAAAATGAGTCTAGCTTTATAAATTCTGTATCTATTTTTATTTCTACCATATATTTCTCACATCCTAATTATTATTAGCAACTCTTACTGGAAGTAATAAATAAACACTGTTATCACTATCTTGATTTCTTATTACACAAGGAGAAACCGTAGATGTAAATTCCATGGTTATATTTTCCTCTTCCATTGTTTTAAACACATCAATTAAATATTTAGAATTAAATGCAATTTTTATTCCCTCTCCTTGCAATATTATTTGAACTTCTTCTCTAGCCTTTCCCAATTGAGAATTCGATGTTACAACTAGGGTATCATCAGAAATATCAAATTTTACAAGATTAGTATTTCCATCCTTCGCCATAAGTGAAGCTCTCTCTATACAACCTAAAATTTCATTTCTGTTAACCGTAACTTTTAAATTATGCTCCTTAGGAATGATAGATTCATATTTAATAAAATCCCCCTCTAATAATCTAGAGATGACTTTAGTATTTCCAAAATTAAATAATATGTGATTCTTTGTAAATGTAATTTGCACAACATCATCAGTATCTTTAAGAATTTTAGAAACTTCATTAAGTGTTTTTCCTGGTATAACTGATTCCTTATTAGATTTACAATCCATGGATTCACTCTTTAAGGCTACTCTAAATCCATCTAGTGCAACCATATTTAGTTTATTTTCTTTAACTTGAAGTAATACCCCTGTCAATATAGGTCTTGTATCATCTTGAGCAATAGCAAAAATGGTTGATTTTATCATATTTTTTAAAGTTTTTTGAGATACAGATAGCACCACATCTTCTTCTATGCTCGGTAACGTTGGATATTCTTTTGGATTTAGGTATACTAATTGAACATTAGATTTTTGGCACTTTAGTTCTACCTCATTACTATTGATTTCAGTTATTTCAACTATATCGTTAGGTAGTTTCCTTATAATTTCGCCAAATATTTTAGAGTCAAGAACCACTTCGCCTTCTTCTATAATATTGGCTGGTATTTTTGTTTCTATGCTAACTTCTATATCAGATCCAATTAAAGTTAATAACCCATCTTTTGCAGAGATATATATACCTTGAAGTATAGGCAATGTTGATTTACCTGTAATAGCTTTTTGAACATCTGAAATTGCTTCTTGTAATAAGCTTTTTTCTATTAAGAATTTCATATAAAAATCCTCCTCCTTATACACATATAAAATTACTATAAATAGCTTAGATAATTAAATAATATTTAGTAGTAGTAGTAGTAGGGGCTGTTGATTTGTTGATAAGTACTTCTAGGCTAATGATATCAACAATTTCTGTGTAAAATAAATTGTGGATAAACTAATTTTGAAATTCAGTAGTTATCCACAGTATTAAGAATATATTTTTTTTGAAAAGTAATCCACAGTAAATCTTTTAATTATTAATAACAAATGTTATTAATTACTTTTGATTAATTCTTTTACTTAATTCAGCTATAGCTGATTGAAGGCTTTCATCTTTCTTTAGATTCTGAGAAATTTTTTCATATGCATGAATTACTGTAGTATGATCTCTACCGCCAAATTCTTCACCTATCTTGGGAAGAGAAGTATCTGTAAGCTTTCTTGAAAGGTACATAGCAATTTGTCTTGGAAAAGCAACATTTCTAGTTCTTCTTGCAGATTTGAAGTCATCTACCTTTAAGTTATAGTAACTAGAAACTATATCTTGAATTAATTCAATAGTAACTTGCCTTGAATTCCTGTTTGATATTATATCTTTTAGAGCTTCAGATGCTAAATCTACACTTATATCTTTATTTGTTAAAGAAGAATAGGCAACTATTCTTATAAGAGCACCCTCTAGTTCTCTTATGTTAGATTTAATTTGTGTAGCTATATATACCATAACTTCATTAGGAATATTTAAATTTTCTACATCAGCCTTCTTTTTTAGGATAGCAATTCTTGTTTCAAAGTCAGGTGGTTGTATATCAGCTATAAGTCCCCATTCAAATCTAGATCTTAACCTGTCTTCTAATGTAGGAATTTCCTTGGGAGGTCTATCGCTTGATAGGATTATTTGTTTATTAGCATCATGCAGAGCATTAAAGGTATGAAAGAACTCTTCTTGAGTAGATTCTTTACCGGCTATAAATTGAATATCGTCAATAAGAAGTACATCTACATTTCTGTATTTATTCCTAAATTCAACATTTTTATCATCTTTAATAGAATTAATAAGCTCATTTGTAAATTTTTCTGATGAAACATAAACCACTTTAGACTTTGAATTAACTGTCTGTATGTAACTCCCAATAGCATGCATTAAGTGTGTTTTTCCAAGTCCAACTCCTCCATAAATAAATAGCGGGTTATAAGCCTTAGCTGGAGACTCTGCTACAGCTAAAGAAGCTGCATGAGCAAATCTATTACTATTTCCTATGACGAAAGAATCAAAGGTATATTTAGGATTTAGGATTGCTGACATTTCATCATTTACAATTAAATTATGTTTATTATTTGTATGCTTAGAGGTTGATGTATCTAAATCAGAAGCTTCCTCAGAGCTTATAACAAAGTTTATTGAATATGATTTATTGCATGCTGCTTGAATAGAATTTTTTATTAGGTCTTTATATCTATTCTCTAGGATATCCTTAGTGAAGTCATTACGAACACCAAGAGTTATAGTTGAATCAGTCATTTTTAGTGGGTCAATACTTTTTATCCAAGTATTAAAACTTACTTCGGTGAGTTCAGCTTTAAGTATTTCTAAGGCTTTTTCCCAAATTTCATTTACATAGGTGTTCATTTTATATCCTCCTCTTAAAATAGTTATATCTATAGTTAATAATAGAAAAGAGATAAAAATCCACAAGAGTATCAACAGAATAATAGATACATATAAAGTTGTTTACCATTGTTAAAATTTTTATTCACATGTTTATAATTTGTGTTTTAATAAATAGTAAATTATACTTACTAACAATATATAATTATAAGTTATACACAGGCAAAAGTGGTGAAAAACATTAAAATTTCATGTAAAAACACAAAAAAAAGAGAAAAAATAAGAGTTATTCACAGAATAATCAACAGATTGTGTATAACTTGTTCGAAAAATAACTTATCAACATCCATACATAATGATATCAAAAGATTGCATGCTATTCAATAAGTTATCCACAAAAAAAATAGTTTTGTGGAATTTTTATTAACAAGGGTGTTTAAAAACACAAAAAAATGACATATTAATAATGTTAGAAAATGTTCTAAATAGTTATCTTGACATAAGAGTTACTTACATTTATAATCTAATAGTGAAACTTATAAAGTAGTGATAATTTAATTGCTATAAATGACATATAAGATGAAGGGGGTGCAAGCACATGTTCATGACTTACCAACCTAAAAAAAGACACAGAAAGAAAGAGCATGGATTCAGAAAAAGAATGAGTACTGCTTCTGGAAGAACTGTTCTTAAGAGAAGAAGACAAAAAGGAAGAAAAAAATTGACAGCATAAGGGCCGCTAATGTGGCCTTTTTCTGTAATTAAGAAAGAGAGCAACATAGAACTATGAAAGAAGAAAGGCTAAGAAAAAACCCTGAGTTTAGATTAGTATATAGAAGAGGGAAATCTCTATCTACATCTTTATTAGTGTTATACGTATTCAAAAACAATAAACGAATTAATAGGGTAGGAATATCTGTAAGTAAAAAAGTAGGAAAGAGTGTAGTTCGTAGCAGAGTAAAGAGGCTTATAAGTGAAAGTGTTAGATTAAATAAACAAGGATTAAAGCAGGGGTATGATCTAGTCTTTGTTGCAAGGAGTGCTTCAAAGGATAAGAGTTATAAAGAAATTGAAAACTCGGTTAAATATTTATTTAAGAAATCAGGGCTTAATAATGTTGAAAAAAATATTACTATTAGTAATTAAATGTTATAGAAAATATATATCTCCTATGAAAGCGCCATGTTGCATATTTGAACCAAGCTGTTCCATATATGCAATTCAAGCTATCGAAAAATATGGCGCAATCAAAGGAGGTTTTATGGCTATTAAGAGAATTTTACGGTGTCATCCTTACCATAAGGGAGGATATGACCCTGTTAAATAGAAAGTATTAGGAGGGGTTAATTTGAATTACTTATCTGGTATATTTGTAGAAGTATTTAAATCGGTTCATAATTTTGTCCAGTTAATTACAACAAATCCAAACATATCATTCGGTATTGCAATAATAATATTTACATTGCTTGCAAGAATATGTTTATTACCATTATCGCTAAAGCAAACTAAATCTACGGCTAAAATGAGTGCAATTCAGCCTGAAATTAAAAAGGTTCAAGAAAAGTATAAAAACGATCCTCAAAGACAGCAGACTGAAATAATGAAAGTATATAAAGAAAATAATGTGTCCATGTTTGGTGGATGTTTACCAATGCTTATTCAGTTTCCAATTATGATAGCATTGTTTTATGTATTTAAATCAATAGATTATCAAGGAGCTGGATTTTTATGGATGCCAGATTTAGCACAAAAAGATCCAACAATGATATTACCAATAGTTTCAGGTTTAACAACATATTTTTCTAGTAAGGCT
Source organism: Clostridium sulfidigenes (assembly GCF_052067195.1). Classification (NCBI taxonomy): domain Bacteria; kingdom Bacillati; phylum Bacillota; class Clostridia; order Eubacteriales; family Clostridiaceae; genus Clostridium; species Clostridium sulfidigenes. The sequence goes on along the minus strand of NZ_JBQHQR010000025.1, from coordinate 10,895 downwards.
ATGCAACCTGCTACTGGAGATGCAGCTAAACAAACTAATATGATGAATATTGGTATGTCAATTTTCTTTGGATTTATGTCATTACAATTTCCAGGAGCATTAGTACTTTACTGGACAGTAGGAAACTTAATCCAAATGGCACAATCTTTAATATTAAATAAAATTTATAAAAAGCCTAGTACTAAATCGGCATAATAAAATCATTTTATTATTGGAAGGGCGGTATCTAAAGCATGAAAAGTATTGAAATAATTGGTAGGACTGCTGAAGAAGCTATACAGAATGCCTTAAGAGAATTAAATGTTACAGAAGAAAAAGTTACTATAGAAGTATTAGAAGAAGGTAGTAAAGGATTTTTAAATATAATAGGGGTTAAGCCAGCAAAAGTTAAGGTGACACTAAAGAGAGATTATATAGGTGATGCTAAAAAGTTCTTAAGAGAGATTCTTAATGCTATGAATGTAAAAGCTGAGATTCATATAAAAGAAGAAAATAATGAAATAAATATTAATTTAGTAGGGCCTAACATGGGAGTATTAATAGGGTATAGAGGAGAAACTTTAGACTCTCTTCAATACTTACTGAGCTTAGTGGTTAATAAGAATCATGATGAAACATACAAGAGAGTAATTCTTGATACTGTTAATTACAGACAAAACAGACAGGAAACACTTAAAAAATTGGCACTTAAAATGGGAGATAAGGTAAGAATTAATGGAAAGACTTTAAAATTAGAACCTATGAACCCATATGAAAGAAGAGTTATTCATTCAACTTTGCAAAACAATGCATATGTAACTACCCATAGTGAGGGTGATGAGCCTTATAGAAGAGTGGTTATTGAATTAAAGAAAGCCTAGCGGCTTTCTTTTTATATTTTCAAATAGTGTGATACAATAGTGATTTGTGGGTACAATTTATATTAAGTTATGTTGTAATATAAAAAAGGAGGGACTAACATGAAGGATTTTGATACAATAGGTGCTATATCAACAAGTATAGGAGAAGGTGGCATTGCCATTGTAAGAATTTCTGGAGACAAGGCTAAAGATGTTGTTGAGAAAATATTTCAAGCTAAAAATGGTCAATCAATTAAAGATATGAAAAGTTATACCATGAAATATGGGTATATAATAGATGAAAATAATAATCACATTGATGAGGTTATAGTTTCTTTTATGAAGGGACCTAGAAGTTTTACAGCAGAGGATACTATAGAAATAAATTGTCATGGTGGGGTAGTTGCTACAAATAAGGTTTTAGAACAGATTATAAAGCAGGGGGTTAGGCTTGCTGAACCAGGAGAATTTACTAAAAGAGCTTTTTTAAATGGGAGAATAGATTTATCGCAGGCTGAAGCTGTGATTGATATAATTAATGCTAAAACTGATTTAAGTATGAAGTCAGCATTAATGCAAAGTGAAGGATTAATTTCCAAGGAAATCCGAGGATTAAGAGAAAAATTATTATCAACAATTGCACATATAGAGGCTACTGTAGATTATCCAGAAGATGATTTAGAAGAAGTAACATCTGAAATGGCTATAAGGGATTTAGATATAATAAAAAAAGAAATAAAAGGGTTTATAGAAACTGCTGAAGAAGGAAAAATATTAAGAGAAGGATTAAGTACCGTAATTGTAGGTAAGCCTAATGTAGGAAAATCATCGCTTTTAAATGCATTAACTAAAGAAAATAGAGCTATAGTTACAGATATACCTGGTACTACAAGAGATGTTATAGAGGAATATATAAATATTTCTGGAATTCCTATAAAGATTATTGATACTGCAGGAATAAGAGAAACAGATGATGTAGTAGAGAAAATTGGTGTAGAGAGATCAAGAGCTAAAATTAATGATGCGGATTTAATTATTCTTATATTAGATTCTAGTAATGAGTTAACTGAGGAAGATAAGGAAATTATTAATCATATAAGTAATAAAAAATATATGATATTATTAAACAAGAGTGATTTAAATAGTAAAATTACTCAAAAAGATTTAGAAAATATTAATTGTACCAATATATATAATATTTCAGCTAAAACAGGTGAAGGTATAGATGAGGTTAGGGCAGCTATTAAAGATATGTTCTTCAAAGGAGAAATTAGTACTAACAATGTTATAATAACTAATACGAGGCATAAAGAAGCTCTTTTAAGAGCTTATGAATGTATTGAGAGTGCTATAAATACTTTAAATTATACTTTTGCTATTGACCTTGCGTCTATTGATATTAGAAATGCTTGGACATTTTTAGGTGAGATTACAGGAGATTCATTAGAAGAAAATATTATAGACAAAATATTTAAAGATTTTTGTCTAGGTAAATAGAGGTGAAATAATGAAATACTTAGCAGGAGATTATGATGTAGTTGTAGTAGGAGCTGGTCATGCTGGTTGTGAGGCTGCTTTAGCTACGGCTAGAATGGGATTAAAAACTTTAATGTGTACACTTAATCTTGATAGTTTAGCGCTTATGCCGTGTAACCCTAATATTGGGGGTACCGCAAAGGGTCATTTAGTTAGAGAAGTTGATGCATTAGGTGGAGAAATGGGAAGAAATATAGATGATACTTACATTCAGTCTAGAATGCTTAACATATCTAAAGGTCCCGCAGTTCATTCACTTAGAGCTCAAGCAGATAAAAAAAGATACTCTGAAAGAATGAAACATGTGATAGAGACAGAGCCTAATTTAGATTTAAAACAACTTGAGGTTGTAAGTATTGATGCACCAAACAACGTGGTTAAAGGTATTCTTACTAAGTATGGAGCTTACTTTAATTGTAAATCAGTTATCTTAACAAGTGGTACTTATTTAAAATCGCAGGTAATAATAGGTGAAGTAGTGGTAAATGAAGGACCTAGTGGATTATTTCCGGCTAATGAATTATCTAAATCATTAATAGATTTAGGGATTACATTAAGAAGGTTTAAGACAGGAACACCAGCAAGAATTAATGCTAGATCAGTAGATTTTTCCAAAATGGAAGAACAAAAAGGTGATAAAGATGTAGTTCCATTTTCGTTTATGAGTGGAGATATACAAAGATCACAGGTATCTTGTTATTTAACTTATACCAATAGTAAAACCCATGATGTAATATTAAAAAATATAGATAGATCACCACTTTATAATGGATCAATAAAAAGTACAGGACCAAGATATTGTCCATCCATTGAAGATAAGGTAATGAGATTTAGAGATAAAGAAAGACATCAATTGTTTATAGAACCAGAAGGAGAAAGTACTGAAGAAATGTATGTTCAAGGGATGAGTAGTTCTCTTCCAGAGGATGTACAATTAGAGTTTTTAAGAACAATAGAAGGACTTGAAAATGTAGAGGTAATGAGAACTGGATATGCAATAGAATATGATTGCATAGATCCTACACAATTAAAATTATCATTAGAGTTTAAGCATATAGATGGATTATTTTCAGCAGGACAGGTAAATGGAAGTTCTGGTTATGAAGAAGCAGCAGGACAAGGAATTCTTGCAGGAATAAATGCATCTCTTAAAATTAAAGGAAAGGAGCCTTTAATTTTAAAAAGATCTGATGCTTATATAGGAGTTTTAGTAGATGATTTAGTTACAAAAGGAACCAATGAACCTTATAGAATGATGACTTCAAGGTCTGAATATAGACTTTTACTAAGACAAGATAATGCTGATTTAAGGTTAACGGAAATTGGTTATCAAATTGGATTAGTTAAAGATGAAAGATATAAGGCGTTCATTAAGAAAAAAGAGGATATAGATGCAGAAATAGAAAGATTGAAAAATCTTCAAATAACAGGTAAAAAAGAAGTAAATGAATTTTTATTTAAAATGGGTTCTGCAGAACTAAAAAAACCCACTTCATTATATGAATTAATTAAACGTTCAGAATTAGATTATTACAATATTAAGGGTCTAGATCCGGAAAGAAAAGAACTTAGTAGACAAGTTACGGAGCAAGTTAATATAGTATCTAAGTATGAAGGCTATATAACAAAGCAGTTAGAACAAATTAGTCAATTTACTAAATATGAAAATAAATTTATACCAGAAGATTTAGACTATAATGAAGTTAAAGGATTAAGGACAGAGGCTATTCAAAAATTAGATTCAATAAAACCTGTAAATATAGGTCAAGCATCTAGAATTTCTGGAGTATCTCCAGCAGATATAAATGTTCTATTAATATTTCTTGAGCAAAGAAGAAGAAGCTTAAAAATAAACAATTAATATATAATATTTAAGAATTAAAAAAATAAGTATTTATTAATACCTACTAATTATTTAGGTTTATAATTAGTAGGTATTAGTTTAAAATAGAAATATATACATAAAATTTTATTAAAACATATAAAACTTAATTATACGGAGGATTAAAATGGAGTATTTTGATATGTTGAAAGAAGCTTGTGAGAATGAAGGATTAATCTTTGATGAAACAATGTATAATAACTTTATTCAATATAAGGCATTAATTAAAGAGTGGAATGAAAAAATTAATTTAACAGCAATAACAGAAGATGAGGAAATTATAAAAAAGCACTTCATTGATTCTATTAAAGTATTTGAATATCCATATGTAAAAGAAGCTACGAAAATTATAGATATAGGAACAGGAGGAGGGTTTCCAGGGATTCCTATGAAAATAGTAAAGCCCGAGTCTTCTATGGTGCTTTTAGATTCTTTAAATAAAAGAATAAATTTTTTAAATGAAGTTATTGATAAATTAGAGTTAAAAGATATTAAAACAATTCATGGTAGAGCAGAGGACTTTGCACAAAAGGCAGAATACAGAGAAGAATTCGATTTAGCTGTATCCAGAGCTGTTGCAAATTTAACGGTTTTATTAGAGTTGTGTTTACCTTTCGTAAAGGTTGGTGGATATTTTGTAGCATTAAAAGGACCAGCTATAGAAGATGAAATAAAAGATTCTAAAGTAGCACTTAAAGTATTAGGTGGGCATATTGAAGAAATAATAGAAGTTAATATTGCAGGTAGTGATCTTAAACATAATTTGTTAGTTATAAAAAAGATTAAAGATACACCTAAAAAGTATCCAAGAAAAGCTGGAACAGCAAATAAAAATCCTATAAAATAAATTTCTAGAAATATTTATATTAATTGTTAAATATAAAGAGGAATTTTGAGATTAATATAGAATTTTAATTAAAGATAAGGAATTTCATAAAAGGATGGTATAAAATGGAAAATACTATTAATTATATAGCGGTTGATTCAATAAGTCCTAACCTTTATCAGCCAAGAAAAGTATTTGATGAAGAGTCAATACAAGAGCTTGCACAATCAATAAAGGTTTATGGGATAATTCAACCTTTATCAGTTAGGAAAATAGATGAGAATAATTATGAGCTAATCGCAGGAGAAAGAAGATTAAGAGCAGCTAAAGAAGCTGGATTATCAAAAGTCCCAGCTATAATAGCTAATATTAATGATAAGGATTCTGCTGCAATTGCATTATTAGAAAATTTGCAAAGAGAAGATTTAAATTTCTATGAAGAAGCGTTAGCATATCATAATTTAATTAAAGTACATTCTTACACTCAGGAGCAATTATCTGAGGTTATAGGTAAGAAGCAATCTACAATAGCAAATAAGCTTAGAATTTTAAAGTTAGATGAAAAAATAATTAGTACAATAATCGACAATAAATTGACAGAGAGACATGCTAGAGCATTATTAAAAATACCAACTGATGAGTTACGTAATGAAGTATTAGAAATTGTAATAAAAAATGGGCTAAATGTTAAAAAAACAGAAGAACTTATAGATAGGGAATTACTTAAATTAGCTCATACTGAAGTTGCATCAGATGGTAAAAAGAGAATAAAAGGATCATTTAGTCCAGCTATATATATTAACACTGTAAAGCAAGTTTTTGATAAATATGGGGTGGAAGCTAAATATAGATCCAAGGAATTAGATGATAGTATACAAGTTACTATAACAATAAAAAAGAAATAATATTTTTATAATACTTTTATAAAAGACTACAAAATGTTTCACGTGAAACATTTTGTAGTCTTTTATTGAACAATTAATTTTATATAATTAAAGTTAGTTTGAATAAATGAAATTTCAACAAACTTATGAATTGAAGTACTTATATGAAAAATGTACAATAAATTTATACAATATCATTATCAATAGTATCTAAAATAGTAAATTAATCTAAATATGTTGATAAAAAAATAAATACTTATTAATTTATGTAATAATTACTTTAAATAAAATCTGTATCAATATATAATATAAATACATAGGTAAATTAATTTATAATGATTAAAATTATTAGTAATATAAAGTTTCTAATATATAGTAATTTAAAACAAAATCTACTATAGATAAGGGGGGAGAATATGAAGGTAATATGTATTTTCAATCAAAAAGGGGGAGTTGGAAAAACAACTACTAATATAAATTTATGTTCGTATTTGGCAATGAATGGATATAAAGTTCTGTCTATAGACATAGATCCTCAAGGAAATACAACAAGTGGTATAGGATTAGATAAAAGAAAAATACATTGTTCTATGTATGACGTTTTAACAAGTAATGTTTCATTAAAAGAAATTATCAAAAAAAGTGAAATAGTAGATAATTTCTATATTGCACCTTCAACTATGACTCTAGCAGCAGCTGAAGTTGAAGTTATAAGTCAGGATCAAAGAGAAAAAGTTTTAAAAAATAAAATTGATGAAATAAAAGATGACTATGACTATATATTTATAGATTGTCCACCATCGTTAGGTGTATTAACTATTAATGCGTTAACAGCATCTGACTCAGTTTTGATACCAATCCAATGTGAGTTTTATGCTCTAGAAGGTGTAGGACAATTGATGAGTACTATACAATTAATTAAGAGATATTTAAATACTAGTCTTGAAATTGAAGGTGTAATCATGAGTATGTATGATAGTAGAACTAGATTATGTAATGAAGTAGTTGAAGAAATTAAAAAGTACTTTAATGATAAGGTATATGATACTTTCATACCAAGAAATGTTAAATTAGCAGAGTCACCTAGTTTTGGACTTCCTATCATGCTATATGATGATAAATGTAAGGGATCAGAAGCATTTGAAGCTTTAACGGAGGAGTTTATTAGTAGACAAGGAGGAAAATAGCATGAAGAAAACAGGAGTTTTAGGAAAAGGATTATCTTCATTAATTCCTGAAAATGACTTTCAGGACAGTAATAATGAACAGGTTATAAGTATAGATGTAAATTTAATTAAGCCTAATAAGGATCAGCCGCGAAAGCATTTTGATAATGAAAAGTTAATAGAATTAGCGAATTCTATTAAGGAACATGGTATAATACAACCTATTGTTGTAAGAAAAGAAAATCAGTTTTATGTAATAATTGCAGGTGAACGTAGATGGAGAGCAGCAAAATTATTAAATTTAAAAGAAGTACCAATAATTATTAAGGAATTGTCTGATGTAGAGGTTGTACAAATTTCTTTAATAGAAAATATAATTAGAGAAGATTTAAATCCTATAGAGGAAGCTACAGCATATAATAAATTATTAAATGATTTTAATTTGACTCAAGAAGAAATAAGTAAACAGGTTTCAAAATCTAGAAGTGCTATTGCTAATTCATTAAGATTACTAAACCTTGATGAAAGAATACAGGGGTATTTAATTGAAGGTGTTTTATCAGAAGGACATGGGAGAGCAATATTAGCATTAGAAAATAAAGAAGATCAATATGTAGTTGCTCAGAAAGTTATTGATGAAAACCTAAATGTTAGACAAACTGAATTACTGGTTAGAAATTATTATAAAGATGATAATAACAAGTATAAAAAAATAAATAATAAATCAGAAAATGATATATATTACAAAGACATAAGAACAAAATTAGAAAATCACTTTAATACAAAAGTATGTATAAGTAATAATTCTAAAAATAAAGGAAAAATAGAAATAGAATATTATTCTCCAGAAGATTTACAAAGAATAATAGAAATTTTAGATATATAATGTTTCACGTGAAACATTTTTAGAGAGGATGAATGCTTTTGGAACAAATTATAGAATTTCTCAATGAATATAATGTATTTATAACTATAGGATTAATAATATTAGTATTCATATTAATCATTATTTTGATAATATCACTAGTCTCAACAAGTAAGATGAAAGATAAATATAGAAAAATTATGAAGGGGACTAACAATAAAAATTTAGAAGAATTATTAGTAAGCTCATTAGATAAAATTGACAATATGGAAGGAATAACAAATGAAGTTAAGGATATGTGTAATAAAACATCTAACAAAGTTTCATCTTGTGTTCAAAAGGTTGCAATGCAAAGATATAAAGCTTTTGAGGATATTGGAAGTGATTTAAGCTACTCCATTGCTCTGTTAGATGGAAGAAATAATGGTGTAATAATAACTAGTATTTATTCAAGAAATGAGAGTATTACATATGCAAAACCTATTGATGATGGGATATCTAGATATGATTTATCACAAGAAGAAAATAATGTTCTGCATCAAGCTGTCAATACTAACAAGGAATAGATTTAACAAAATAGATGAGTTATAGTAGTATAGCTCATCTATTTTATTAGATTTATATTTAGTATTTATCTATATAAGTATAAGTATTGGATAGTGTGGTAATTGGATATAAAAATATAGTAACAAGATTATAACTTATGTATTTTAACTTGATATAAAGTAATGCAAATGAACAATTTATTTTAGGTAGAACAGTTAATTAAATCGAAGTGGATAATTAAGTTTAGCATAAAATGAATTATTTACATATTAAACAAGTAAAAAGAGATAATAAATGTTTCACGTGAAACATTTATTATCTCTTCTTTTAAGTTCTAGTCTGCATCTAAAACCTTAGGAATATATTTATTGTTAATCTTGGAGGAAGATTTACGTCCACCTATAGTTTTTATTATAGAATGGTATATTCCTGAGGAGATTACTTCAGCTAATTTCATTACAATATATAATCGAGTATTTTGGAGCACCATAAATTCTAAAGAGCCAGATATATTAACAATTCCAACAATACTTAAATCACCAACAGAAGGTAAATTTTTATTTAGAGCAGCTCCAGGATAAAGAGGTTTAGATTCAATTATAACTTTACCTACATTTTGAAGGCCTCCAAGAGAAGCATCTATAGCTATTATATATGGATTACTATGATTCTTAAGTATTAAATCATTGGTTTCAGAAATATTTTTTGCATGCACAGGGTTTTCTAGATTTCCATAGATAAAAACCTTATCTCTAACTAGAAATTTGAGTTTATAACCTACAAGTGGACCTAAACTATCACCTGTAGATCTGTCTGTACCTATGCATAAAATAACAATATCTCTATTATCTTTAATTACTTTGGTTAGTTCTTCTGAAAGAATTTCTCTTATGTCATATATAGAATTATCAGATAAAGCATCGAAAATAACTTTTTCCACCATGAGTAACACCCTCCTATATTAGAAAGTATTACCATGTAGATAAATTTAATACATCTATTATTAATTCATTACAATTTTTTAATAGAAGAATTTATACTACACAAAATATAATCTATATCTTTATCATCATTAAAATATCCAAAACTAAAACGTAAAGTTCCGTTAGGATATGTTCCAATAGTTTTATGAGCTAATGGAGCACAATGGAGACCGGTTCTAGTTATAATATTATATTCAGAGTCAAGAATAAATCCAAGTTCACTGTTATCAATTTTAGTAGAGTTTACAGATATAGTTGAAGTTCTATTTTCTGTATTTAGATGTCCATAAACTTTCATTGTAGAAATATTTAATATTCCATCAATGAATTTCTGTGTTAGATAATCTTCATGATCTTTAATTGTAGATAATCCTTCATTTTGGATAAAGGTTATTCCGGATAAAAGACCTGCAATACCAGGTGCATTAATAGTACCACTTTCAAATTTATCAGGTAAGAAGTTGGGTTGAATTATGTCTGAGGAAGCACTTCCTGTACCACCAACAATTAATGAAGAACAAATATCATTCATTTCATCATCTATGATAAAACCACCTATACCTTGAGGACCTAATAAACTTTTATGTCCAGTAAAGGCTAAAGCATTGCAGTTTAGTTTTTGAAAATTTAAATCAAGTACGCCAGCTGTTTGAGCAGTATCTATAATGAAAAATATATTACTTCCCTTGCAAATTTGTCCGATTTTTTCTAGAGGTTGAATAGTACCAACTATATTAGAACCATGAGAAAGGGTCACAAGTTTAGTATTATGCTTGATTTTACTTTGAAAATCATCAATATCAATTTCACCTAATTTATTGCATTGAATTATATCTAATTCAATTATTCCTTTAGATTTTAATTCATTTAATGTTCTAAGGGTACTGTTATGATCCATGGAAGATGTTATAACATGCCATCCAGGTTTAACTATACCTTTAATTAAAATGTTTAAGGACGTGGTAATATTAGATGTAAATATTACATTTTTAGTATCAGGAAAATTAAAAAAATCACATAAAGCATTTCTACATTGGAAGATAACTTTATTTCCTTTTAGAGATGAAGTAGACGCGCCTCTTCCAGGATTACCGCCTATATTTCTCATATAATTAAGTATATCATTATAAACACAATCTGGTTTAGGAAAAGATGTAGCTGCATTATCTGCATAAATTTGCATAGTATTACCTCCTAGGTTGAATTTATCATATTTAGATATATAATAAGTAAAATTTATATATTATAAATTTAGATATGATATATTCTATAGATTTGATATAATTAGTATGTTAATAAAGATTGTATTATAGTAAGTTGTTATAACACAATAATACAACACTATAGTAAATATATACAATATCATAT
>NZ_JBQHQR010000024.1:0-22620 GCF_052067195.1 Clostridium sulfidigenes | reverse complement strand
CACACAACAACATCATTATTACTGCTGCTTATTATAATGTATTTAGTCTTATTATCAAAATACTAATTCCCTTGAAACCCGCATGAATAAAACAACTATTTAACTAGTTAAATAGCTAAATAGTTAACTATATAAAAGGTAACCTATATAAATATTTATATATTTTCTTCTATAAAACCTTGCTATATATTGACTACTGTAATTTTCTTTTTTAGAAATATACCTATCTATCAAATACATTATCATAAAAAAATGATGTAGTGATTGTGTTCATCACTACATCATTTAACTTACTATTAAAGATTTTTATCATCTATACTTCCTAAGTATTTATCTATCTCACCAGTTACTGAGCTTACGCATCCTTCTTCAAATGGTGAAATTAAATTAGCATGTTTAACTAGATTTACAAATGACATTGTACCTCCAACATTACATAATCTTAAATAATCTTCCCATGCTTGTTCATGATTATCTTGATCTTTTTTCCAAAATTGAAGAGCACATATTTGAGCTAGTGTATAATCTATATAATAAAATGGACTATTAAATATGTGTGCCTGTTGGAACCACCATCCACCTCTTTCTAAGAAATCACATTCTTCATAATTTTTATGAGGTAGATATTTTTTCTCAATATTTCTCCATGCCTTTTTCCTTTCATCTGGCGTAGCATCTGGATTCTCATATACAAAGTGCTGGAATTCATCTACTGTTACACCATAAGGAATAAATTTAATAGCATCTCCTAAATGAGAGTATTTATATTTAGCTTCTTCATCTTCAAAGAAAAGTTTCATCCATGGCCAAGTGAAAAATTCCATGCTCATTGAGTGAATCTCACAACTCTCATAAGTTGGGAAGTTACATTCTGGTATAGAAATCCATCTACTTCTATAACATTGGAATGCATGACCAGCTTCATGAGTTAATACATCTACATCTCCTGAAGTACCATTAAAATTCGAAAATATAAATGGTGATTGATAGTTTGGTATATAAGTACAGTATCCGCCACCTTGCTTGCCCTTTTTAGTAACTAAATCCATTAAGTCATTTTCTATCATGAAATCAAAAAATTCTTTAGTTTCAGCTGAAAGTTCAGAATACATGTTTTTACCATTATTAACTATCCATTCCGGATTTCCTTTAGGTTTAGCATTTCCAGTTAAAAATTCAAACTTTTCATCATAATATTTAAGTTGATCTAACTCTAACCTTTCTACTTGTCTTTTATATAGTTTATCTGCTATCGGTACTATATAATCTTTTACTTGATCTCTAAATTTACTTACCATTTCTGAATTGTAGTCAGTTCTTAACATTCTCACATATCCAAGTTCTACAAAGTTTTTAAATCCAAGTTTATGTGCTATATTAGTTCTAACCTTAACCATCTCATCATATAATCTATCTATTTCTGCTTCATTATCTGTAAAGAACTTATACTTAGCTTCACTAGCACGTCTTCTCATATCTCTATCTTCTGACAATATAAATGGAGTTAATCCAGATAAGTTTCTTTCTTCACCTTCAAACATAATTTTAGCTGAAGCTATAAGTTTACTATATTCTGATGATAGTTTATTTTCTAATTGTAAATCCTTTATTACTTCTTTAGAAAATGATTTTATATTATATTCTGCTATACTAAAGAATTGTTTTCCAAATTCTTTTTCTAATTCTAATCTGAATTTACTATTTACAATAACTTTATAAAATTCTGAGTTTATTTCGTTATATAGAGGATCATATTCATCCCAATATTCTCTTTCTTTACTATAAAACTCATCCTCAGTATTTATACTATATCTTATGTTAGCTATAGTACCTAAAGTAACTATTTCATTTCTAATTTCATTAATTTCATTAATAAGCTCTTTAACTTCGATTATACTGTTACTCTCATTTGTTTTATCTATTAGACCCATTAATTTTTCTTTTATTTTTTCATAATTTGGTCTTTCATATTTAAATTCATTAAATCCCATATATACACCCCCATTTGATAAATAAATTCTACCATTTTAAAAATATTCTGTAAATACATTTTTTGTTTTTTTTAAATTTATATATTAATTCCCTCAATTATATCCATCAGTTTAAAAAAGGAGCGTAGCTACTAACTTATTAAAAAGTTATTTTACCACACTCCCTTTTCCCTATCTAAGATAATTCAATATTATTAAGAATAACACCCCTGGTATACCAAGTATTCCAGCTATAAGTGCTGTTATTGCATTAATAGGTATTACTAGTCCAAAGTTTCCACCTACTAAATTTATTAACCACAATAATATACCCCCAGCTATTCCGTTAACAATTAAGTTTAATAGAACCTTTAGTGGCCATGCAAATATTTTACCAATTATAAATATTGCAACTATAGCTATTATAAAAAATATAATGTTTGGCATATTCATCCCCCTTATAATTAAAATTATTTTAGTAATCATTAAAATAAAATCTTATGCTTAATTCTTAAATAATTTTATCTATTAATAAATTTATTAGTTATTTTACTTTATATTACCACTTATTGCAATAATTTAATTCTTCTATCATACAATCAAAACCCACTGTTATTCCACTTTTCTTTGCTTGGTTTAGAAAATATACATATTTAGCTTTAGCTTCATCTTCTTTATATATAGATATATCTATTAAACTTTTATCACTAACATTATCGAAACAACTTCTAGCAACTTCAATTTCTGTTATTGAGTCCTGTATTCCTTTTATTATTTCACGTTGCTCAGGTGTATAAATATTCTTAGCTAGTATAGTCTCTATTATTTTATCTCTGTTCATAATAATACCTCCATTATATATACTTAAATATATTTTTGACATATAATGGATGATATATACTTGTTATTTGAATTGTATGTTATATAAACAAAGTTCTTTGCTTCAGAGGAAGTTTTGCTCCCACTTTGAAGAAGATGAAGTATTAGAGCTGGTAGTCATCGGATAAAAAAGACTTGTGAAAATATATCTGCTATTCTCACAAGTCTCCTGTATAAATCAATTATATTTCTTTTCTACCTTCTAGGGCTTTAGATAAAGTAACTTCATCTGCATATTCTAAATCTCCACCTACTGGAATTCCATGAGCTATTCTTGTAACTTTAACTCCAAAAGGTTTTAATATTTTTGATATATACATGGCAGTTGCTTCACCTTCTATGTTAGGATTTGTTGCAACGATGATTTCCTTTAAATCATTATTTACCCTAGTTATCAACTCTTTTAACTTTATGTCATCTGGTCCTCTACCTTGCATTGGAGATATTGTGCCATGAAGTACATGATATACCCCATTAAATTCTCTGACTTTTTCAATGGTCATTATATCTTTAGGTTGCTCAATTACACATATTGTACTTTTATCTCTGTTAGGATTTGAGCATATAGCACATGGATCACTATCAGTAAAATTTCCACATATTGAACAATACTTTATTGTACCTCTTGCCTTCACTAATGCATTAGCAAATTCTTCAACCTCATCTTTAGGAAGATTTAAAACATGCAATGTAAGTCTTTGAGCAGTTTTACTCCCTATCCCCGGTAGCTTTCCAAATTCCTCAATTAGTTTTTCTATAGCTATAGGATAAAAATCCAAATTAGTCACCTCTATTAAAACATTCCTGGTATATTAAGTCCACCAGTTAGTTTTCCCATAGATGAATTAGTTTCTTCTTCTGCTTTCTTCAAAGCTTCATTTACAGCTGTTAAAACCAAATCTTGTAACATTTCTACGTCATCTGGGTCAACTACTTCTGGTTTAATTATTATATCTTTTAATTCTTTTTTACCAGATACTCTTACTGTTACAGCTCCACCACCAACAGATGCTTCAAACTCTTTAGTTTCTAAATCTTTCTGAGCTTCCTCCATTTGTTTTTGTAGTTTTTGTGCTTGCTTCATTAAGTTATTCATATTTCCACCCATTCCTGGAAATCCGCCTTTTGCCATTGTAATACCTCCTAAAAATTATATTTCATTATAACTAGTATATAATATTATATTATAATGTACCCACCAATTTATTAAAACCTTTAAATTTTATTCATCACATATTTCCACTAATGCCTCGGGAAATATATCTGATAGTATTTTTTCTTTATTAACTTCCCTATTTATATTATCATTTTCTATTTCATAAATAACATGAACCTTCTCATCTAATACCTCTGAGAATATATCATTTATAATTTTTCTATATTCTTCTCTTTCAAGTCTTTGTTTATGAAAATTATATTCCTTTGTAAAGCCGACGGTAATAACTCCATTCTTGAATTTCTGAACTTTTCCCATCATTAACGCTGTAGCTATTACCATATTATTTTTTTGCTTAAGGATATTTTGAATATCTTTAAAAGACTTTCTAATAATTTCAACATTTAGCTTACTTTCTCCTGCTGCAATTGGTAATTCTATATTTTCATTATTAAGCTCTACTGGTTTGCTTGTTTCAACTTTAGTTATACTTGGATTTATTTCTGGTCTTATTTCCTTTACTTCTTTTATTGCACTTTGTACTGTAATATTCCCTGATGCAATTTTATCCTCTAATCTATTCAGTCTAGCTAATATAGTTTCCATGGATGTATCATATTTTATCTTACACATTTTTATTATTGCTAGTTCTAAATATATTCTAGCCTGCTTTGTACCCTTAGAGCTATCTTCGGCTTCTTGAAGTATACTTATACACCTCATGATTTCCTCTACTCTAATTCTAGTGCTTTGATTTTTTATACTTTCTATGTTTTCAATAGACATATCCAATACATCTTCTAAATTATTACTTACATTTATCATTAATAGATTTCTCATATGAGTAATCAAATCTCTAATTAGTAAGTTAATATCTTTTCCATCCAATATTAATTTATTTACTACTCTTATGCATCCCTCAGTATCTCGATTTATAACATTATCTACTATAGTCACCATGCTGTCATTAGTAGTTATTCCTAACATATCTACTAAATCCTCATATCTAACTATATTGTTTATTGATATAGCTTGATCTAATATGGATAAAGCATCTCTCATTGCTCCATCACACATTCTAGATAATAACCTTAAGCTACCTTCTTCAATGTTTACTGATAATGAATCGGTTATTTGTTTTAACCTTAAAAATATATTTTCACTACTTATTCTCTTAAAATCAAACCTTTGACATCTTGATAATATTGTTATAGGAAGCTTTTGAGGATCAGTAGTTGCTAATATAAAAATTACTCTACTTGGTGGTTCTTCTAATGTCTTAAGAAATGCATTAACTGCACCAATAGATAGCATATGAACCTCATCTATGATAAACACCTTATACTTAGCTTCTTGTGGTGGATATTGAACATCATCTATAATATCCCTTATATTATCAACGCTATTGTGAGATGCTGCATCTAGCTCTGTTACATCTATAGCTGTACCTTGGTTTATACTTTTACACATCTCACATTCATTACATGGTTCACCTTCTATAGGGTTTAAACAATTTATTGCCTTTGCAAGTATCTTTGCTGTTGAAGTTTTACCCGTTCCTCTAGTTCCGCATAGTAAGTATGCATGAGCTATCCTATCGCTTTTTATGGCGTTTTTAAGCGTTGTAGTTATATGTTGCTGTCCAACTACGTCGCTAAATAATTTAGGTCTCCACTCTCTATAAAGTGCTTTATATCCCATGTATCCTCACTCCTTACATTAAAATTTCTAAATAAATCAATATATAAATCTACAATACTTCTTAATTATTTATTCTACTCAAAAATAATTCTTATCTTATCTATTATAATACTTCTCATAGTTATATTCTATATTCTTTACTAACTTATATTAAGTAATCAATTATATATATCTAGTTTTTCTAAAATATTTCAATATAAACTAACTCATTTAATTTATATTTCAAATTAATTATTTAAAAAAGGATAAAAAAAAAGATGTCTTTAACATCTTAAATAAAAAAATAAAGTCGTACACCTTGCTTCGATAATCAGTTTATATGCGTTACCTATACAGTTAACTCAAACCAGGTTAATCCACGGCACATGGAAGGTCTCACTTATCGCTGCTTCCTTCCAGACCTGACGAGGTTCATGAGTTTCCATTGCGTGGGACCCAGTTATCAACGCCACTTATATAGGCCAGACCATACAAATTGATACCTCAGCAAGGAATTCAATCCTGCTGTAGCGGATTGCAGGTTACAGGGCACCGCTAACTCCCCATCTAGTACGACATGGCGGAGAGAAGGGGATTCGAACCCCTGATAGAGTTGCCCCTATACACGCTTTCCAGGCGTGCTCCTTCGACCACTCGGACATCTCTCCATATCGTGTATTCATTATTATACTATTTAAAATCATTACTTTCAAGTAAAACTTATTTAAAAATATATTCCAATTGTAGTATAATTTCATTAGGATTAACAAAGTTTTCAATTTAAATTAATAATATATATATACTTATCATAAAATAATATGAATGGAGGTAGTTGTTTATGATTAATTATGAAATTAAAGGTGGTTCCATGCCAGTAGCTATCTGTTACCTAAATAGTGGAGATAAAATTGTCTCTGAATCAGGAGCTATGGGTTGGATGAGTGACAATATAATTATGGACTCTAACATGAAAGGTGGCCTATTTAAAAGTATAGGAAGATCTCTATCAGGAGAAAGCTTATTTTTAAATACCTTTACTTGCTCAGGAAATGTAGGGAAAATAGCATTCCCCTGTTCTGTGCCCGGTAGAATAATGGCTAAAGAGCTTCAACCTAATGAATCTATAATTTGTCAAAAGGGTGCTTTCATGGCAGCTGAAGATTCTGTAAGTCTTAATATTCATTTTAAAAAAAGATTCTCTAGCGGCTTATTTGGTGGCGAGGGTTTTATCCTTCAAAGAATAACCGGTCCTGGAACAGTTCTTTTAGAATTTGATGGTCATGTTGAAGAGCTTAACTTAAATCCTGGAGAAAGAATAAAAGTAGATACCGGCCATGTAGCTGCTTTTGAACCAAGTGTAAATTTTGATATTGAAATGGTTAAGGGACTAAAAAACATATTCTTTGGTGGTGAAGGCTTATTTTTAACAACACTAACAGGCCCCGGAAAAGTATACCTTCAAACTATGCCTCTTCAAAATTTAGCAGGTAAATTGTCTTTTTATCTTAATACCGGTAGCACTAATTTAAGAGATTAAATATCTTTATAGTGCCAAATAAAAATAACCTTTTAGATAATCAATATTTTAAAAAAATATTTTATTATCTAAAAGGTTTAATTTTTTAAATATGTGTAATTGTACTATTCTTCTTTTTGTATATTATTATAAGCCCTACAATCCATATAAGTACTCCTATAATACTTACAATTTGAGCTGTTCTAAGCCCAAACATCATTAAGCTGTCTGTTCTAAGTCCTTCTATAAAAAATCTTCCTATAGAATATAGTCCTATATAAGTTAAAAATACAACTCCATTCTTTTTAACCTTGTGTAACATATAGAATAGTATAAAGAACACTACTAAATTCCAAATTGATTCATATAAAAATGTAGGATGATAGTAAGTTCCATTTATATTCATACCACTTTGTATGAACTCTGGAAACTTACTTATAAAAGCTTCTGTTACAGGTCCACCATGTGCCTCTTGATTAAAGAAATTCCCCCATCTTCCAATGGCTTGGGCTAATATAATACATGGTGCTGCCATGTCTAATGAAGATGAAAGCTTTATACTTTTTCTCTTTGTACATATATATACAACTATTACTGCTGCAATTAGTCCTCCATGAATAGCAAGGCCACCTTGTCTAATATTAAATATATCCATCAAATTATCCTTATAATATCCAAACTCGAATAATACATAATAAAGTCTTGCACCAATTATGGAAATTGGAAATGCAATTAAGAATATAGTTAATACATCATCATAATTTATCCCTTTTAATTTACAAGTATATTGACTTAATAAAAGCGCTAACATGGTACCTGAGCATATTACAATTCCGTACCACATAACATCTAATCCAAATATACTTATGGCTACTGGATTCATCTATTCCCCTCCTTAATCCTTTTTATATTATTATAATCTATATAATTAATTATTTGTATTCTTTTAGTAATTCTTCTATAGTATGTTTACATCTCGTTCCCTTACAACTTCCTGTTCCAGCCCCTGTTGCCTTTTTTACGTCTTCAAAAGATTTAGCTCCATCAGCTATTGCCTTTTTTATAGCTGCTCTAGATACTACTTTACAGATACAAACTTTAGTATGTTTATCTAGTACGGCCTGTCTTAATGCCTCTTGTTTTTCTTGTTCTTCCATCTTTACAGTTTCTCCTTTCTCTTTTCCTTAAAAAACTCTTGTAGTAAATTACTACATTCATCATTATAGAGCCACTTAATATTAACCCAATGATTTAAATTTTCACTTTGAGTAATATTAAATACTGAGCCACATCCTCCAGCTCTGGGGTCAAAGGTTCCAATATATAACCTTTTTATTCTGCTTTGAACAATAGCACCAGCACACATAGGACATGGTTCTAATGTAACGTACATATCACATTCATTAAGTCTCCAATCCCCTATAGCTTCTGATGCTTTTTTTATTGCAATAATTTCTGCATGGTTAGTAGGATCATTGGTATTTTCCTTTATATTATGACCTGTAGCTATTATTTTATTGTTTTTTACTATTATTGCTCCCACGGGAACTTCATTTTTACTCTTTGCAATTTCAGCTTCAATAATTGCTTGTTGTAAAAAATAATTATCCATAACTTACTCCTCTTTATTATATATAAAAAAAACTTAGTAAAGCAAGCCTTACTAAGTTTTGGTGCGCACGAGAGGAGTCGAACCTCCGGCCTTCCCCTTAGGAGGGGGATGCTCTATCCTGCTGAGCTACGGGCGCATATTACCTAATCTTTATTATAATAATATATTTATTCTTCGTCAATAGATTAATATCTATATTTTTAGTATGAACCTATTCTCTTAATGTTAATTAATCAACCTACATAAACTTTTAAAAATAATATATCTATAGAATTTATTATTTTCATGATTATATGCACATAATATAAAAAATCTTTTAATTTTATATATTTGTCAGAAAAATAAATGATTTATTGCAGATTTTTATTTAAATCTATGTTAAAATACTAATATATTGTGATTTTGCAACAAAAAATTCAGAGGTGATTTTATAATGAAGAAGATTAACATAACCGAAACAGTTCTAAGAGATGCAAATCAATCTCTTATTGCAACAAGACTTCCTTTTGAAGATTTTGCACCTATCCTTAAAGATTTAGATGATGCAGGATATTATTCATTAGAGTGTTGGGGTGGAGCAACCTTTGACTCTTGCTTAAGATATTTAAATGAGGATCCATGGGAGAGATTAAAGAACATAAAGAAAATAGTTACTAAAACCCCTCTTCAAATGTTATTACGAGGACAAAATATTTTAGGATATAAACACTATCCAGATGACGTAGTTAGAGAATTTATTAAAATGTCTGTTTATCACGGTATGGATATAATAAGAATATTTGATGCATTAAATGACTTTGCTAATATAGAAGTTGCTATGAATGAAACTATAAAGCAAGGTGCTCATGCACAAGGAACTATAGTTTATACTGTAAGTCCAATTCATGATGTTAAAAACTATACTAAACTAGCAAAACAACTTGAAAATATGGGGGCAAACTCTATTTGTATAAAGGACATGGCTGGCCTTATAATGCCTTCTATAGCATATGACATAGTTAAGAGTATAAAGGAAACTGTTAAAATTCCAGTATTTTTACACTCTCACAGCACAAATGGTATTGCTGAAATGTCCTACTTTAAAGCTGCAGAAGCTGGTGTAGATGGAATTGACTGTTCAATTTCTTCATTCTCTAGTGGTACAGCTCAACCTCCAACAGAATCTATGCATCATGCACTAGAAACTGCTGGATTTGAAACAGGTCTTAATATAGATACCTTAACTCAAATTAATAATTTCTTTAAACCAGTTAGATCAAAAGTTTTAGAAGCTGGATTACTAGATCCAAAGGTATTAACTCCTCAACCTGAAGGACTTACAAACCAAATACCTGGAGGAATGTTATCTAATATGATTTCTCAACTTAAAGCTCAAAATTCTATTGATAAACTTGATGCAGTTCTTGCAGAAGTTCCTAAAGTAAGAGAAGACTTAGGATTCCCTCCACTTGTTACTCCAATGAGTCAAATGGTTGGAACTCAAGCTACAGTTAATGTATTAACTGGTGAAAGATATAAAATGGTTCTTAAAGAGGTTAAAGCCTATTGTAGAGGAGAATATGGTAAAGCTCCTGGGAAAATAAATGAAGATGTTCTTAAAAAGGCTCTTGGAAATGATACTCCTATTGAAGGAAGATATGCTGATACTTTAGAACCAGCCTTCCAAAAGACAAAAGAAGAACTAAAAAATATAACAACTAGCGAAGAAGATATTCTTTCTTACTTAGCCTTCCCACAAATAGCAGAAGAGTTCTTTAAAAAGAGAAGTGAAAAACCATCTAATGATGATATGAGGAAACTAACTAATAGTGAAGTAATATAAAGCTTATTTAAATATCTCCAATTAAGATATAGTAATGTATCTTAATTGGAGATATCTTTATATACCTAGTATATTTTCTGTTATAATATCATTATGTTAAATTAAAGATAAATCTGGAGTTGATATTATGATAAAATACTATGATAGAAAAAGTAAGACCTATTGTGAAGAAAATGTAGCTGGTGGAGATATACTTAATTTTATGTACAGTAATCCAATTGCTAAAACTTTTATACCCAAAATTGCAAGTAGAAAATTCTTAAGTAAACTCTATGGAATGGGCTGCAATAGTACATTTAGTAAAAAATATATACACCCTTTTGTAGATAGATTCAACATAAATATAGATGAATATGAAAAAAATATAGATGAATATAGCTCCTTTAATGACTTTTTTTATAGAAAACTTTCAAAACACAGTCGTAATATCTGTAAAGATGAGGAATCATTTATTTCTCCCTGTGACGGTAAACTATTAGCTATAGAAAAAATTGATGAGAATTCTAGCTTTACAGTTAAAGGATTTAAATATACCCTTAATGAGTTATTGCAAAATGAAGAATTAAGTAAGAATTACTCTAATGGTACTTGTTTAATATTTAGATTATGCCCAACTGATTATCACAGATTTCACTTTGTTGATTCCGGAACTTGTTCTAAATCCACATTTATAAAGGGTAAATATTACTCAGTTAATCCCGTAGCTCTTGAAAATATAAGTAAGGTTTTTTCAGAAAATAAAAGAGAGTATAGTATCCTAAAAAGCAACAATTTTGATGATATTATATATATAGAAGTAGGAGCTACCTTTGTTGGTTCTATTATTCAAACCTACTCCACATCATCCAAAATTAACCGTGGAGATGAAAAAGGGTATTTTAAGTTTGGTGGCTCAACAGTTATAGTTATACTAAAAGAAAATATATTAAAATTAGATGAAGATATATGTTATCAAAGCAATTTAGGAATAGAAACATCTGTATATATGGGAGAAAAAATAGGAGTAAGAATTTAAATTCTTACTCCTATTTTTTATAATCTAAACTTAAGCGTAGTATCATTTAATTTATCTGCATTTTCCTTGTTTTCTATGGCAGTATTTTTTATACTCTCAATATTTCCTACTATATCCATAGTTTTAGATGATATAGATGATACTCCCATAGCTCCCTCTGTAACAGTTACTGATACTTCATCTATGGCAGTAACAATTCCTTCTATAGCTTGATTTAGTACTGCAGCTTCACTACTAAACTCATTCATAAAGTTGTTAAATTGATCTGCATCTTTTTCGTATAAAGCTCCTTGCTCTATATTTTTATCATAATCATTAATTACTTGTTGTTCTATGAAATTGCTCATGCGCCCAGCACTAAGAGCCAATTCTTCTACAGATTTATTTACTATTTTAACTATTCTTTGTATATCTGCTGCTGTTTTACCAGACTCTTCAGCTAACTTTCTAACTTCATCTGCAACTACAGAGAACCCTCTTCCTGCTTCTCCTGCACGAGCAGCTTCTATTGCAGCATTTAAAGCTAATAAATTAGTTTGTTGAGTTATCTTAAGTATAGAATCAGCTAACTTATCAATCTGCTTAACTTCCTTAGAACTTGTTATAGCAACTTCCAACTCACTTTTTACACTATTATAAATATCATTGGATTTTTCTTTAGATTCTATAGCACTAGCTTTTATGCCCTGAGCTCTCTTAAGAATATCCTTAGTTATTTCATATCCTTCTAATGCTTCACTAGCTATATTCTGTACACTCTTAATCATTTCAGTAGAAGATGCGGCAATCTCTTGAGAAGTTGCTGATGTTTCTTCTATACCAGATGATACACTTTCAGTTTCAAATAATGTTTCATCTGCTTTAATTTTTAATGACTCTGTAGATTCTTCTACTATATTAGCATTATTAGTTAATACTTCAGTAGTTACTGCAATATCTCCAACAACTTCCCTTAACACTTCTCTCATATTTATAATAGATCTATATATAAGACCTATTTCATCCTTAGACTTAATTATAGCTAAATTATCATTAGTTAAATCTAACTTAGCTGTTTTATTAACCAAAGCGGCAACAGTCACTATAGGATTTATAATTACATTTGCCATTACCATTATTATAATAGAACCTATAATAACTATAGCTAATGCTACTAATGCTATTTGTTTAACCATTGTTATTACTGGTTTTCTTATTTCATTACTATTAGCATCTATAACCATAGTCCAATTTGTCCTAGGTACTAATCCATAAGATGACATTACTTTATTTCCATTTATCTTATACTCTACAGACCCAACTTCTACATTGCTTCCCTTCATAGCCTTATCTACTACATCCTTTATTTCAGGAATATCTATTGTTTGTCCAATTTTTTCTTTGTTTGGATGATATATTATATTTCCTTTTTCATCAATTAGATATGCATAACTATCTTCTATCTGTCCAATTTTTATATTTTCAATATAAGTAGAAAAACTCTCAGCATAAACATGTAATGCTATATATCCTACACATTTACTATAGTTAGCTTCATCTAATACAGGATACGTAAATACTAAAACGCCTTTATCACCAGCAACGGATTTAATTGTATTACTTATCCACTTACCCCCACTAGAACTAGTACTGTGATAAGAATTATCAACTTCATTAGCGCCAACTAAGGATTCTTCACTATCAGCTACTATATCACCTTCTGGGCTAACTAATGATATTCTGTCAACATGTTTATTAGCAGATATATATGACTTAAAGCCTTCATTTATATTTTTAACATCTTTACTATTTTTTTTCTGAGCATAATTTAATAACACATTAAGATTATCCTTAGAATTTGATAGAGCAAAAGCCTCATTAGTAACTTTATCCATCATAACAGATATAGTTTGTATAGATGATGTAGTTATACCCTCCATATTTTCTGTACTCTGACTTGAAATTGTCTTTGAAGAGTTTATGTACATAATTGTACTAGTTATTATCATTGATACTATTGTAAGACCTATCATACTAATTAATATTTTTCTTTTAACACTAGTTCCTTCAACCTGTAATTTTCCTTCTTTATAAACCTTAGCTGTGGATTTTATACTATTTATATTGTTACTTATATCATTAATTTTATCCTTATCTATTTTGTTACTATTTCTAATTTTTTTACTAATGGAGTTTTTATGTCTAATTGTAATTTTGCTAAATGCATTCTTAATACTTTTGCTTATATTTTGAAATGTACTTTTTAAATTAAATGAACTATGTTTCCTTTTTTTTAAAGTCTTATCAGACTTTCTTTTAATCATAAATATACCCCCATATATTAATAATTTATATAATAATTATCGTGCATAAAAATCTATACTAAATACAGATTATACATATTATGTAATTAACATTAAATATATTTATCTATAATCAAATTAGTTAAATTATATAATAATTTACATGCATAAACTCGTTATATAATTATAATATATGAATTTTCCTACATTTTAAGTCGAAATTTATCATATGCCTCTTATATATTTATATAAAAATAAAAAAGCCATTGCAAATTAACTGCAATGACTAAATATGGCAGGGTGTGTAGGAATCGAACCCGCAATATACGGTCCGTAGCCGTATGTTATATCCATTTAACTAACACCCCAAAAGGTTATTTAAATAACTACTACATAATAACATATAATCCTCATGATTTCAATAATTATTTTTTTGATTTTATTACACCTTATTGAGTCGAAAAAAAATCGAATTCTTAAGAATCCGATTTTTAAATATATCTTGGCGGAGAAAGAGGGATTTGAACCCTCGCGACGGTTACCCGACCTACGCCCTTAGCAGGGGCGCCTCTTCAGCCACTTGAGTATTTCTCCAAAAAATAAAAAAATGGCGGAGAGATAGGGATTCGAACCCTAGGTACGCTCACACGTACGCCGGTTTTCAAGACCGGTGCCTTAAACCAACTCGACCATCTCTCCGTAGAATTATTAAAATCATACTCTGATTTTACTTATTTAATTTTCATAGGTTATTTTTAAATGGCGGAGAAAGAGGGATTTGAACCCTCGCGACGGTTACCCGACCTACGCCCTTAGCAGGGGCGCCTCTTCAGCCACTTGAGTATTTCTCCAATTTAAAAATATGGCGGAGAGATAGGGATTCGAACCCTAGGTACGCTCACACGTACGCCGGTTTTCAAGACCGGTGCCTTAAACCAACTCGACCATCTCTCCATTTCCTACAAGGGTTATTCTATCAAGAAATAGCCCTTGTGTCAATATTTTTTTGAAAAACTTTTATATAAATTCTAAATTTTTTTTATCTAGTTATCTTTTCACACCCCATATATGTTCTTAATACCTCTGGTACTGTAACACTACCATCTTCATTTTGATAATTCTCAAGAACTGCAGCTAAAGCTCTTCCTATAGCAACCCCTGAACCATTTACTGTATGAACAAATTTAGGTTTAGCTTTTGGATCATCTTTATATTTTATATTAGCACGTCTTGCTTGGAAATCTTCAAAGTTGCTACAGCTTGATATTTCTACATACTTATTATAACTTGGCATCCAAACCTCAATATCATATTTTAAAGCAGCAGTAAACCCTAAATCTCCTCTGCATATTTTTATAATCCTATATGGAAGTCCTAATCCTTGTAACACACTTTCTGCATCTTGAACTAATTTATTAAGTTCATCATATGATTCTTCTTCTTTTGTAAATTTAACTAATTCTACTTTATTAAACTGGTGCTGCCTAATTAATCCTCTAGTATCTCTTCCAGCAGAACCAGCTTCTGACCTAAAGCATGCACTATATGCTGCATATTTTATCGGAAGTTTATCTCCTTCAAGGATTTCATCTCTGTAAATATTAGTTACAGGTACTTCTGCTGTAGGTATTAAAAAATAATCTGTATCACTAACTTTAAAAGCATCTTCTTCAAACTTAGGTAACTGACCTGTTCCAGTCATACTATTTCTATTTACCATATATGGGGGAAGTATTTCATCATATCCATTTCTACCAGTATGAGTATCTAAAAAATAATTTATTAATGCTCTTTCTAATCTTGCTCCAAGTCCCTTATAAACAGTAAATCTAGACCCTGTAATTTTTCCAGCTCTTTCAAAATCCAATAAATTATTTTCTGTACCTATAGTCCAGTGTTCTTTAGGATTAAAATCAAACTTTCTTATCTCTCCCCACTTTTTAATTTCAACATTATCCTCATCATCACTACCATTTGGAACTGAATCATGAGGTATATTAGGTATCCTCATCATTATATATTCTATTCTTTGATCTATTTCATTTAAGTCCAAATCATAATTTTTTATTGTATCTGAAAGTTGTTTCATTTCCTTCATAGTTTCTGATACATCTATACCTTGTTTTTTTAACTTAGGAACTTCTGCAGAAGTTTTATTTCTTTTATTTTTTAATTCTTCTACTTCTATTAATATATTACGTCTCTTTTGGTCAAGCTCTACAACTTCATCTATAAGCGATAAATCAAAACTCTCTCCTCTATTTTCCATTTTAACTTTAATTTCATCTGGATTATTTCTTATTTTCTTTAAGTCTATCATTGTTATTCCTCCTACCCTTTTCTTATAAATATATTTTGATATAAATAAAAAGCCTTCCACCCCACCTAAGGGACGAAAGACTCCGTGTTACCACCCTAATTGAATAAAATTAATTATTCCACTCGCAAATTTAACGACAAACTTAATGCCGTACTGCTCATCACAGTCCCTCAGAGGCGGATTCGTAATAATATATATATCAGTTTACACCAAACACTGACTCTCTTACATATATAATTAGTACTACTATTCTCTTCAACGGTTTATAATTTATTTCATTAAATATATGTCTATATTATTCCCTAACATATTTTTTGTCAATATTAATATTAATTTTTGTAGGCATATTTAGTACATACTATATCTACACCTGTATTAAGTATATTCTTACATATAACATCTCCTTCTGATGTCTGTGGTCCTACATATATTCTACTTAGACACTTAGAGCATTCAAGCCATAAACTTTTATCTATTGGTTCGCTACTCTTTACTGAAACTACCCTACGCTCTGCAGATCCTTTTACTCTCACTATAGTTGTTAATATATCCTTATCCTTCACTTTTTATTACCTCACATCTCATCAAATTCTTTTATTCTTGATAATAAAATGGTTGAATCCTTTGAATTATTAACCACTTCTGTAACTCTTTTATCCATTTCTCTTGCCAAAATTTCAATTATTTTATCCTTGCAGTAACACCCATCACAACTTCCAAATCCCGCTCCTGTTCTCCTTTTTACCCCGGTTACTGTTCTAGCTCCTAAAGGTCTTCTAATAGAGTCTACAATCTCACCTTCGCTAACTTTTTCACACTGACATATAATACGTCCATACTTACTGTCTAATTTAATAATTTTATTTCTTTCTTCATTTGATAGATTCTTAAATCTAAAATATTCTCTTCTCTTATCATTAAAATCCTTTTTAAATTTACAATTTAACTTTTCAACTACTATTTTTGAAATGTTCAAAGCTAAATATGGCGTTATTGTAACCTTAGCATAATGATTAACCTTAATATTTATATATCCACTATTAATAATATCATCTTGTATAATAATAGGTTCATCAAAAAGGCGCCAATCTCTTACTACTTTTATATCATTTTCACTAATTTCTTTAGTAAGAGGTTTTATCTTTTCAATAACTTTATCATAGTGAACATTTTTATAGTTACTATAAGCCCCTATTGTTTCATTGTTAATTGTAGGTCTTATATATATTCTTTCATTTTCTCTTACATCAAAAATTATGTTAGAATATAACTTTTCATAAGGCTTATCAATAACCACATATTTCATATATTTTCCTTTATCATCTTCTTTATTATTTTCATTAACTAATTGTAGATTTTTATCTTTAGTTGTATCAATAACTATCTTACAAGTAAATTTATTTTTACTCGTTTTTATTTTGAATCCTTTATTTATACTATTTATAGATTCAACCTCTTCTTGTAATCTAAAGTTAACTCCATTATCAAAAGCAATTTCACCATAAGCTAAAGCTAAATCATATGAGCTTATTACACCTGTATTAGGTATATATATTGATTTTATTATATTTCCTTCTATATTAGGTTCATACTCCAATATTTCTTTTCCTATAAGAAGTTTTACATCATCTATTTTTTTTGCTTTAGCTCTTTCATACATTTTATCAATACTTATAGCTTGAATTTCATTTCTTGCTATATATAAGGTTCCACACCTCTTATATGGAACTTTAAATCTTAATGCATACTCCTCCATTAATAAATTGCCTTTTCTAATAAGCTTAGATGATAATTCATCCTCACATTCTAGTCCATCATATATTGTTGCTGTGTTTATAGAAGGTGTATCATTACATATGTCATAATCTTTTTCTATAACTGCAATATTAAGATTATATTTTGACAATTCATAAGCTATAGCACAACCTATAATTCCTCCACCTAATATCAATACATCATAATCCATAATTTCCTCCACCTATGCATGTTAATACTACTTTATATAAATTATTCTAGCCACTCTATCTTCCATTTTACTACGAAAGCTTTAGAGCGGCTAGTCATGTTATTTATATAAATTTATTTTGATAATTCGTCAATTAATTTTCCTATTTGATTTATATACTCACCATACTTTGCCCAGTCTCCATTTTTTTGAGATTCAATGGCATTTGTATATGCTTCTTTTAATTTTCCTAAATAATCGGAATTTAAATTTCCTTCTTGTTTATTATTTTCGCTACCTTCATTATTAGAGTTATTATTATTTCCCTCAGCCTCTAGATTAAACATCTTAGTAATAGCAGTTCCTATATCTTTTTCAAGTATTAGTTTATCTCCGTAACCAACTATGACATTTTTCATTTCAGGTATGCTATTTTCACCAGAAGCTCTCAAATAAAGAGGTTCTACATATAACAAGGAGTTTCCTATTGGTATTATTAAAACTTCTCCAAATTGAACCTGAGAACCCTTAGTATCCCAAAGTGATAATTGTTTAGATATTTCTGGATCCTGGTTTATTTTTTGTTTAAATAACATTGGGCTATATATTGTTCCTCCAGTTGGAAATTTATATAAAAACATTTTTCCATAATTATCTCCATCCATTCTAACACCAAACATACCTACCATATTATCTCTATCTTTTGTATTAAAATACTCTAAAATAACCATCTCTTCTTTATCTTCTCCAGCTAATTTAGTAGTAACATATGAAGCTTCTGATTTTACTTCATCACCTTCAATTGTAGCTACATCACTAGCTATAGACCATATATCATCCCCATTGTAGAAAACTCCAGGATCTGAAACATGGTACTTAGACAACATTTCACTCTGAATTGCAAATAAATCTTGAGGATATTTAAAGTGAGCTTTAATTTCATCTGGTAAAGTACTTAAGTCTGTAAATAACTTAGGAAATATCTTAGCATAGGTTGCAACTATAGGATCTGTATTATCTGTTATATAAAACTTTGTTGTTCCATCATATGCATCAACTATAACTTTAACTGAATTTCTAATATAATTTATATCTCCCATAGGTTGTGAAAATGGGAACTTGTCGCTTACAGTATATGCATCTATAATCCAATAAAGCCTATCATTGTTTATAACTACATATGGGTCTTCATCATATCTAAAAAAAGGTGCAACTTTATTAACTCTTTCCACTATATTTCTATGAAGTAGAATTTTACTATCATTAGTTATATCTTGGGATAATAAAAATTTACTATTTTGTTCTTTAATAGCAAATATAATTCTGTTTAGATAACTCATGGATATACCAGCATTACCGTCATAATTATTAGTAGCATTTTCACCACCTACTGGATAATCAATTTCTCCAAGCTTTGTATTTACTATACTATAATCATTAGTATTCTCACCAAAATATATCCTTGGATTCTCTAATGAAATATCTGTTTCATTTTCAATAGGTATATTGCTCATAATAAAATCAGGTTGTCCTTCACTTGTTACCGAGTTAACCTTACTCATAACAACCCCGTATCCATGGGTATATGATAAATGTCTATTTTGCCAGGTAATAGAATTTTCATCTAATTTTTCAAAATCAATTTCTCTCGGTGCTATAAATACTTGATTATAGTTTCCATTAATATTATATCTATCAATATCTATATCGTTAAACTTATAATAATATCTTATATATTGAAATTGATTATAAAATTCTAAAGCAGGTCGATATGCATTAACCTTAATATTTTCAACTATATCTTTATTTTGTTTTATACCTGTAGCATCTAAATCATTTTTTATTTCAAAATTATTTTCATCAATTTCATCAATGTTATAAGCCATATTAGTATACTCAATATTCTTGGATATATAAGGTTTTTCCAATGTTTTTTCATTAGAGTTAACAATAAATTGTTGAACAACTCCTGCTGCAACACTTTCCCCAATCATCAGTACAAATACTACTATTACTGAAAATATTATTGGTTTAACTTTTTTAAACAATATACTTAAGAATATTAATACAGCAAATATAATTGAAACTATAGAAATAACTTTATAAAATTTTAAAGATACGTTTACATCTGTATAACTTGCTCCAAAAACTATACCCCTAGGAGAATATGCTAAGTTCCACCCTTTTATCATATATCCTAATGATATAACTAACATAAGTAATGCAGCTATCACTGCAAGTTGTTTTCCTGCAAAACTTGTTATACCACTAGTCATAGATTTAAAATTTACAACCTTATCTGATCTATCAAAGTGATTATTAATTTTATCCTTAACATTTAAAATAATATAAATTATAAAAGTAGCTATTACAAGTAAAACTAATAATGAAATCATACTACTATATAAAGATTGTATTAAAGGTAACTTAAATGTAAAAAATGATATATCCTTATTAAATATAGGATCATTAATATTAAATTTTGTAGAGTTGGTAAATTCTAATATTTTATACCAATATATATTTGCAAAACTAAAAGAAAAGAATAAAGATATAATAAAATTTATTCCTAAAAAGATTTTAAACCTTTTTTTCTCTTTAACTTTATCAATTTCTACTATCTCTTTTAACTTTCTAATATTAGGTATTAAACTTTTATAATATAATGTTATTCCAATAAATATTACTAAAAATGTAGGAACCATTAGTTTCATTATAGATAATAACTTAGTAAAATAAATAGAAATATATCCCAATTCACTGAACCATTGATAGTCAACTATTATACTTATTCCAGCAACAGTGAAAAGTAATATAATTATTATTATAGAAACTATACTCCCGATAGCTTTCTTCTTCAAAATATTCACACCCCTTTTTATAATTCTTTAATCAAAAATCCTTTTTTATTTAATTCCTCTACTATATTTGATAAAACTCTATCATTTTCACATATTATTGTATGAAGATGAACTCCATTTGTTAATGCGCTTAAAGGTTCAGCTTCATACTGCTTAAAATTACTATAGAAATTTTCAATATCCATCATATTTTTAAGCATAAGCATAGCTCTTATTTCTCCATAAAGAGGATGTTCAACTATTACATCTTCTACAATTGCACCATATTTAACAATAGTCTCAAGCTCATTTTTTACTTCTTCCCTTCCATGATTAACAGCTATAATTTTCTTTATGCTATTGATATTTTCTTTTAAAGCCATATATCCTTTTGGTGTAGATATTATATCTACCCCCTCAGCTCTTATAATAGCTATATCCTTAACTATAATTTGACGAGTAACTTCAAACATTTCTGCTAATATCTGACCTTTTACAGGTTCTTGAGATTGTATTAATAGATTCTTTATTTTTTCTCTTCTCTTTGCGCTTGTCATAATCCCCTCCATGTATAAACATATATTATTTAAATAATAGTATATCATATACCCATGTATATTATTGTATTTTTTCTTTCATTATTAAATATTTCTTTACTTATATTAATTATATGTATTAATTTCTATCATCATACTTTCGTAAAATATCTAGCCATTTATTTTGAATATTATAATTATGATGATTTCTTATAATATTCAAAAATTCTTTATCATATCCTTTTCCTTTTAAAATTTTATAACCTTCTTCTCCATGATTATAGAATATATATATCTTAGAATTTCTATCACTATATTTTTTTATTTTTGTTTTTGTAATGTTATTTAATAAGACTAAAATAGATTTATCTATTACATTTAGAGGAGTATGAATTTTACCGACATCATGTAATATAGCTGATTTTACAATTTCTTTATGATTAAGATTATTCTTTTTAATTTCTTCTTCAGATTCATTTGTATATATATCTCTAGCTACATTAACTGAATGTTTCAAATCATAAACCGGGAGTTTATACAGCAATTTTTTTTCATTCTCATCTAAATAATTATTAATAAACTCCATATCTTTTTTAGTTATTTTTGCAAATACACAATTAATAAATTGTTTAACTCTATTCATACTAATTACACCATCTTTGCAATGAATTTTTTTTAATTACTTTACATTATTATATACTTAATTAAAACAATAATATAATAGTTAATTAAGTAATATAAATATAAAAAAAAAGCAATCTAAATAGATTGCTTTTGGTGGAGATAAAGGGATTCGAACCCTTGACCCCCTGCGTGCAAGGCAGGTGCTCTCCCAGCTGAGCTATACCCCCAAATATGGTGGACCTTCAGGGACTCGAACCCCGGACCTACCGGTTATGAGCCGGTTGCTCTAACCAACTGAGCTAAAGATCCAAATGACCTGGCAACAACCTACCCTCCCACACAGCTTCCCGTGCAGTACTATCGGCCTCTTGATGCTTAACCTTCGTGTTCGGTATGGGAACGGGTGTATCCATCAAAAGCATA
>NZ_JBQHQR010000023.1:0-23626 GCF_052067195.1 Clostridium sulfidigenes | reverse complement strand
ATGTTTGTTTAGTATTATATTATTAAGAAAATTAAAATATTTATCCCAATAAGTATTAAAATTAAATTTAGATAATTAAGAGATGTTATTTAGGGTAGAGGAGCTTTTACCAAAAGTATTCTTGAGAAGTGGGCACACGATGATACAAGAAGAAAGGGGAGAAAAGCCGAAGAGAATAACCTGGCAAGGATATACTCTGGGATAGTACAAAATATGTGCTATACTGCCACTATGAAAATAGTGGAGAGCTACAAAGTAACACCTGTTATGTTCATAGTGAATTAAAATGAGCGTGACAAAGGTGTTCCTTTGTCCGCCTTTTTTTATTTTGGTACATAAGTACCCAAATAAATATTACTCTCATAAACTTATAGTGGGGAGCTGAAAGGAGAATTTACTATGAACTTATTTGGAACAATGAATGTTAGAGAAAACAATCTTTTTGTGGGTGGAATTAATACTTTAGAGCTGGTTAAAAAATTTGGAACTCCTCTTTACGTCATGGATGAAGAGCAAATTAGAGATAACTGTAGAAGATATATGAAAGCCATGGGTGCAAAAATGAATGATAACAAAGTAGCCTATGCTGGAAAAGCATTTTTAACTAAGGCTATTGTTCAAGTTATAAAGAATGAAGGCCTATGCTTGGATGTTGTATCAGGAGGAGAAATTTACACTGCTATAGTCAGTGACTTTCCTATGGATAAAGTATATTTTCATGGAAATAATAAAACTATTGAAGAGATAAAACTAGGAATAAAAGCGGGTGTTGGAACCTTTATTGTGGACAATATGATGGAATTAGAGAATATTAATAATATATGTGAGGTTTATGGAAAAACTCAGGATATATTACTTAGAATAATTCCGGGAATTGAGGCACATACTCATGAATATATCAAGACTGGACAGATTGATTCTAAGTTTGGATTTACTCTTTTGGAGGATAATATATTTAGAGTAGTAAAGAGTATAAGTGAGCTTGAGAATATAAATTTAAAAGGACTTCACTGTCATATAGGATCGCAGATATTTGATATAGAACCATATAGAGAAGCTGTAAGGATTATGATTAATTTAATGAATAATATTAATAATCATTTTGAAATTAGTATGACAGAACTTAACCTAGGTGGAGGGTTTGGTATATATTATGGTGAAGGTGACGATCCCAAAACTATAGAGGAATATTGTGCTGGAATTTTAAATGAAGTAGAGAGTTGTAGTAGAAAGTTACAGATGAAGAATCCTAATATAATAATAGAACCAGGTAGAAGTATAGTTGGAAATAGTGGAATCACTTTATATACTATTGGAGGAGTTAAAGAAATTCCTAATATTAAAAAATATGTATCTGTAGATGGGGGAATGACAGATAATATAAGACCATCATTATATAGTGCACAGTATCAAGGATTAATAGCCAATAATGTAGAAAATAATGAAGAAGCTATGGTTACTATTTCTGGTAAATGTTGTGAATCAGGAGATGTATTAATTAATGATATAAGTCTTCCAAAGGTAAAAAAAGGTGATATATTAGCAGTGCTTTCTACAGGAGCCTATTGCTATTCCATGAGTAGTAATTATAATAAGATTCCTAAGGCGCCAGTGGTTTTAGTTGGAAAATTAGGACCAAGGCTCATATGTAAAAGAGAAACCTACGAAGATATGTTAAGAAATGAATTAGATTTAGACATTATATAGTAATTAATTTTAGCTTATAGCAAGAGACACAGGTGAAAGGAAATGAAAATATAAAAAGGGAGTGATATAAACACGAGGATACTGAAAAAGTACCCTCGTGCTTATCACTCCTTTTTAGTTACCTAATGGGTGTTCAGTAGTGCTAGTATCTACGGTTATAGCAGAAGTTTTAGAAACTAATTTTCCATTTTTGCTTTTAAATATTCCAGTTGATATAATATAGTCCATTATATTGTTAATTTCTGTAGGTGATATACTGTCTTTAACAGAGTTAACTGTAAGATTAAATTTATTTTCCGTTTCATCCTTAAAGGTCATAACTAATTTTTTTTCCATTATTAATCCTCCTTATTTTTTAGAATTATAATTATGAGAGAGTAGAAATTTTTTATCTTTAGCCTTCATTCAAAGTATAATCATCTAGTTTTTTAATTTCTGTAGGTTCACTTATTAGTACAGATCCAATTACTATGCCTAAATTGTAGACTTCTTCATCAGTAGCAGATCCACTTACCTTTGAAAATTTTTGACTTTGAATTTTCGGACTACCATCCTGGTTTTGCCCCTTTGTATATTTAATAACTAAGGCTGTATTATTTTTAGTATTTGTTATTGCCATAGTATCAACTCCTTTCAATGAACATATATGCCTTTGAAGATAAAAGTGGAAAATAATTATAAAACTTTGAAATTTAGAAAGATAATATAGTAAAATTAAGAAGATGAATATTTAATAAGTCATTATTTAAAAATATATAGATAAGTGTATAGAGTGTTATAATAAGTGATTTGAATTTAGGAGGAAATAATGAAGAGAATTAGAGATTATGAAGTTACTGTAGGAAAATTACAAAGGGGAGAAAAAAATAAGATTACTGATGTAAAAGGAGTAAGGGTAGGTCATGTTACATTAAAATATGGAGATGTAAACACAGGAGTAACAGCTATATTACCCCATGATGGAAATCTATTCAGGGATAAAGTATATGGAGCTGTTCACGTAATAAATGGTTTTGGAAAGACTGTAGGAACCATACAATTAGAGGAGCTTGGAACAATTGAAACACCAATTATGCTTACAAATACTTTAAATGTAGGGACAGTAAGTCAAGGATTAGTCAGATATATGCTTTCAATAAACACTGATATAGGTGTTGAAACAGGAACTATTAACCCTATAGTTGGAGAATGTAATGATGGGTATCTAAATGATATTAGAGGACTTCATGTTAAAGAAGAGCACGTATTTGAAAGTATAAATAATGCATCTACAGATTTTTTAGAAGGAGCAGTAGGAGCAGGAACTGGAATGAGTTGCTTTGGGTATAAGGGTGGCATAGGATCTTCTTCTAGAAAAATAAATATAAAAGATGAAGAATATACACTAGGTGCATTGGTACTATCGAATTTTGGAATCAAGGAAGATTTTATACTTAATAACAATGATATAAAACCTATGTTATATGGGAATAATATAGATATAAATGTAACTAACTCAAACTGTAATATAGATAATTTGGAAAAGGGATCTATTATGATAATTTTAGCTACAGATGCTCCACTATCACCAAGACAATTGAAAAGAGTTGCAAAGAGAAGTATTGTGGGTATAACAAGATTAGGTTCTTATCTTGGAAATGGAAGTGGTGATATAGCAATTGCTTTTAGTACAGCTAATAAAATTAAACATTATGAGGAATGTGTAACTAGTAAAGTTAATGTAATTAATGAAAATTATATCGATTTCTTTTTTAGAGCAGCTGCAGAAGCTGTAGAGGAGTCAGTTCTAAATTCTCTAATTACGGCCGACACAGTTATTGGTCGAAATGGAAATAGAAGAGATGGATTATCTAAATCCTTAGATTAATAAACAGGATTGTATATAAGAATTAGAGTATAAGTCACTTAAAATTATTGACATGAAATATATTAAATGATAAATTGTTTATAATAGGATTTATTTACACGGGAGATGGTTGTAGTGAAATACTTGTCAAATAGAAAATATGAACATCATCATAGATGCAAGGTCTTATAATTATGGTTTTAAAATTAAGCCATAGATAGGGCCTATTTGTGCGAAGGCAAATGTATCTATGGAGTTATTGAGTTTTATATCTCTAAGGATACTAGTTGTCTTTAGAGATTTTTTTATAGTATGAAAGCTTCAGATTTTCAGATGAATATTATATAAGTTTTATAAATTAAGGAGAGATTGATATGAGTACAAAAATAACAAAGCCTAGTATATTGCCAGGATTTATGGAGCTTACTCCAAGAGAGCAAGTAGCCTTTAATAATGTTTATGATGTCATTAGAAGAAATTATGAGTCTTTTGGATTTCTACCTATAGACACTCCTATAATTGAAAAAAGTGAAGTATTACTTGCTAAAACAGGTGGAGACACAGAAAAGCAAATATATACTTTAACTAAGGGTAGTACAGAGATGGCATTAAGATTTGACTTAACAGTACCACTTGCACGTTATGTAGCTCAACACATGGAAGAAATAGCCTTTCCATTTAAAAGATATCAAATTGGAAAAGTTTATAGAGGTGAGAGGAATCAGAGGGGTAGATTTAGAGAATTCTATCAATGTGATGTAGATGTAATTGGCAATGGAGCATTAAGCATAGTAAATGATGCTCAGATTCCTAGTACTATATATAAAATATTTAAAGAGTTAGGCTTTGATAACTTTAAAATAAGAATTAATAATAGAAAAATCCTAGATGGGTTTTTAAGAAGTTTAGATATAGATAATTATATAGAGGTATTAAGAGTCGTAGATAAAATTGAAAAGATTGGAGAAGCCAAGGTCAGAGAAGAATTAGAGGAATATATAAAAACCAGTGAAGGAATAGATGAGGTTATTAAATTTATAACTATAGAAGGTAGCAATGAGGAGAAGATTCAGTTCTTAAAAAATAGTTCAGTGACCAACGAAAGATTTTTAGAAGGTGTTGAAGAATTAGAAACTGTAAATAAGTATATAAAAGCTTTTGGAATTCCTGATAAAAATTATGTAGTTGACTTTAAGATAACTAGAGGATTAGATTATTATACTGGAACAGTATATGAAACATTCTTAGATGATTATCCAGAATTTGGTTCAGTGTGTTCAGGTGGGAGATATGATGATTTAGCCCAGTTCTATACTGATAAAAAACTTCCAGGAGTTGGTATATCTATTGGATTAACAAGATTATTCTGGAGTTTTATGGAAAGTAATATTATAGATTTAGATAGTAATTCACTTATAGATGTTTTAGTGATACCAATGGATGAAGATTTTGATTATGGTATTGAAGTTTGTAATCAATTAAGACAATCTGAGATTAAAGTTGATATTTACCTTGAAGGTGGAAAGTTTGCTAAAAAAATGAAATATGCAAATAAATTAGCTATACCATATGTTATTATCATTGGTGAAGATGAGAAAACATCTAATAAAATACTTTTAAAAAATATGGAAAATGGTGAGCAACAATTAGTATCTACAGAAGAATGTATTTCAATTTTAAATAGTAGATAATTATAATGGTAGTATTAAAATCTAATAAATGATATAACATTTTTAGTGTAAAAATGATTAGAGTCAATTAACTCTAATCATTTTTTATTTAAGTATTATTTAAATGCTTTTATATATGAAGACATTATGTATTCTCCAACTTTAAGATTATGTCCCCACTTTTCCTCATATTCCTTAGGAACGGCTTTAGTAGTTATATTAATTTCTTTAAAACCTGAGTTTTTTAAGTATACTTCTAATTCTTCAACTGAAGAAGCACCGGTAACTCACCCGCAATATAAGGATTCATCCGCCTTCATGTCCTCTGTAAGTTCTCTCATTAAAACTATATCAGAAATTGCAATACGTCCACCAGGTTTTAGAACTCTATATATTTCATCATAAACCCTTTGTTTATTTGGAGATAGATTTATAACACAGTTAGAAATAACTACATCCACAATGTTGTCTGCTACAGGTAAGTTTTCAATCTCGCCAAGTCTAAAATCTATATTTTTATAGCCGTTTTGAGAGGATGCCATTCGAGCTTTTCTTAACATTTCATGAGTCATATCAACTCCAATTACAAAACCCTTAGGACCCACCTTTTTTGAAGCTAGAAAACAATCAAAACCACCGCCGCTTCCCAAATCCAAAAGAGTTTCATTAGGACTTAATTTAGATATAGAAAGAGGATTACCACAGCCAAGCCCCATATTTACTCCTGAAGGTACAGAGTTTATTTCTTCTTCAGAGTACCCTATTTTATTTGAAATTTCTACTGCGGACTTTCTAAGAGATATTTTATTAGTGTTACAGCAACTATTATTATCTGTCTTTCCGAGAGCTATGTTTTTATAGCTTTCACGAACAGCATTTTTTATTAGTAAGTTTTTATTTGAATTCATATAAAACTCTCCTTAATTATTTATTAATAGTAGGTTAAGCAATAATTAGTAGATTATGCATTTTATTATACTATAAAAAAAGGCTTATTTATACTAAATAATAGATAAAATGGATGAATATAAAATAAATCAAGATGATTTATAATCATAATTTAATTATAAAATCAAGGAATATATAGTTAATAAAATATAAACTTCAAATAAAGTTACAAATGATTAGATATACGAAATTAAAATTTTTGCTATACTTTATTTTAAAAACAATGTAGATATTTGGATTATTGTGGATTTATATGTTAAAAAAATACAAAATGTATGGATAAAAAAACAATAAAAACTATTTTTATGTAATATATTCGTGTTTATGGAAGAAAAATCAGATAATTTTTTTATTGAAATAAATTCTTATACTGTTAATATATTCTTAAAAGTATATAAAATAATTAACATAAGTTAATAAGTTTATATACATATCATATAAGGTTAAGAAAATTATATATCAAGGGGGTAATTTAATGAACTTTAAAAAGGGCATATCTGTTGGACTAGCTATATCTTTAGTGTTAGGTTCAACAATGACAGCTTTTGCATCGCCTAATGAACTAGTTAAGTCATTGGGAGAAAGCAAAGAAAAACTAATGGTATTACAGGCTCAGATTAAACAAGAACCAGCACTTCAAACAATTAAAGATTCTGATGAAGTTAGGGTTATAGTAGAGTTAGACAGTGAGGCTGTACTTGAAAAGGCTACTAAAAAGGGGATAAAACTTGATGAAATGAGTAAATTTGAAGTTGGTAAACTTCAAAACCAAGTTTTAAAAGAACAACGTTCATTACAAAGTAAGATCAGTTCTAAAGGAATTAAATTTGAAGTTATAAATAGCTTTACTAATGTAGCTAATGGATTTAGTGTAAAAACTACTCTAGGACAAGCTAAAAAACTTGAAAGTGTGGCTGGAGTTAAGTCAGTTACTATTGCTAATGAATATGAAAGACCAGAGCCTATGATGAACAATAGTGGTGAAATCATAAAAACAAAGCAAACCTGGGCTAGTGGATACAATGGAGAAGGTACAGTAGTAGCAGTTATTGATACTGGTGTGGATTCAACACATAAAGATATGGTACTTACAGCTCAAAATAAAGCTGAACTTCAAGTAGATGAAGTACAAGCTATATCTAAGGAAAAGAAATTACCAGGTACCTATAGAACCACAAAGGTTCCTTATGGATACAACTATATGGACAATAACCAAGAAATCTTAGATTTAGGTCCAGATGCTTCAATGCATGGAATGCACGTTGCAGGAACAGTAGGAGCTAATGGAGATACTAATAAGGATGGAATTAAAGGAGTTGCTCCGGAAGCACAAATCCTTGCAATGAAGGTATTTGGTAATGACCCAGCTATGGCTTCTACCTTTGGTGATGTTATAGTTAAGGCTATAGATGATTCTGTACTTCTAGGCGCAGATGTTATTAATATGAGTTTGGGTTCAACAGCATCCTTTGTAGATGATACAGATTTAGAGCAAGTTGCTGTTAATAGAGCTGTAGATAATGGTGTAGTTATGGCAATATCAGCAGGAAACTCTAATGTGTTTGGAAATGGATATGATAATCCATATGCTGAAAATCCTGACTATGGTGTTGTTGGTTCTCCAGGGTTAGCAACAGATTCTCTTCAAGTAGCGTCTATAGAAAACAATGTGGTTACTGGATATGGACTAGAATTTTCAATTGATGGACAAAAGAATATAGCTCCATATACTTCATCAGGAACAGATATTTTATCTGTATTTAAAGGACAAGAACTTAAAGCTGTAGATTGTGGATTAGGTGGATTACCAGAACACTTCCCAGCAGAAGTAAAAGGTAATTTAGCCTTGATCGAGCGTGGTGGTTATAACTTTACAGATAAAATAGCTAATGCTGAAGCAGCAGGTGCTACTGCAGTTATAGTATATAATAATGCTAGTGGTGGAGAAGGACTTATAAGCATGATGTATCCAGAGGGTGGTACAATTCCAGCGTTGTTTATAGGAAATTCATTTGGTGCTAAAATTGCTACACAACTAAAAACTTCAGAAGTTAAGGTTGTAGCCAATGGTAATACTATATCAGTTCCTAATACAGTTAAAGGAAGTATGTCAGATTTTACATCTTGGGGAACTACTCCAGATTTAGAGTTTAAACCTGAAATTACTGCACCAGGTGGTAATATATGGTCAACATTAAATAATAATAAATATGGAAACATGAGTGGTACATCTATGGCATCACCACATGTAGCAGGTGGATCAGCATTAGTACTTCAAAGAGTAGATAAAGAATTTAAATTAACTGGTGAAGCAAGAGCTAAAATGGCTAAAAAGTTAATGATGAGTACAGCTATAGCTCATGTAGATAATGGAGCAAATCAGGCAGCTGGAGTAGTTGCAGGACCTAACTATACATCACCTAGAAGACAGGGTGCAGGAGTTATGGATCTTCAAGCTGCTACTACTACACCAGCTATAGTTACAGATACAACTACTGGTGAATGTAAGGTTAATTTAAAAGAAATTAAGGATAACAAGGCTACATTTACTATAGAAGTTCAAAACTTTAGTGATAAAGAATTAACTTATAATGTGGCAGGTACTGTTCAAACAGATTTAGTAGATGATCAATACACTTATTTGGAAGCACAAAATATAATTAATAAAGATACTAAAAAATTCCCAATATCTTTTAGTAATAATACAATTAAGGT
The DNA here is from genome assembly GCF_052067195.1 of Clostridium sulfidigenes. Lineage (NCBI taxonomy): Bacteria > Bacillati > Bacillota > Clostridia > Eubacteriales > Clostridiaceae > Clostridium > Clostridium sulfidigenes. Next base: position 14,740 of record NZ_JBQHQR010000023.1, on the reverse strand, counting down.
AGCTAAAAATGGAAAAGCTCAACTTACTGCTACTGTAGATTTAAGCAATACTATAACAGCATTTAATAAAGCATCCATTGAAGATGTTTTTGTAAATGGTGGATATGTTGAGGGATTTGTAAATTTAACTGATCCTACAGATACAAACCCAACTTTAAGTATTCCATATCTAGGATTTAAAGGTGAATGGGATAAAGCTCCAGCTATAGATGCATCAATCTATGAAACAAAAAGAGCTTCTTTCTATGGGGTTACATCTATAGTTAATGATAATTTAGATTTCCTAGGTGTAGATTTATCAGGTAAAAATACAGATGGTAATAAAGTTGCATTCTCACCAAATGGTGATGGTGCAAATGATGCAATATTACCTGTTCTTTCTTACTTAAGAAATATGAAGGAATTAGATATAGAAGTATTAGATAAAGATGGAAAAGTTATAAGAAATTTAACTCAAGATTTCAATGTAAGAAAGCATTACCATGATGGAAAATACGATAAGTATAGTATCCGCAAAGATGCTACTTGGGATGGAACTGTTAACAATAAGGTAGTTGCAGATGGTGCATATACTTATAGAGTTAAAGCAAAAGTAGATTATGAAAATGCTAAGTGGCAAAACTTTGACTTTAAGGTAAATGTTGATACAAAGGCACCTGCAGTTAATAAAGTTAATTATAATAAAGATACTAAACAACTAGAAGTAATTGCAGAAGACAATAATAAGGGTCATGTTTACAAGTATGTGCTTATTAGTGATGGTAAAGTAGAAGAAGAAAATGCAACAGGAAAATTTGATTTAAGTGAATTAGATTATAAAAAGTGTTCTGTAGAAGTTTATGATTATGCACAAAATAAAACGTCTATTAAAGTAACAGAAGCAACTACAGGAGAATATAAGGAGCCTACAGGAGCAGCACAAGGAGATACTACAATTCCTACAGTAATGGTTGAAGGACCAGAATTCTTTGGAGTATCAAATAGTGGTAAGATAGTTGTTGAAGGTACTGTAAAGGATGCTTCAGCTATAGCAGAGTTTACTGTAAATGGAAAGAATGTACCATTAACCTTTGATACTCATAGTGGTCTTTGGAATTTCTCAACTGAAGTAGAATTAAAAGATGGATATCATAGCATTATGGTTGCTGCTAGAGATGCTGCAAATAATAAAATAGAATTTGCTCATAAATTGTTTGTAGATACTACAGCACCAGTAATTAACCTTGAAGCTGTACCATCTGAAACTACTAAAGATTCAGTAATTATTTCTGGTAAAATAAACGATAACCTACCAAGCTTAAAAGTTAAGGTAAATGGTAATGTTGTTAAAACAATAGCACCAGATTGGTCATACTTTAATGATTTAGAAAGTGCTAAATATGATTTAGCTTATGAAGTAAAATTAGCTGAAGGTGAAAACAAGATTTCTGTTGAAGCTATAGATGATGCAGGAAATACAACTGTTAAGGAAATAACTATTAAAAAGGTTAAAAAGATTGTTGAGTCTACTGGTAGATTATATGGAAAAGATAGATATGCAACAGCAGTAGAAGTTAGTAAGACTGGTTGGAAGAAGTCAGATATGGCTGTAATAGCTAATGGAACAGCTTATGCTGATGCTTTAGTAGCAGCACCTCTTGCAGCAAACTACGATGCACCAATATTATTAACTGAAGCTGGTAAATTAACTGAAGCTACGAAGACTGAATTAAAGAGATTAGGTGTTAAAACAGTTTATGTAGTAGGTGGAACAAGTGTTATATCTGAAGCTACAGTTAAAGAGATGGCTAAGATGGGAATTGATGTAGTAAGATTAGGTGGAGCAAATAGATATGAAACCTCACTAGCAGTGGCTACACAGATAGATAGACAAAAGAATGTTGAGAATATCTATGTAGCAGGTGGATATGCTCCAGCAGATGCATTAACTATTTCATCTAAAGCAGCTACAGATAAGACTCCAATAATATTAGTTGAAGCTAAAAAGGTTCCTAAGAAAGTGTTAGCATGGCTTAAGAATCAAAAACTTAAATCAGCTTATGTTATAGGTGGAGAAACTGTGGTTAAGAACTCAGTTATGAAAGATTTAAATAAAATCACATCTGAGGATATAGCTAAAAATAGAATAGGAGGAGCAGATAGATACGAAACTAATGCATTAGTTATAGAAAAATTATTTGCAAAAGAGCAAAAAAATATGTATGTAACTGAAAGCATGAAGTTAGTAGATTCTCTAGTAGTTGCACCTCTAGCAGCTAAAACAGGTTCCCCAGTTATAATAACTAATTCTAATTTATCTGATAAACAAAAGTCTTTAGCAGATAAGATGTTAGTTAAGAAAGTAGTAGAAGTTGGTGGACAGGTTAATAAAGCAGCTGTACAAGACTTAGTAAATAGAATAAATAATAAATAAAATAAGAGAATAGTAAAATATCCTAGGTAGTAATGCCTAGGATATTTTTTATGTAAAATATAATTTAAATATATTGTAGTTATTTATATTTTAGTACACGTATATGTTTAAAAATCCCAAATTATAAATCGCATAGGATATAAACATTTTTTTTATGTAGTAAAAGTGAGAAATACAAAGAAATAATCCTCTTGAAATAAATACATCGAATGTTAAAATATTCTTATAAGTGTAAAAATTTTACATTAAAATTATATAGGGGGGATATGTATGAAAAGTGATAGGTTAAGGCGTATCATGGCAGGAATTTTTACTATTAGCGTAATGACAACATCTGTATTTACTACAAATGGATTTGTAGCATATGCAGATAATAATGAATTGCATATTGATGTCAGTAGAGCGCATTCAATTACTAGAGGGGAAAAAACAATATTAAGCTCTATAACAGATTCTCAGTCAAGCAGTGAATTGGATTCACTATATAAATCTGATGATGAGGTAACTATTATTGTTGAATTAGAGGACAAGCCTCTAATTGAATATTATTCAGCAGAGAAGACATCTGATAATGTATCATCTTTTATCACATCAGCAAAATCTCAAGGAATTAATAACAAATTATTGAAAGAACAAGAAGTTGTAACGAAAAGAATTTTGAAAGAAGTTCCTATAGTTGTGGAACAAGAATACACTGTGGTAATGAATGGATTTTCCTTAACTGCTAAATACGGTGATTTAGATACCATTAAGGCAGTTAAAGGAGTAAAAAATGCATTTGTTTCAACAATTCACTATTTACCAGAACCAGAAGTTGGCCATGAACCAACTATGAAAAATAGTAGTGAAATTATTAGTTCTACTGAGGCTAATAAAGCAGGATATACAGGTAAAAATATGGTTGTTGCAGTGTTAGACACTGGACTAGATGTTAATCACGAAGCCTTTAAAAATAGTCCAGAAGACATAAAGTACACAGAAACTGAAATTATTGACCTTATGAATTCTAAATATACAAATGCAAAGGGTAAGATATATAAGAGTGAAAAGATTCCTTTTGCCTATGATTATGCAGATAAAGATAATGATGTAAAGGATTTACAAAGTCATGGTACTCATGTAGCTGGAACAGTAGGGGCTAATGGTGAAAATTTAACTGGAGTTGCCCCAGATGCACAACTTATGATTATGAAAGTATTTAGTGATAAGTCTAGTGGGGCAAGAGATAGTGATATTTTAGCAGCATTAAACGATGCAGTAGCATTAGGTGCAGATGCAATTAATATGAGTCTTGGTTCAGGGGCTGGATTTACAGCAGAAGCTGAAGAGGTAATTAATAAAACCTATGATAGAGTAGCAGAAGCAGGAATAAATTTAATGTGTGCAGCAGGAAATGACTATAGTTCAACTTATAATTCTAATTTAGGAATAGATCTTCCATTAGTATCTAATCCAGATAATTCTATGGTGGGATCTCCATCAACCTATAATGCTGCCACATCAGTTGCAAGTATTAATAACAGCAAAATAATTGGAGCATATATATTAGCAGGTGAAACAAAAATAAGATATACAGATGCAAATGAGGGAACTAGTAAAGAATTTAATTCTCTTGAAGGCGACTCAGTAGAATATGTAGTTATTCCAGGTATTGGCACAGTAGATGATTTTAAAAATATTGATGTAAAGGGTAAAATAGCTTTAGTAAAACGTGGAACCATAAATTTTACAGAGAAAGAGACTAATGCTGTTACTGCAGGAGCATCAGGAATTATTGTTTATGACAATGCTCCAGGAAACCTATTAAATATGAAGACTGATGGTAAAATACCAGCTATTTTTATTTCAAAGGAACATGGTGAAATCCTCGTTAATAAGTCAGAAAAAAACATTTCTATATCAAAATCATATAAGGAAGCCTTTGATTCAATTTCCAAAGGTCAAATGTCTGACTTTTCATCTTGGGGTGTAAGTCCAGATTTGAAATTAAAACCAGAAATAACAGCTCCGGGAGGAGACATATACTCTACATTACCAGGAGGAGTTTATGGTTCAATGAGTGGTACATCAATGGCTACCCCTCATATGGCTGGTGCTTCTAGCTTAGTGAGACAATATATAAATGAAAAGTTTCCTTCTTTAACAATGAAGGAGAAAGAATTATTAGCAACACAATTGTTGATGAGTACAGCAATTCCTGCAACTGATCCAGATGGCGTTGCATATTCACCACGTAAACAAGGTTCTGGAGTTGCTAATATTTATAGTGCTGTAAAAACATCAGCATACTTAATTGGAAGTGATGGAAAACCAAAGGCTGAATTGGGTGATAGTACATCTGGTGAATATTCTTTCAAATTTAGTGTAAAGAACACATCAGATTTGCCAGTTAAGTATACTGTAGATACTACAGTTTTAACAGAAAAAATATTGGCTACAGATGAAGGCAAATTCTTTGCACAAGCTTCTGAAGAATTAGATGCATCTAAGGTAAGTGTTACATTAGAAGGAGTAGAGGGAAATATTATAACAGTAGATGGAGGAAAAACAGAATCTATAAGTATTTCTTTAAAACTTACTGATAGTGCAAAGAAAGATTTAAAAGTCTGTAATAATGGAACTTTCATTGATGGTTTTGTTACACTTATATCTGAAAATGCGGATAAGATTAATTTGAATTTGCCATTTGTAGGTTTCTATGGAGATTGGCAAGCTATACCAATATTTGATAACGATTTATACGATGATGAAACAGCAGCTATGTATGAAACTACTCTTGGATATTTCAATAGAACTACTTGGAAAGGAAGTTACCTAGGGGTAAATCTTTTCAATGGGAAGGATAAACCTGTAATAGCTGATGAAAATAAGATTGCTATAGGACCAAATATTAACGGCTCTTATTCTGTAAATGCAGTAGTTGGATTATTGAGAAATGCAGAAGAAGTAAGTTACACAGTAACTGATAGCAAAGGCAATGAAGTTTATAAAAATAAGGCTGGAAAAGAAACTAAATCCTTCTATGATGGAAATAGTGGTATCATTACCTATGCAGTAGATGGTGCTGGTTGGGATAGTATGAATAGTAAGGGAAATAAGCCTCTTGAGGATGGAGTTTATACTTATAAAATAAGTGGAATACCAGTAGGTGGGGATGAAAAGGATTTACAAGAGATTAAATTCCCAGTTACAATTGATACACAAGAACCAGAATTGATAAATACAAAAATTCAAACAATTGATGGAGTAAAATATCTAACTATAACTTTAAAAGATAATCATTACTTACAAGGTATGCAATTAGTAGATGAAAAAGGAGATCCTTTAACAGAAATTATTGTGTTAGATAAGGATAAAACAGGAAGTGAATATGAACAAATATTTAAGATAGGTGACTTAAATATGGAATCAGTAAAAGTCGTAGCCGTGGATTATGCTATGAATTTCCTAGAAACTGATTCTATTGCATTATCTGAGGGAGATATTGCCCCTGAAAGTGTAACATTGAAGGATAGAAATCTTGAATTGGCAGAAGGCTCAGAATTTCAAATGAGTGCTAAAGTAAATCCTTATAATTCAAAGGATAAGACTTTAACATGGTCCTCTTCTAATGAAGATGTTGCAACAATAAGTGAAACCGGTTATGTTAAGGCTTTGACTAAAGGTGAAACCACAATTACAGTTTCTACAGTGAATGGAAAAACAGATTCTACTACATTAAAAGTTGTAGATAAAGATGAACTCACTACTGAATTAAAAGCGCCATATATAATTTATAGTGATGGTAATTATAAACTTCCAGCAGATTTAATAGATAAAACAGTTGTAATAAAAGATACAGCAAAATCAGTATCTATTGTTGGAAATAATACAAATACAAATATGAATCCATATTCTGGCGTAGACATAAGCTGTGAGGGAAATGTAGACCTTGTAATAAATAATTTCAATACAAAAGTAACTTCATTCTTTAAAAATGCAATTGAATTTAAAGGAGCTAAGAATACTCTAACATTAAAAGGTGATAATACCCTTACAAGTGTATCTGAGTACTCAGATAGAGCTATTATAAGTGCAGCTTATGGTACAGAGCTTGAAATATTAGGTAAGGGTACATTAAATGTAATAGCATCAAAAAATAATTATGGAGCATGTATTGGTGGCGGAAGTTCAGCAGAAATCATGGATTCTGGTACAATAAATATAAGTGATGGTGTTATTAATGCTACTACCTATGGATCAGGAGCAGCAATAGGCGGTGGATATGGCGGTATTGCTACTAATATAAATATAAGTGGTGGTAAGGTAACCGCTATTGCAGATGTTAAGAGCTATAATGGATCAGCAACTATAGGTAGTGGAGCAGGAGCTGAAAATATTGATAAATTACCTGGAACAATTAAAGTTGCTGGTGGTGAAATTAAAGCAATTAACTGTAGTAATGGCGCAACTATAGGTGATTGTAGTATGGGTAAGACAGATTACAATATATTAATTTCAGGTGGTAGTTTAAGCGCTGAATCAAATAGCAAGAGTACCTTAACTGCTGGAGCAGCCATAGGTTCAGGTGTTTCAGCTAAAGGTAAAATATCAATAAATATTTCAGGTGGTGTAGTAAATGCTACAACTACAAGTAGAGGTGCTGCCATAGGTGGAGGCTCTAAAAGTGAAGCTGGAACTATAAATATTGAAGGTGGTACCATTACTGCAACTTCAAGTAGTTATGGTGCAGCTATAGGTAGTGGTTATAGTGGTAAGAAACAAGATATAACCATATTAAAGGGTACAATAAAAGCTACAGCAACAGATAAAGGACAAGCAATAGGTAAAGGTGAAGGTGGAGAAGAGTGCACATTAAAAGGAATAAATGACTTAACTCCTTATATAGCAACAATTTCAGCACCTAATGTAACAAATGTTAAGGTTGATGGTGTGGATTGGAATATAACAAAAGGACATGAAGAAGACGAAAATATTTATTTATATCTAGTAGATAAAACTGAGCCATACAAAGTAGAAGTTTTAGCAGATGGTGTAAATAAGATGTTCCTTGTAACAGTAAAGGATGGTAAGACTAGTGTTGAAGAAATAGACATTACTCCTCCAAAAACTCCAACTATAGCTGAAGAGAATGGGTTAGTAACATTAACAGCAGCAGATGAAGATACAACAAAAATGGAATATAGCTTAGATAATAAAACCTGGACTGTCTATACAGAACCAGTAAAAGTTGATGAAAAAGCAACAATATATGTAAGAGCTATAGATAAAGCTGGAAATATAAGTGAAGTAGCACAGTATACAGTACCAGATAGGACAGCACCAGGAGTTCCAAAAATAAAAGAAGAAAAAGGCTTGGTAACATTAACACCAGCAGATGAAGACACTAAAGTTATACAATATAGCTTAGATGGTAAGGAATGGAAAGAATATAGTGAACCAGTACAGGTACCGGAAAAGTCAACTATTTATGTAAGAGCTATAGATGAAGCTGGTAATATTAGTGGGGTAATAACTTATACAATACCTGATATAACAGCACCGAAAGCTCCTGTTATTACTGATAAGGATGGCTTAGTAACATTAACAGCAGCAGATGAGGATACAGTGAAGATGGAATATAGCCTAGACAATAAAAACTGGGATACCTATACAGAACCAGTAGCATTAAAAGAACAAGAGACTATATATGTTAGAGCTGTTGATGAAAGTGGTAATATAAGTGCGATAGTATCCTATACATCTCCAGATGTAACAGCACCTAAGTCTCCGATTATAACTGAAAAATCTGGTGTAGTAACAATAAAAGCAGCAGACAAAGATACAGCAAAAATGGAATATAGCTTAGACAATAAAAACTGGACTATTTACACTGAACCAGTAAAAGTTGATGAAAAAGCAACAATATATGTAAGAGCTATAGATGGATCTGGTAATATAAGTGAATTAGCACAGTATACAGTTCCAGATAGAACAGCACCTAAGTCTCCAGTTATAACTGAGAAGGATGGTTTAGTAACATTAACTGCAGCAGATAAAGATACAGCAAAAATGGAATATAGCTTAGACAATAAAACTTGGACTATCTATAAAGAACCAGTAAAGGTTGAGGAAAAGGCAACAATTTATGTAAGAGCTATAGATGAAGCTGGTAATGTAAGTGCAGTAGTAGAATATAAAATGACAGAGAAACCAGAAAAGCCAGAAAATCCGGAAAAACCAGAAAAACCAAGTAATCCAAGTACAGGAAAACCAAGTACAGGAAAACCAAGTAATCCAGGTACTCCAAGCAAACCAACAGGTAAAATACCACAAACAGGTGGTATGGTTGGAAGTGGTGTAATGGCCTTAGGAGGTATAATTACCGTTGCAATTGGATCATTAGTTTTAAAAAGAAAAAAATAATTAAAATTAACAAATAAACAAAAGAAAATATAATATAAAACAAAAGACTGAAATAGATAAATTAACTATTTCAGTCTTTTAATATGATTTAATATATAAAAATCTATATAGGATTTAATATCTATATCATTATATATATGGTATAATTGTATTAAAATGTTAAGGAGGATATCATGTATATAGTAGTAGGACTAAATATATTGTTAGTTTTTATAGCGGTAATTTATATGGTGAAAAATATACTTATTAACTACAGATTATCTGAAAGTGGATTTAAAAATGGATGTATTGCTATACTTATTTGTATAATAGTATGGTTTGCTGGAAATGGAGCACTTGGTGGTATAAAAATAATAGAGGCAGAGGATACTTTAGAGTACATGGTTAATAATGAAGAAGATGTATCTGAAGAGTTAGATATAAATTCTGTTAAATTAACTATTGAAGGAGATAAAGAATACGTTAAGAAATATTCTTTAATTTCAGGAGTATCTTTTGTATTCTTTGTGTTATTAACAAAGAATATATCAAAAGAAATAAGGGAAAGACCTACCACAAGCAAATGGGACTTATCTAAGTATAAATAAAAGCATATTTACAAACTCCTATGTAAAGGGTTAATATAATTATAGAAAGTTTATTAACTTTCAAAATATAAAGATGTATTATAGGGGGATTTTTAACATGGAAGGTACAATAAAAACTAAAGTAGAAAATTATACTTTAAGATTTGCTGAAGAGAAGGACATACCTTTAATTCTAAAATTTATAAAGGAATTAGCTGATTATGAAAAGCTTTTAAATGAAGTAGTTGCTACTGAAGAAATTTTAATGGAATCATTATTTGTTAGAAAGGCAGCTCAAGTAGTAATTGGTGAGTATGAAGGTATACCAGTAAGTTTTGCATTATTTTTCCACAACTTCTCAACCTTCACAGGTAAACCAGGTTTATATTTAGAAGATTTATATGTGAGACCTGAAATGAGAGGAAAAGGAATGGGAAAAGCACTTCTTTCATTCTTAGCTAAATTAGCTGTAGAGAGAGATTGTGGTAGATTTGAATGGTGGTGTATTGATTGGAATGAACCATCAATAAAATTCTATAAGCAGCTTGGTGCAATACCAATGGATGAATGGACTGTATATAGAGTATGTGATAAAGCATTAACTAATTTAGCAGCAGAATTTTAATCAGAATAAGATATGAATAAATATTTAAAATTTTAATATATTATATGGTTTTTATATTTAAAGTTTTGATTTCTTAGCCACTATTTAATAGTGGCTATTTTTTTAAAAAGTTTAATTGAAAAAAATGATATATTTAATAAATTCAAAAAATTTAGAAAAAGTCATTGACATTATTTATATTAATTGTATATAATAAAAGGGTAGTAAAAATTAGTAAAACTAAATAAAACTAGAAAATAAATTTTAAAAAAGGAGGTAGGAAAATGTTAAACAATTTATTAGTAATCAGTGAAATGAATAGAAATAGAGTTAATGCTAGAGTCAATGTTGGCGCTGGCAATATTAATGGTGCATATAATCACATTTTACAATTTAATATTTGGAATATTACCCTGCCTCAGAATATAGGTTTAAAAGATTGATTTTTAACAAACTATTTTGTGAGAAAAGTCCTAGGGTAACCCGGGACTTTTTATATATTTATAAGGCTTTTAATACAATTATTTATACTAAGATAAGTAAGATATACATAAGCCTAAAATGAATTTTAATATTTAAGGATTAAATCCTTAGTATTATTCACGCTATAGATGATTTAAGTCATAGTCCTATATACCAAGAGGTATAGGACTATGACTTTTTTATTTTTATTTTTAATTATATCTATAGCAAATTTATAGACAGCAGAGTTTAACATGATTGGGGATTATATGACAAAAGGGAGGAAGTATTATGACTAAGAGGTGGCTTGTAGATACTAATTTTACACATTAAAACATAAGAGGTTAATAATAATAACCACATTGAAGGAGGGATTCAAGTGAAAAAAATCTTGAGTTATGTAAAAAATCATTTAGGGGTAGCTATATTTGGTATAGTTTCAATGATTCTGGTAATTTCAGCAGATTTAACAATTCCCTATGTAACTGAAATATTTATAGATGATGTACTTCGTGGTAAAAACTATGAAATTATAAATAAAATATTGTTTATTATAGGATGTATATCATTAATAAAGTTTTTCTTTGGATATTTAAAGGAGTACCTATTTGATTATTTAGGAATAACTATTTCTAAGGAAGTAAAGGAAACTTTATTTAAGCATATTGAAGGACTGTCCTTCTCTTACTTTGACAAAGTAAACACCGGTGAATTAATGTCAAGGGTTGGGGAAGATGCAGATAATATAATGGACATTATGGGCTTTGGATTTAGACTTTTAATAGAAAATATAGCCTACTTTGGTATAGCTTCAGTTCTATTATTAAGGATAAGTCCAACACTTACCGTAGTAGCTCTTTCTACTATGCCAATAATAGCATATATCACCATAAAATCTGAAAAGAAGATTGATGATGTATATGACCGAATAAGTGACCACATTGCAGAGCTAAATACTACGGCACAAGAAAATATTGCTGGAGTTAAGCTGGTTAAAGCTTTTGGAAGAGAAAAACATGAAATTCTTAAATTCTTAAAATACAATTCTAAAAACTTTGACTTACAAATGGAACATACAAAGATATGGATTAAGTTCTTCCCATTAGAGGAGTTCTTAGGGAATCTTTCTGTAGTTCTTGTAACCTGTGTAGGTGGAATTTTAGTAATCTACAATAAGATTACTGTAGGTCAATTGGTGGCATTCACTAGTTATCTATGGATGCTTATATGGCCAATGAGAGAATTTGGATGGCTTATGAATCTATTCTCTAGAACTAAGGCTTCAGCAGGAAAGATAAACAACATTTTAGAGGTAAGCACTACTATTGAAAATTCTAAAGAGGGAATTGTTCCACAGAATATAGAAGGTGAATTATCCCTTAAAAATGTATCTTTTACCTATGGAGAAAAGAATGTATTAGATAATATAAATCTTAATATTAAAGCTGGATCTACAGTAGCTATTATGGGTACTACAGGTTCAGGAAAGTCAACATTAATGGCACTCTTAGGAAGAAACTATGATGCTACAGAGGGACAAATAACTTTAGATGGTATAAATCTTAAGGATTTAAACTTAAAGGCTTTAAGAGATAGTATTTCTATAGTTCCACAAGATTCTTTTCTATTCTCTGATACTATTGAGAATAACCTTAAATATGGTAAGAACAATGCTACTAAAGAAGAACTAGAAAAGGCTGTAGAGCTTGCATGTGCAAAGGAATTTGTAGATGGACTCAAGGATGGATATGACACATTAATCGGTGAGAGAGGTCTTGGACTCTCAGGAGGTCAAAAGCAAAGATTATGTATAGCTAGAGCTTTGATAAGAGATAGCAAAATTTTAATTTTAGATGATTCAACTTCTGCTTTAGATATGGAAACAGAGTATCAATTGCTTAAAAATCTATACCATGGAGACACGAAGAAGACTACCTTTATCATTGCCCATAGAATATCAGCTGTAAAAAATGCAGATATGATTTTATATATGGAGGATGGAAAGATAGTAGAGAGAGGAAATCATCAAGAACTCTTAAATAAAAAAGGTAAGTATTTTGAGATATATCAAACTCAATTTAAAGATTTCTTAGAGTTGTCAGATGAAGATGTGGCTAACTTTTAAGAGAGAAAGAAGGTGCTAGAATGGCTAAAAATTCAGTTAATCAAGACGAAAAAATTAATAGTTTGAAGGGTCGGGATATACTATTAAGATTAGTGAAATATGTAAGACCCTATAAGTTAAAAGTATCTTTAGTGCTTTTTCTTATGCTTATAGTAATGGGTACAGGGCTTTTAAGCCCTATGCTTTTAAAAATTGCTATAGATAATTATATTGAAGTAAAAGATGTAGTAGGACTTATAGTTATAAGTCTAGGGTTAGTAGGAATAAATGTTATAGGTATGTATGCTAGTAAATTATCTACCTATCAAATGAATAAAACCACTCACAGTATACTGCATACTATAAGGCAAGAGCTTTATATTCATATACAAAAACTCTCCTTTTCCTTTTTTGACGATAGACCAGTAGGAAAGATTTTAGCGAGAGTTGTTGGAGACGTAAACTCTCTTTCAGAGCTGTTTTCAAAATCTGTTACTACAGTTATACCACAGGCACTAAATCTTATAGCTATAGGAGTAATACTTTTTGTAATGAATGCAAAATTGGCTATAGTTTCTATAATAATTTTACCAGTACTTGCAGTTGTAGTATCTACAATGATGGTAAAAGCTAGAGCTAAATGGCAGGTATTTAGACAAAAACGTTCTAATTTAAATGGCTTTACCCATGAATCTTTTTCAGGGATAAAGATTATTCAAAACTTCACCTTTGAAGGAGAAACTACTAAGAAATTTGAAAAAGCTGTAGGTGAGGTTAGAGATGGATTTTTATCAGCAGTTAAATATAATGACTGGCTTTGGTCTTTTATAGATATGTCCTTTGGAATAAGTTCCATCATAGTGTTTTGGTATGGAGCAACCTTAACTAGACGTGGAGAAGTTTCTATAGGAACCATAATAGCTTTTATATCATATACAAGTATGTTCTGGAGACCAATCATAAATATAGCTTCTTACTACAATACATTAGTTACTAACTTTGCAGCAGCAGAGAGAATATTTGAAATTATGGATGTAGTACCAACCATTGATGAGATGGAGGGAAGTGAAGATATGCCAACTATTAAGGGAGCAGTAGAGTTTAAAAATGTTTCCTTTGAATATGAGAAAGACGTTCAGGTACTTCACAATGTAAACTTTAAAATAAGACCAGGTGAAAATATCGCATTAGTTGGACCAACAGGGGCAGGAAAGACTACTATAACTAGCTTAATCAGTAGATTTTACGATACTACTGAAGGGGAAGTTTTAATTGATGGTAAGGATGTTTCTAAGGTCAATCTTTATTCCTTGAGAAGCCAAATGGGAATAATGCTTCAAGATACATTCTTATTCTCAACTTCTATTAAGGAGAATATTAGATATGGAAAATTAGATGCTACTGATGAAGAAATCATAGCAGCAGCAAAGGCAGTTAATGCCCATGAATTTATTATGAAGTTAGAAAAAGGATATGACACAGAAGTTAACGAAAGAGGTTCAAGGCTTTCAGTAGGACAAAGACAACTTATATCCTTTGCAAGAGCATTACTTGCAAATCCAAGAATTCTTATCCTTGATGAAGCAACATCTAATATAGATACAGCAACAGAAATATTAGTTCAAAAAGGTATAAATAAATTACTTCATGGAAGAACTTCCTTTGTAATTGCCCATAGACTTTCAACTATAAGAGACTGTGACAAAATTATGGTAGTAGATGATGGTGAAATTGTAGAGAGTGGAACCCATGAAGAATTATTAAAACTTAAAGGATTCTACTATAACTTATACATGGCTCAGTACAGTTTCTTAAATGAAGGAGCATAAGTGACCATCTAAATCTACGATTTAGATCTGGGAACTTACTCATTTGAACAAAGTGAAAAGGAGTGTCCTCGTGAATAATGCAAGAAAATAAAATTTATTGCTGATCTAATGTATGAATTAAAATTAAATTTTGCCTATGAGCTATGTAAATAGTTATATAGCTCCATAGGAAACTATTTATATATGAAACTATGGAACTATTTGTATATTTAAATAGTTCCATATATAACTATTTAAATATATAAATAGTTAACTAGCATTCCTGTTATAAAGCTAAATGAACTTTGAAAAAAAGAAACTCCACTGATAAAATACTGGGTATAAGGACTTGCAAGTCTTATCCCTAATTAATAATTA
>NZ_JBQHQR010000022.1:0-50811 GCF_052067195.1 Clostridium sulfidigenes | reverse complement strand
TACGTTGCTATGAGTCATGTAGCTAAAAAACTAACCCGTACCATATTTTATCTTTTAAAAACTAATACTGCATTTGTTCCACAAATGTAATCCAATAACTTTTTTTTAAAAGCAACATTCAAGTTGCTTTATTTGTCATGCAAATTTTTAGGACACTAACAATTAAGAAATTTATATAAAAATTATATTGACTTCATATAGTTAGTCTCTTAATATATTATAACTAATTGTTATTGAAACATTAAAATATCAAAATATGTTTTAAATATATAATTTCTACATATCTCTTGTACTATATTATAGTACAAGAGGACAACTTATTTAAAGTGATTTATGAGGAAAGAGTTTTAATATTTTATGAAATAGGACTTTTAAAATGTTAAATATTTATTATATCTATGATATAGATTTAAAAATTAGTCAATTAAAGTATGAAACTCGGTTAAAATATCATAGCTGAAAGAGTAAAGCTTTTAAAAAATTTATTTAGATGTTATTTATAAATGTTACTTATATCAGAATTTAATTCTTAAGAAATTATTACTTTTCATAGAAAAATTTAAGTGATTATTACATCTTTCTTACAATTAGAGGAAACTTATTTTCAAAGTATTAAAGGTATTGTATGCTAACATCATCAAAGAGTATGAGGTGAGGAAATGTCTAAAGTTCTAGAATTAAAAAATGTTACTAAGATTATGGGTAATCGTAAAATAGTTGACAATGTCAGTTTTGAAATAAACTCAGGAGAAATATTTGGATTTTTAGGACCAAATGGTGCAGGTAAAACTACTACTATTAAGATGATTACAGGACTTTTAAAAATTGATGAAGGAGATATTTTAATTAGTAATAATGATGTAAAGAAAAATTTTGAAAAAGCTCTTTCTCAAGTAGGGGGGATTATTGAAAATCCAGAGATGTATGGATATCTTACAGGACGTACAAATTTAGAGATATATGGCAGAATGCATGGTAATATTTCTAAAGAACGTATTAATGAAGTTATAAAATTAGTGAAACTTGAAAATCGTATTAATGATAAAGTAAAAAAATATTCTCTTGGAATGCGTCAAAGACTTGGTGTTGCTCAAGCATTATTACACAATCCTAAGCTTTTAATTTTAGATGAACCTACTAATGGATTAGACCCAATGGGAATTAAAGAGTTACGTGATACCCTAAGACATTTGGCAGAAGAAGAGGGACTAGCAGTTTTAGTGTCTAGTCACTTACTTAGTGAAATGGAGCTTATGTGCGATCGAGTTGGAATAATAGATAATGGAAAAATTATAGATATTAAAACATTAAAAGATATTAAAAAGCAAAATATCGAAAGCTTGATAACCTATGAATTAGAAGTAAGTAATTATAGTTTAGCGAGAAAAATTATAGAGAATGATTATAACAAAATATCTGAAGAGATTACTGTAGACTTCAAAGAAAATAAAATATTAATTTCTTGTTCTCGTGATGAAATTGCCAATGTTAATAAAGCTTTAATTATGGAGAATATATTAGTTTACACTATTAAGCCTATTAATAACACTCTTGAAGATGAATTTATGAAGGTAACAACAGGATCTAAAATGCAAATAGTGTAATATAGTAGAAAAGGAGCAGAGTTTAATGAGTAAAGTATGTGGACTAATAAAAAATGAATTGATAAAGCAATATAAAAAAACTAGTGTTAAAGTAATCGTGATTTTAATACTTTTAGCTAGCATAATGTTACCAGTAGCTTTAAAATTTTTACAGAATAGAGATGAGTCAAAGTGGTATATAAATAGCTATAATCAGGAAATTCAATGGCAACAAACAGAAATAACTAATATTGATTCAAGTAAGAAAAATAAAGACATTCAGAAGAAAGTTTTTGAAGAAAATATCAAAAAGTCACAAATTTTAATAGATAATAATGTTTCTTGGGATGATTGGAGAAATGAAGTAGCTGGAGAGGCTTCTAACAAATCAAAAGAGGCTATTATTCTATCAGGAATTTCAGATGGATTAGTAGGTGAAGAATTATTTTTTAATATACATGAATTTGATGTAAATATGTTTAATGAATATATTGACATGAGTAAAGAAAATATTCAAAAGGCCATAGATTCTAAAAATAAAGAAAGTAAGGAATTATATGATTCTGTTATAAAAAATGATTACTTAGTTTACTTGGAGAAGAATATTAAATCTTCTGAGGAGGAAATTAAAAATCTAAAGTCAACTATTAATACATCAGAAGATGAAGTGAAGAAAAATCCTAATAATAAAAATTTTGTTACATCTCTAGAGAATTCTAAAATTCAGCTTGATGCTTTGGAGAAAAGACTTAAGGCAACCGAATATAGATATAATAATAAAATTCCTTATGACAATAAAAATTGGAAAAACAATACTATAAGGGATATTGCCTATAAGATTGATGAAAATGGTGAGAGACTGCTTAGTGAAACTGAATTTACACAATACAATAGCGAGAAAATAGCAAAAGGATATACTTATGAGGAGTACAAAAAAGACTATGAAAAGAAAACAAAGTCTATAGAACAGGCTATAGTTCTTGATTGGTATAGTCTTGAAAATGATATTCCACAAGTCAAATTTGATAATGATATTAGAAATTCTGTTGATACGACTTATTTAATGTATGTTAGTGTTGCTATTATATTATGCATAATCATTGGAGGAGGTATAGTTTCTTCAGAGTATTCTACAGGTACAGTTAGATTGCTTATGATTAGACCAGTATCTAGATGGAAAATTTTGATATCTAAATTGGTATCAGTATTTATTATAGGATATGGGGTACTATTAACTACAGTTATATTAAATATTATATCAAGTGGAATTGTAAATGGCTTTGGAGGGCTTGCTACAAAAGTGATATCCTTCAGTGGAGAAAGTATAGTCGAGCAAAACTTTATAATTTCAATTATACCTAAGCTTTTATTCTCAAGCATTAGCTTAATATTTATAATAGCATTAGTATTTGCTATATCAACTATTATAAAAAATACAGCTTTAGCAGTTGGTCTTACTACTGTAGCATATTTAGGTAGCTCAGTTGCTACAATGATTATGGCAAGCTTAGGTATGAGATGGGTAGGTAAAACTATATTACCCTATATGAATTTATCAACTTTCATTACAAATTCCCAATATACTGAAATGTTTAAAAGTGAATATAGTATAGTTTTAAGTTCAACTATGGGGGCAATTCAATTGATTGTGTTTGCTACAATATTAATTATAGCTTCATTCTTAGTGTTCCAAAAGAGAGATGTAATGAATTAATTTATATAATGAAATTATAAGTGAAAATATTTCTATATTTATTTAAAAAAGTGGGGTTGACAATATTAATCTAGTTCAGTAGAATAATAATTGTAAGGGGAATGGAAAGTTAATTTTATAAAATAACTACAACTTACATTTTAAACTTATTAGATTAAAAATAAAATTTAATATATAGAGTCCGATAGGTGTACTAAGTACTTAATAGGGAATTTGGTGAAAATCCAAAGCTATCCCAGTAACTGTAAGTGAGGACGACTTAGCAAAAGCCACTAATTTATTTTGGGAAGGTGCTAAGAAGTATGATTCACAAGCCAGGAGACCTGCCATGGGATTATGAAATTTGATACTTTCTGAGGAAGAGTTAAAAGATTTATCCAGTGATGGTTTAGGTAAAATATAGTATTTATATTTATAGGTTTAAACTATAAATTAAATTGTAAAAGCTTTCACTTATTTAAATTTAGTATATTCCAAGATAGGTATCAATGATATCTATCTTTTTTTATATTGCTAGGAGAATTTACAAGGATGTGGATTGTAGAATATATAAGCTATTTTACAGTTTAAATAAACTATGAAGCTACAAAGGCGTGGCTTTCTCCTATATAAAATATACAAATGAAGTAACTATATTTTAATTGTTACTTTAGTTATTAACTTAAAGTTTTCAACCCAAAACTTTAGTCAATATAAATGTAAATTTTCTACTTATGTCCCTCTTAGTGGTTTTGATAAAACCAACTAATTTCACACAGGGATGTAACCACTATAATTTGTAGTGGTTACATCCTATAACCCTATAATTGAAAAAATATATGATTAAATATAAAAGACATTAAGACTATATCTAAAATTTATGATATAGTCTTAATTATTTTTTCTACCAACATTGATTTATCAAGTTATTTTCATAATATACAGTATATGTATAAATAATCAAATTAAAGTATCATATAATTTATAGATATGATATGATGAAGTAAGAAAATACAGATAATTATGTTTATGGAGAGGGATTATATGAAATTAACATTGCTTAAGGATTTGCAGGGAAATGAAATACTTGCTAAGGACATTATTACAGGCTCAGGTAAGACTTTGTTAAAAAAAGGCATTATAATTACTGAGCAAGTAAAAAATAGTATTGAACAACAAGGGATATTTTTTCTGTATGTACAAGATGATGACTTAAAAGATATAAAAGATGATAGTGAACTTATAAATTTAAAAAAGAATATACTTAAAACCATACCTAATATGTTTAGTGACTTAATAAATTATGATAATAAATCTTTAAGTAAATCTTTAACTATGGTTGATGATTTAGTTGAATATATACAGAGTGAAAACTACATAAATCTAAATTTATATGAAGTAAAATTATATGATGATTATACATACATACACTCTGTGGATACTAGTATTATGGCAATTTTTCTAGGAGTAAATATGAATCTTTCAAAATCAAGATTACGTGATTTAGCCATATCATCTCTATTTCATGATGTAGGAAAAACGAAAATATCTAGTAGAATCATAAATAAACCAGATAAATTAACTAAAGATGAGTTCAAGCAGATTAAAATGCATCCATTATATGGAAGGGATATACTGCTTGGTAATCCTATAATAAATGAAGAGATAATAGGTGGAGTAATAGAACATCATGAGAAGTATAATGGTACAGGTTATCCTTATGGATTAAAAGATAATGAAATATCACAATTTGCAAAAATCATTTCTATATGTGATGTTTTTACGGCCATAACATCAGATAGATGCTATAGAAAAAAATTTGATCCTAGAGAAGCTTATGAATTAATTTTAGCAGAAACATATACAAGTTTTGATCCTGAAATAATTAAGTTGTTTAAAGATACATTTGCAGTTTATCCATTAGGATGTCCTGTATATCTATCAAATAATTTATTTGGGTATGTGGTAAGTCAAAATAATGGGTTCCCGGATAGACCAGTAGTAAGAATTGTGAAGGATGAATACAATAATAAAATTAGTCCTTATGAGATTGATTTAAAGGATATTATAAATTTAACAATCATAAGTACTATAGTGTAGTATTTGTAAAGTAAATGGTATCTAAGGAGATGATTATCATGAATAGTAATGTAGGTGAAAGCTATATGAGAAATATTAAGGTTTTAAAAAATTTATATAAAGAAATATGGTGGAGTATGCCTACATATGTAGATATTCCCTTAGAAGCTAATGGATATATTAGGAAGAAGAAAAATGAGAAAAAGTTTGAGAAATTTATTGATGAATTTATTAAAATTATTGAAAGGTTTCCTTTGGAAGAAGAGAATAGAGAATTATGGAAGAAAAATAGTAACTCTTATCTTGAAAATATGATATTGGGAGAAGAATTATTTAAGCTAGGAACCATAGATAAAAAAATGAAGGATCAGTTTTTTGCAAGCACTAAGGTATTTATAAATCAGTGCAAGATCTTTGATAAAGAAATGAATTATGAAGATATTGGTCAAGCTATGAGAAATGTGTGGATTGTTAGTCTTCTTCAAAAGATGAAGGATATAGATATATCATTTACCATGGCTATTTTTGGATATAGTATGTTGTATCCATATACTGACAATTATTTAGATAATTTAGATATATCAATAGAAGAAAAGAAAGAATTTAATAACAGGTTTTATAAAAGACTATGTGGTGAAGAGATAGAGGGGAGAAATTCTCACGAAAAGCAAGTGTTTAAGTTAGTTGAATATATAGAATCTGTTTTTAATAGAAATGATTATCCAAAAGTTTTTCAAGGTCTATTATTAATTCATGAAGGGCAAGTAAAAAGCCTAATTCAGCAAGAAGGTATAAGTAACCCCTATGAAAGAGATATGCTAGATATATCTATTGAGAAGGGGGGAGCATCTGTTATTGTGGATGGTTATCTTATAAATGGAAGCTTAAACAAAGAGGAGGAGATTTTTACCTATGGGTATGGATTTCTACTTCAATTATGCGATGATTTGCAAGATGTAAGGATAGATTATGAGAATAAACACATGACTATAATGTCTCAACTTGCAGGAAAATACCATCTGGATAATATCGTTAATAAACTTATTAATCTAACTATCCATGTATTAGATGATGCAACGTGTTTTAAAGGGGAAAATATTGAAGGTTTGAAAAAATTAATAAAAGATAATTGTATTTTAATGATAATCTTTGCTATTGTTATGAACAAAAATTATTTTTCAAAGGAGTATGTAAAAGAAATTTCTAAATACTTACCTTTTACTATATCATATATTGAAAATATTAAGGGAAATTTACGAAGGAAGTTTGAAAATATTAAAAAATCTTATTATGGCATTTCATTAGAAGACATAATTTACTACTTAATTCAATAAAGGATTTATAAAAGGTTAAATTTAATTTAATTTAATTTAATTCACGAAATCTATAAAACTTTTTAGTTGATATAACTTTTAAAAAATGGTATGATTAAAACGTTGTACAGGTTATAATATAATAATTTATATATTAAGGGAGTAGTTAGCAGGAAGTATTAAATGACTTCATGGGATTAGGTCAACATACTGGATATTTAATATTCTGGTTTAATCTTAAAAGACGAGACTTATATTCTGATATTAGAATATAAGTCTCTTTTATTTTGATAAAATACATAGGAGGAATGAAAATGATATACGCTTTATATGGAATTTTTGCTGCATTTGTAATTGGTTTTTCAATTAAATTGTCTTATTATGTAGACGAGCTTGATAAAAAAACAAATTTATCAGGAGCTTTTATTGGAGGTGTTATGTTAGCAGCAGTAACTTCACTTCCAGAGTTATTTACAAGTATTTCATCTACTATATTTTTGAATGAGGTACAATTAGTTTCAGGTAATATTCTTGGTAGTAATGTGTTTAACTTAACTATTTTAGCAGTATTAGTTTTAGTAGGAGTTAAGAGATTCAAAAGCTCTGTAGTAACATCAAGCCATAGGAATACACTGAAACTTTTAATGGTGATTTATGTAATAGTGTTTATTGCTAATTATATTGGAAGAGAATTTTCATTTTTTAGTGTAAGCATATTCTCTATAGCAATTATGCTATTATATATCTTTGGTGTTAAGGCTATGTCTGGGGATGAATCTGCAGAAGATAGTGGAGAAAGTAATTGCAATCTTACAGTAAAGCAAATATATGTGAGGTTTACACTATTAAGTATAGGATTAATTGTGTTTAGTATAGGTATTACTATAGTAACAGATATGATTGCAAAGGAGTTAAACCTAGGGGTTACCTTGGCGGGGGCATTGTTCCTTGGAGTTGCAACTTCTCTTCCAGAATTAACATCTTCTATATCTTTAGCTAAAAAAGGTAATTTTAATGCTATGATTGGAAACATTGTAGGAAGTAATTTATTTAATTTTTGCATATTGTTTTTAGCTGATATACTATATATAAAAGGATCTATTTATCAACCATCAAACCAAGGATACTTATTAATAATATTTGGATTTATATGTACTGTAGTTGCTTATGGTATGTTAAAGATAAAAAAAGAACAAGCAAAGGAGATACATAAGGTATCAAGTTCGTTACCTTATGTATTAGCGAGTATGGCAATAGTGGCTAGTTATGTAACATATTTAACAATATCAATATAAAATAATAGGTTTTAGAAGCTCTGCTTTTAAAACCTATTATTTTATTATTGACATTTTCAACAAAGCCACTTTATTAGTTGTATTAGAATGAATTGTTAACATTTTATCATCTATACTTGTAATTATAATAGTTATTGTATAAAATGTTAATATTGGTAATTAAACTCAAGTGCAAATGTGTATAACTATATTTGGTAAAAAATCTAGTATTTAGTTAAACTTTAAGGGATGGTGATTTTGATGTTAGTTATAAATAATGTCACGAAGAAATATGGAAAATTTGTTGCTAATGATAATATAAGTTTTCAAGTGGGCGATGGAGAGATAGCAGTACTTTTAGGGCCTAATGGTGCTGGGAAATCTACTATTATTAAATGTATATGCGGACTATTAAGATTTCAAGGAAATATATCCATAGAAGGTTTTGATAATAAATCCATAGAAGCTAAAAGAATAATTGGATATATACCAGAAGTACCTGTACTATATGATATGTTAACAGTGGAAGAGCATTTAGAATTTATTGCAAGAGGTTATAATCTTACTGACTGGAGAGAATATGCTGAAAAACTGTTAAGGATATTTGAACTAGATGACAAAAAACAAAAGTTTGGGAAAGAACTTTCTAAAGGAATGCAGCAGAAGGTAAGTATTTGTTGTGCATTACTTCCAAAACCTAAGGTTATAATTTTTGATGAACCTTTAGTAGGTCTTGATCCCCATGGAATTAAAGCATTAAAAGAATTAATAATGGAATTAAAAAATCAAGGTGCAGCAATGATAATAAGTACTCATATGATTGATAGTGTGAAAGAGTTCTGGGATGTAGCACATATCATGATGAATGGAAAAATTGCGGCAACAAGGGTAAAAGAAGATGCTGAAAAATCTAATGAAGGATTAGAAGAATTATTCTTTCATATCACTGAAGGAAAGGGTGATCAGTAGTGAAAGGAATAATTTATCTATGGAGAACAACCTTAAAAAATCGAATAAAGGATTTAAAGAATCATCCTGGTAAATTAATAGGATATATAATTTTGATAGCTTTAATGGTTTTCGTTTTTATAACCTCAGCTAAAACTTCTAATAATGTTGATGTAAATAGCTTAAGTCCAATGGCGGAGCTAGGAGCAATAATATATGCACTATTTATGTTTTTATTTACAACTCAAATCATCCAAGGATTATCATCAGGAGCTACATTTTTTAAAATGTCTGATGTAAACTTGCTCTTTGTTTCTCCTATATCATCTAAAAAAGTACTTATATATGGACTTATAAGACAGTTAGGTACATCTTTATTTATATCCATCTTTATACTCTTTCAAGCTGGTGTACTTAAACAGAGGTATGGAGTAAATCCGCTAGGTGTAATAGTAATATTCTTAGGATATTTTATGTTAGTTTTCATAAGTAGTATCATATCTATGGCTATTTATTCAATTACTAGCGGAGATGAAGGTAAAAAGAAAGCAGTAAAGATTTTAATTTATCTCCTAGTATTACCTTTAATAATTTCTATTCTATTTAATATAAAACAAGGTGGAAGAGGTATAGGAGCTATAGTTAATGGGATAAATGTAAGTTATCTAGAATTTATTCCTTTTGTAGGGTGGATAAAAGGAGTAATTTATGGTGTTTTGATAGGCGAAACCTCTAATGCGTTAATGTACATTTTAGCAACAATTATAGGCATAGTATTAACTATAGTTATTCTTATGAAAAGTAAAAATGAATATTATGAAGACGTACTTCAAGCTACAGAAACTATGCATAAACGCGTGGAAGATGCAAAAGAAGGCCGAATAGTAGAAGTTAAAGATACTAAGAAGATAAAATTAAAAAATGTTGGAATAAATAAAGGAAGAGGAGCTTCTGTATTCTTTTTTAAGCATATGTTAGAAAATAGGAGAGCAGGAAAATTCTTTTTAGACAATACTACTTTAGTTCAAATAGTAGTTGTGATCATATTTACATTAACAATGAAGGACATAGGAAGTATAATAGCTACCTTTGCTATGGCCACATATATTCAATTATTTATGACTTTTGCAGGGCGCTGGGTTAGAGAACTAAAAATGCATTACGTATATTTAATTCCTGAAAGTCCACTTAAAAAATTGATGTATATAGTTTCTGAAAACTTAATAAAGTGTTTTATAGATGGAATTATAATATTTGTTATTGCAGGAATCATATTAGGTTCTTCACCTATAGAAATATTAGTATGCATAATAGCAAGATTGGGATTTGGAATGTTATTTATAGCAGGAGATGTGTTGTCTCAAAAAATATTCAAACAAGTTACAGGGAAAGGCTTATTAATGTTTTTAACAATACTTGCATTGATAATAATTGCACTACCAGGAATTATAGGTTCTGTAATTGTAGCAATTATCTTTGATGTAGGAACAATTTCAATAATAATTACATTTGTATGGAATATGTTCATATCGTTTATAATTATATGGCTATGTAAGAATATATTAAATAATATAGAACAGAATTTAGTATAAGCAAATTTATAATTGTTCAATTTATTCAGGTGTATATAAGATATGATAAATGTTAGATTTCTGTTAAAAACTATTTTTGAAAAGTATGAAAGTATAATTATAATAAAGTTTCTATCATAATAATCATGTAATTTGAATAGAATAATACAGTACTTATTTAAATGATACATGTATATTTATGAAAAGTTTTAAGAATATAAAGCAATTATAAAATATCAAATCCTATTATGCATATTAAATATTTTATATGCATAATAGGATTTGAATCAGAATACATTGATTTTATAAAACATATATGATAGCATGGAAATGGAGTTTTTACATAGAGATAAGGCTAATAGTAGTCATGAAAATCTCTCTTTCTCTAATGAAAGAGAGTTATTTTATTTATTAGGAGGAGAAGCTATGAAAAAAAATATGAAGTCAATAATAATTTCTTTAATAGTTATAATTATTGCAATTGGTGGATTTTTTATCTACAAAAACTTTAATGCAAAACAAAAAGTTGAAGGAGATAAAACTATAGAAGTTACTGTTATAAGTGAAAAGGATAAGCATGAAAAAACTTATACACATAAAACCAATGCAGAAACTCTAGGAAAAGCACTAGATGAAATGAAGATAATTGTAGCTGATACATCTCAAGCTACTAGATTTATAACTGGAGTAGATGGACTAAATGCAGATGCTAACAAGCAAGAGTGGTGGAATCTAAAAATAAATGGAGAAAATTCTCAAACTGGTATAGATGATACTGCTATAAAAGATGGTGATAAGATAGAACTTATACTTACAATAGGTTGGTAATATGTATAAAACTAAAGATTTGATAATATTGGCATTACTTGGAGCTCTAATGCTTGTGTTACAAGTTATGATGAGTGGAATACCTAATATAGAACCAGTATCCTTTTTACTGGTAATATATACTTTAGTATTAGGCAGAAGAGCATTGGTAGTTGTAGTGGTATTTAACTTTTTGCTAGGTCTTGTTAGTGGAATGGGAACTTGGTGGTTTGGATACTGGATTGTTTGGCCTATGCTAGTACTAGTAGTGCTGTTATTTAGAAAAATAATTAAAGAAAATTTTTTAGGTTGGAGTATAATATCCGGTGTGTTTGGAATGTTGTTTGGAGCACTGTATTCAATACCATATATCTTTACAGTATCTACAACCTTTGCTTTAACTTATTGGATAAATGGAATACCCTATGATTTAATTCATATGGTAGGTAATTATTTTATTATGTTAATGCTTGGAAAAAGGGTATATAATTTATTGAAGAATTTAGTAGCAAAATATAATTTAGGCACTAAATTTTGAAGATAGATAGGTTTAAAAATATAAAAAGAACTTTGAAATTTCAAAGTTCTTTTTTATTTTTTAGGATTGGATTGGAGAATTAAGCCAATAAATGAAGTAATTAAAATGCATTTATGTTATATTTATCATATAGTGTCATTGCCATAACATATAATTTATATAAAATAGAAACTAAAAGGTTAAGGAATAAATTGTAAAAGTTAAGAGGTGGAATATGAAGTTGCTAGAAACAGAAAGATTGATTTTGAGAAGTTGGAAAATATCGGATTTGGATGATTTTTATGAGTATTCTAAAAATCCTAATGTTGGTCCTATGGCAGGATGGAAACCCCATAAGAATAAAGAAATATCTAAAGGTATACTTCAGTCATTTATAAAGAATGATGAGGTATGGGCAATTGTATATAAGAAAAATAATAGGGTAATTGGTTCAATTGGTAATCATAGAGATGTGAAAAGAAATTTATTAAAGGCAAGAATGATAGGATATGTACTTTCAGAAGAATATTGGGGAAAAGGAATTATGACTGAAGCAGTAAATAGGGTAATAAAATATTTGTTCGAAGAAATAAAATGTGAAGTAGTATCTTGTTATCATTATCACGGAAATCATAAATCTAAAAGGGTTATAGAAAAGTGCGGATTTAAATATGATGGAACATTAAGAATGGCTAGCGAAACTTATGATGGAAGAATATATGATGATCTATGCTACTCCATAACTAAAATGGAGTATTGTGATGAATATAAAAATAAATATTTATAGGTAAAGTATAATAATTATAGATTGAATAGATTTAAAATATAGACTCTATGAATAATTAGTTCGTAGAGTCTATTAATTTTAGTTAACTATTTTTAACTTTAGGTTTATTTACTATATATATTCCAACACATACAAATACAAGTGCCAACAGATTTTTCCAATGCCAAATAGATTCTTTTAAAAATATAGCAGAAAGAAAAACACCAAACACAGGTGTTAAAAAATTGTATATAGAAATTTTACCAACATTATTATGTTTTAATAAGATAGTCCATATTGTAAAAGCAACTGAAGAAAGAAGGGAGAGATATAAAAGTAATAGCATAGCTTCAGTAGAAGGTATAGAGGTTCGTGCACCTCCAAGTGCGCCTACAATTATAAGTAAAGCCCCGCCAAAGAGTAGTTGCCATCCTGTGACTATCATGCTATCTTCTCTCTTAGCTGCTTCTTTACTTATAAGAGATCCAATTGCAAAGGAAGCAGCAGCAAGAATAATAAATCCTTCACCAGTAAAGGTAAAACCACTTCCAACTTTACCACCTAAGTTAATTATAACTACTCCCATAAATCCAACAATACATCCTAAAACTTTTTGGAAATTTAATTTATCATCTGAATATATAAAATGAGCAAGAATTACAGCCATAAAAGTTGCAGTACCGTTTAATATGGACCCCTTAACACCGGTAGTATGAGAAAGTCCTATGTAGAAAAATAAATATTCTAAAGTAGTTTGAATAAACCCAAGTAGTGCAATATGACTTAAGGCATCTTTTTTAGGAATAGGAAATTTCTTTTGAATTATCCAAGTTAATAAAATTACTAGAAGACCTGCTAAAGCAAATCGATTGCCTGCAAAGAGAAGTTTACTAAAAATATCATTTTCGCCTATAGAAAATAAAGAGTAGCCAATCTTTATAGATGGATAGGCACTTCCCCATAGTAAGGTACATAGTAAAGCTAATAATAAAATCACACCACTTTTTTGAAAAACATCTTTTTTACTCATAATTTAAATAATCCCCTCTGTACATTTAAAACTTAAATAATTACAAATTAACTTATGTTTATTGTGAATATAGTTTTAAATATCTAATTATCTCAATTAGAATTTTACTATTATATGCAACCAATGTAAATGAGCATTATTATTTGTTGTTTTTAACAATAAAATTCATCTTATCTAAAATTTAAAAATGAAATTTCAATATAAAAGTTCAATACAAATATATAAGGAAAATACAGAAAAATGGAGAACGGAGAATTTTGAGTAATTTAATCAAGTGTATTTAAACTTTAAGAAGTTGAAAATGATTATCAATTAAGTTATTATGAAGTGGTGATAAGTATTATCAATTAAAATTATATTTCAATTAATAATGTAGTTTTATTGTTACATCAAGTATATATAAGTGTTTAAGAATATCACATAATTTAATACATAAAGATATTTAGGATACGTAATAAAGTTTTGGAGGAAATATGAAAAAGAAATATTTAATTCCTTTATTCATAATACTGTGTATGTCTTCAATATTTATAGGGGTTCAAAATATAAGTATTACAGATATAATGCAATGGAATCACGGTAAGATGAATATAATAATTTTAACTAGATTGCCGCGGCTTATTAGTATAGTGGTAGCTGGAGTAGGAATGAGCGTTGGTGGAGTTATAATGCAGCAAATTAGTAATAACAAATTTGTTTCTCCAAGTACAGCAGCTACCGTAGACTCAGCAAAGCTTGGAGTACTAGTTTCTATGCTACTATTTTCATCAGCAACTTTGATGCAAAAGATGATAACAGCATTTATATTTGCCCTTTTGGGAACCTTTGTATTTATGAAAATACTTAAAACCATAAAAATGAAAAATGTTGTATTCATACCTCTAGTGGGAATAATGGTAGGAAATGTTATAGGGTCTATGACAGATTTCTTTGCTTATAAAAACAATTTAATTCAAAGTATGGGAACTTTTCTCCAAGGAGATTTTTCCATGATTATAAAGGGAAATTATGAGCTACTCTATTTGACTATACCATTATTAATATTAGCACTTTTGTATGCTAATAAATTTACTATTATAGGAATGGGAGAGGATATCTCATCAAATTTAGGGATTAACTATAATAAGGTTGCCAATATTGGAGTTATAATTGTTGCATTGATTTCAGCTTTAGTAGTAATAACTGTTGGGAATATACCTTTTATAGGATTAATAGTTCCTAATATAGTATCTATATTTAAAGGGGACAATCTTAGTAAGAATATTTGGGATACAGCTTTGTTTGGGGCAATATTTGTACTAGCATGTGACATTATAGGTAGACTTGTAATTCATCCCTATGAAGTACCTATAAGTCTTACTGTAGGAGTTACAGGAAGTATTATATTCCTTTACCTGATATTTAGGAGGAATAGAAATGAAGGATAATATAGATAAAAAGAAGTTATATATACTTGGAATAATTGCATTATTTGTTATTGGCTTATTTTTGTTTGAAGGATTAAATGGTAGAAACTGGGTTTATAACCTATCAAAGAGAATACCTAAGGTTATAGCTATAGCAATTACTGGAAGGGCAATAGCCTTTTCTTCTATGATATTTCAGACAGTAACAAATAATAGAATCCTAACGCCAAGCATACTTGGACTTGATTCCTTATATATGTTTGTACAAACCATATCCGTGTTTTTATTCGGAGCATCAAGTATATTTATGATAAACAGAAATGTGAATTTTATGGTTTCAGTTACCATAATGTTAGTTGGAACTTTAGTTCTTTATAAAATATTATTTAAGAAAGATGGAAATAGTAATATATTCTTTCTGCTATTGGTGGGAACAGTATTGGGAACCTTGTTTAAAAGTATGACATCTTTTATGCAAGTAATAATTGATCCAAATGAATTTGAAACATTACAAAGTAAAATGTTTGCTAGCTTTGCTAATGTTAATACGGATATATTGTTAATATCAGTAATAGCCTTACTAATCATTTTTGTATTATTTTATGATGATGTAAAAAAATTAGATGTTATGCTTTTGGGAAGAGATCAAGCTATAAACTTAGGAATAGATTTTGATAGATTTTCTAAAAAAATATTAATAGTTGTAGCAGTATTAGTATCAATATCTACAGCTTTAGTTGGACAAATAACCTTCCTTGGATTATTGGTGGTTAATCTATCTTACCAGTTTCTTAATACATATAAACATAGTTATCAAATAACAGGAAGTATATTGATAAGTATAATTGCTTTAATAGCTGGACAGTTCATAGTGGAAAGAATATTAAACTTTGGAAGTACAGTAAGTATAATAATTAATTTTATTGGTGGAATTTACTTTATATATCTTTTAATGAAGGAGGGAAAATAAATGATAGAAGTTAGAGGTATAGTTAAAAAGTATGGAGATAATCCAGTAGTAGACAATGTATCTTTAAACATAGAAAAAGGTAAGATTACTTCTTTCATAGGACCTAATGGAGCAGGAAAGAGTACTTTACTATCAATGATATCTCGTATTATGAAGAAAGATGAAGGCGAAGTTATTATAGATGGTAGGGAGTTAGAAAAATGGGACACTAAGGAACTAGCTAAAAAAATAGCTATACTTAAACAATCTAACAATATAAATGTAAGATTAACTATAAAGGAAATAGTTAGCTTTGGACGTTACCCTCACTGCGAAGGTAGACTGACAAAGGAAGACACAAAGTATGTAGATGAAGCCATAGAATATATGCAACTTAAGGATATTGAGGATAGATATTTAGATGAGCTTAGCGGTGGACAAAGGCAAAGAGCATATATTGCTATGGTAATAGCTCAAAATACAGAGTATGTACTATTAGATGAACCATTAAATAACTTAGATATGAAACATTCAGTACAGATGATGAAAGTATTAAGAGGACTAGTGGATGATTTTGGAAAAACTGTAGTGATAGTTATGCACGACATAAACTTTGCATCAGTTTACTCAGATAAAATAGTTATTCTTAAAGATGGAAAGATAGTTAAAGATGATATAACTGATGCCATAATATCAAAAGATGTTTTAGAAGACGTATATGAAATAGATTTTCACATAAAGAATATAAACGGAAACAACATCTGCGTATATTTCTAAGTGAGACCCCAAATCTATGATTTGGCTGGTCGAACTTAAGTGACCATTTAAATCTATGATTTAATCATGGGAACTTACTCATTTGAGTGTAACGAAGAGGAGTTTCATTTCAAATGAGGAGGTGACAAGTAGTATCCTTACGAGCAAAGCGAGAAAAAGAAATCTATGAGTTGCATAACAATAAAGTATAATTTCTTTTTAAATTTAAAATTAAAGAAAGTTATTATAAATAAATATTAACATATAAGGAAAATAGTAATTGGATATAATTGAAAGGAATAGGTGAAATAAATGAACAAGAAAAAAATTAATATAATAGTAGGAGTTGCAATAGTTGCTTTAATTGGTGTGTTTGCAGCTACAAAACTTGGTAACAAAGATAATGAAGGGGAAAAAGGTGAAACTATAAAAATAATTCATACTGCTGGAGAAACTGAGGTACCTAAGAATCCAGAAAAAGTAGTAGTATTAGACTATGCATCTTTAGATATTATGGATTCATTAGATATAAAAGGATTAGTGGGATTACCAAAGAAAAATCTGCCAACTTATCTTTCAGAATATAAGGAAGAAAAATATACAGATTTAGGTGGATTAAAAGAATTTAGTCTAGAAGTAATCAATGAGATCAAACCGAATTTAATAATAATTGAAGGTAGACAAGCTGATTATTATGAGGAACTTTCTGCTATAGCTCCAACAATACAATTAGGAACAGATACTACAAAGTATTTAGAGTCATTAGAGTCAAATGTAAACATAATAGGACAAATATTTGGGAAAGAAGATGCAGCAACATCTAAATTAAAAGAACTTAATAAAAGAGTTGAAGAAGTAGGCAAAAAAGTAAAAGAGCAAGGTTTTAATGCGTTAGCTACTATAATTACAGATGGTTCTATGAGTGTATACGGAACAGGATCAAGATTTTCAATTATATTTGAAAAGTTCGGCTTTGTTCCAACAGATGAGAATATAGAAGTATCAAAGCATGGTCAAAATATAACTTATGAGTACTTGTTAGCTAAAAATCCAAACTATCTTTTTGTAGTTGATAAGTCAGCAGGAACAAGTGGATCAGAAGATTATTCAGCAGCTAAAGAAGTAATAGAGAATGAATTAGTAAAAACTACAGACACATATAAAAATGGAAATATAGTTTATTTAAATGCTCAAGCTTGGTATGTGGGTGGAGCTGGGCTTCAAGCAGCAGATTTAATTATAGAGGATATGGAAGGAATAACAAAATAATAATTAATAAAATAAAAATAGCTATTTGACATTTTAAAAGTCAAATAGCTATTTTCATAGTGTGTTTAGTTGTTATAATACTCTCATCATATTAAAGTTAGTTATATAACATAAAAATTATATTTGAGAGTAGAATAAATTAATTAAGAACATATTTATATAGAGAGGAGGTGTTTCTATGGAAAGTAGAAATAGTAGTAATTATAAGGGGATTGATATAAGTAGTTGGCAAGGAAATGTAAATTTTAAAAAGGTAAAAGACAGTGGGATAGAAATAGTTTATATTAAAGCAACAGAAGGTATAAGCTATGTTAATAATTATTTTTCTTCATCCTATGAAAATGCTAAAGAGAAGGGTTTGAAGATTGGATTTTATCACTTCTTTCTAGGAGGAATAGATCCTAAAGCTCAAGCTAGGCATTTTGTAAATACCATTGGGAATAGAGAATTTGATTGTAGACTAGCTATAGATATAGAACAGACTAATGGCTTAAATAAGACATCTTTAACAAGCGCAGCAATAATATTTTTAGAAGAGGTTAAGAAACTAACTAGTAAAGGTATCGTAGTTTATACCTATACTAATTTTGCAAGAACTAGTTTAGATAGTAGGTTAGGAATATATCCTTTATGGATTGCGGAATATGGGGTAAGCAGGCCTGCTAGTAATCCAATATGGAATCAATGGGTTGGTTTTCAATTTTCAAGTACTGGACAAGTCCCAGGTGTAAGTGGAAATTGTGACCTAAATGAGTTCAATGAGGGAATATTATTAAATGGACAAAGTGTACCAGAAAGTCCAAGAACAAATGAAAATAATAAAAATGATAAATATTATATAGTACAATCAGGGGATACTTTAAGAAGAATAGCACAAAAATATAGTACAACCTATCAAATATTGGCATCTATTAATGGTATATCGAATCCTAATTTAATATATATAGGACAGAAAATAATATTGCCATCAGATAGTTCTTCAACAGGAGGTAATACCAGTATTTCATCCTATTATATTGTAAAATCAGGAGATACTTTGAGCGGTATAGCACAAAAATATGGAACTACAACTAAAGTTCTAGCTAGTACTAATAATATATCAAATCCAAACTTAATTTATCCAGGACAAAAAATAATATTGCCATCAGATAGTTCTTCATCAAAAGGTAATATTAGTAGTTCACCATATTATACTGTAAAATCAGGGGATACTTTAAGTGGGATAGCGCAGCGATTTGGCACTACTACTTTAACTCTAGTTAAGCTTAATAATATATCAAATCCAAATTTAATATACCCAGGACAAGTACTAAAAATAAAGTAAAATAACCTTAATGAGAAAAATAGATAAACTGTACCCTGTAAGGTATACACAGAAAAGAGGCTGTGTTACCATACAGGGTATTTTTTATCTCTTGTATTTAAAATCTAATCTATAACTTAATTATTGTAATAAAAAGTTATTATATTTATATTAGACCTTGTTTTTCTAAAAATTCTCGTGATACATCATCAGGTTCCATCTGTAGTTCGTCAACTTTATAATTAAGTTCCATCATGATGTCATCATTAAGGATAGTTGATAATTGTTCCAATAGAGGAATTATTTCTGGATACTTTTTAAGAGTTTCCCCTCTAACTATAGGCATGGCATAATAGGGTGGGAAAAAGTTCTTATCATCTTTTAATGTCTTTAGTTTAAATTTCTTTAACAATCCGTCTGTTGCAAAGGCATCTACCACATCTACCTCTTTGCTGATTAAAGCAGTATATCGAGGAGAACCATCAAGGCCTATGGAATCTTTGAATGAAAAATTGTATTTTTTACTCAATCCAGGAAGACCATCATCCCTATTTAAGAATTCTAAGGTAGTTCCAGACTTTAGATTACTAGCAATGAGCGAGAGATCACTGATGCTTTCTAAATTATACTTTTCAGCTGTTTCTTGTTCAATAGCTAGAGTATAAGTATTATTAAAGTTCATTTGTTTTAAAACTTCAATATCATATTTTTCTTTGAAATCATTTTTTACAGTATCATATACTTTTTCCATATCACTTATAGGAGGGTTACCTAAGGTATCTCCATAAGCTGTCCCACTATATTCAATATATAAATCTATGTCATCAGATTTTAAAGCAGAAAAGCACACTTGAGTACCACCAAGATTTATTTTACGATTTACTGAAATATCTGTATTTTCTTCAATTAAATCTGAAACCATATGGCCTAATATCATTTGTTCACTAAAATCTTTACTCCCTACAGTAATTACTTTTGAGTTAGTATTAACGTTAGTAATTGCAGAAAATATAAATATTAGAATAACAAAAATACTTGAGATTGCTAATATTCCTTTTTGCATTTTACGAGTTTTCATGAAATCTTTTTTTGTATTAGACTTAACCTTTTGTAAACTGATTGGAGTTGTTAATTTTTCAACAATACTAGCTAGAAAATCTACAGCTAAAGCTAGTATACAGGCTGGGATTGCACCAGCTAGTATTTGATTATTATTCACAGTTCTTATTCCTGAGAATACAAGGTAACCTAATCCACCTGCACCTATAAAGGCAGCAATGGTCATTAAGCCAACAGCGGTAACAGAAGAAATTCGAACTCCAGCCATTATAACAGGGAGAGCTAATGGAATTTGAATTTTTGTTAGAATTTGAAATTTTGTCAATCCTATTCCTTTTGCGGCTTCAATTGTCTGTGGGTTAATATTAGAAATCCCAGTATAAGTATTTTTGATTATAGGCAACAGGGAATATAGAATTACTGTTGTAACTGCAGGGAGAGTTCCTATACCTAAAAATGGTATGGAAAATCCTAATAAAGCCATACTAGGGATAGCTTGAATAATATTTGCTGCTCCAAGAATTGGTTTATTTAACTTCTTGACATAGGAAATTAGAATTCCTAGGGGAACACCTATTAAAATTGCTAGGCCAACTGAAATTGCAGTAAGTCTGATATGCTCAATCAATAATGATATAATTTGTGTTTTATTTTGTAAAATGTATTCTAAAATATTCATATTACTACGCCTCCTCTTCTATATATTGTTGACTAAGCGTTGTAACAAGACTACTTTCAGTAATCAATCCAATAAGACTGCTACTATCATTTAAAACAGGAACTGTTGAAATATTATTCTCATTTACAATTTTTAAAATATCAATTATAGTATCATTTGGAGAAACATAAATATAATTATTGTTAAGAATAGAACTGACTTGAATTGATTTATCATCAATTGATCGCATTTGTTTTGCTTTTACTATTCCTTGCAGTTTTTTTGATTTATTATCAACAACCATTAAGCTATCAACTTTGTATGAACGCATCTTTTCTATACATTTAAATATTGATAGATCCTTAGAACAAGTTATAGGATTTTCTATCATAATATCTTCAGCTTTAATAAAGTCAGGAGAGGTCCAGATTCTTTTTTTACCAACAAATTGTGAGACAAAATCATTGACAGGGTTTTTTAATATATTTTCAGGTGTATCGTATTGAATAATTTTGCCTTTATCCATTATGCACATCTTATCTGATATTTTTATAGCTTCATCCATATCGTGGGTTACAAATATAATAGTTTTCTTTAGTTTTGATTGTAAATTCACAAGTTCATCTTGCAAGCTTGAACGTGTAATTGGATCAAGAGCTGAAAATGGCTCGTCCATTAATATTATATCTGGATTAGTGGCAAAGGCTCTTGCGACACCTACTCTTTGTTGTTGCCCTCCACTTAGTTCTACAGGGTATCGATTAAGAAATTTATCACAATCAAGACCAACCATATCCATTAAATTATATGTTTGTTGTGTAATGTCTTCAGGATTTTTATTTTGAACTTTTGGTATTAGTTCAATATTTTCTCTTATGGTCATATGAGGAAATAAACCTGTTTGCTGAATAACATAACCCATATTTCTTCTAAGATCTATTACATTTTTAGTGCTAATATCTTCATTGTTAATATAGATTTTACCAGAAGTTGGTGTTATGAGACCATTTATCATTTTTAGTGTAGTTGTCTTTCCACAACCACTTTCACCTATAATAGCTACTAATTTACCTTTTTCAATCTCAAAAGAGACATCAGAAAGAACAGTAGTATTTTTAAATTTTTTTGAAATATTCTCGAATTTTATCAATGTAAATCCTCCTTTGTAAAGTAACAACCTAATTATAAATGCAAGTTGTTACTTTGTCAAATTCAAAAAAATAAACTATCGCAAAAATATATTAATCTTAGTTCATATACTAGCAAAGATTAATAAATTATTTTCTGATAGTTTAATTAATTTATATTAAGTTTATTACATACAATTTAAATTAGGGATATAAATATTTTTTTACACGCTCAATGCAATTTTCATCTCCAACAAAATAAAATATATCATTTTCTTGAAAAACTGCGTATGGTCCTGGTGATATAAGTAAAGAGTCGTTTCTTCTGATTGCTATTATTGTTGCTGAAGTATTATGCCAAAAGTTTATATCAGATGCAGATTTATTAATATAAGGTGTAGCAGATGTTATTTCTACTTGAAATGGTGTAAATGGATTTACAGAGCGTAATCTATCAGTTTTATCTATTAAATCAGAAAGACATCCATATAAAAATTTTATTTCTTTTTTTTGTCTGTCAACACTATCAATAATATCTTGCTTTAGATTACTTATAGTATTAATATCATCATGTTGTTTAACGAATTTTATAGCATTTTCGTAGGACTTTATAGTAACTCCACTACCTTTTGAAGTATCTACAATATTTAAGTCTGATAATACACAAATAGCACGTCTTGCAGTTTCGGATGAGACACCATATTGACTTGCAAGAGAAGATCTTGCATAAATCTTATCACCAACTTTATAATGACCATCAACAATTTTGGCCGCAACATCGGCTGCTATTTGTTGATATCTAGGGCTTGTTATTTTAAATTTATTTTCCATAATAATTCTCCTATAACTATATTAATAACAAAGTTAAATATATCATATTTAATTTTAAATTAGTATATATTAGTACAAATAAAATTAGTATTCCACTTTATTGTAATGAATTGACATAGAATATAATAGTGATATACTTTAATTAATACCACCTATAAACGTTTACAGTTTGTAGGAAATAAGCTACTTTTAAAAGTAATAACATCTTAAAGAATATGTTAAAATTAATTTAAATATTTTTAGAGATGATATTATATAGAGTATATCCTAATATATTGGAATAAAAGACTAGAATTAAAAAAAAATTAAAATTTTGTAGAAAAATATATTTTGAAATTTTAGTATTTTGTATTATAATAACATTATAGAACAAATTTTTTATGCTATATATTAACAATTTAATATATATAATTAGTTTCATTTAAAATTTCCCTATAATTTTAAAAGAACTAGACATTAAACAAGACACAGACAGAAAAAGTCTACCATATAGATGGTAGGCTTTTTCTGTTTTTATCTTGTTTATTAAAGATAAAGATTTAAATTATTAAAATAGAAAAAAATAATTGATAAAATATATTGAAATTAATTGTTGGTTATTATAATGTATACATATTGAAATGATTATCTCTATAAGGATTTAGGAAGGGAGTTACTATGAATAAGTGTAAAAAGTTTATATGCGTATCTGTAGGGTTGATATGTTTTACACTTGGAGCCATAGGGATTATATTACCTATACTCCCTACAACACCATTTTTGCTGTTAGCCTCTTTTTTCTTTGTAAAAGGGTCTGAGAGATTTGATATTTGGTTCAAGAACACAAAGATATATAAAAAACACCTAGATAGTTTTGTAAAGGAAAAAGCAATGACTTTAAAACAAAAGATGACTATATTGTTATTTGCTGATTTTATGATGGCATTCCCACTTATAATTTTAGATAGTTTAGTTATAAAATGCATTATTATTTTGATGATAATAATTAAATATTACTATTTTTTATTTGTAATAAAAACTATTAATAATTAATAGTTTTAAACTTCAATTGACAAGTTGGTAAATATATATATAATTATAAGTATAATAGCTAAATGCAAAGAAAAGGAAAGTAACTTTAAGAATACTTATACAGAGAGCTTTCATTGGTGAGAAGAAGCAAAGGATATTAAAGAGAAAATGGCCTTGGAGCAGTGCACCGAGATTTAATATTAAGGCTGCAACGGGTTCACCCGTAATAGTGATAGAGTATAACTATAAACAGGATTTTTATGAGAAATTTTATCTATGTACTAGTCGTGGAATAAATTTCATGTAAGAAATTTTAATTATAGCGTACTTGAAGAGATTTATATTGTGAAATGTAAATGAAGTAGGATGGTAACACGAAGTTTTAACTCTCGTTCCTAAGATTAATTTCTTAGGAGCGGGAGTTTTTTAGTTTTACTCCAAATTTATAATTTGGAGAAGTGAAAAATTAAATAGTATAAGAGGAGGAGCGTAGAATGAATATTTTAATTGGAGGAGCATGGCCATATGCCAATGGTTCGTTGCACATAGGACATATTGCAGCATTATTGCCTGGAGATGTTATAGCTAGATATTATAGAGCAAAAGGGGATGATGTATTATATATTTCAGGAAGTGATTGTCACGGAACACCTATTTCTATTAGAGCAAAAAAAGAGGGTGTATTTTCAGAAGTTATAGCTAATAGATATCATGAGGAATTTAAGTATTGTTTTGATAAGTTAAATTTCAGCTATGATTGTTATTCAAGAACTGATGATAGTCAGCATAAAGAAGAAGTAAGAAGGATAATTATAAGTCTATATGAAAAAGGCTTAATATATGAAAAAAAAGTAAGTCAAGTTTATTGTGAGGAGTGCAAACAATTTTTACCTGATAGATATGTAGAGGGAGTATGTCCGCATTGCAATAGTATTGCAAGAGGTGATCAATGTGAAAATTGTTCAACGCTTCTAGATCCTTTAGAGTTAAAGGATAGACAGTGTAAATTATGTGGTAGTAAGCCAGTAGTAAAATCCACTAAACAATTATACTTTGCATTATCTACTTTTGAAAAAGGACTTAGAAAGCATTTAGAAAGGTCTAGAAAAAACTGGAGAATAAATGCAGTAAATAGTACAGAAAGATACTTAAATGAAGGTTTGAAAGATAGAGCTATTTCTAGGGATTTAGATATAGGAATAGATATACCAATTAAAGGATTTGAAGATAAGAAAGTATATGTATGGATTGATGCAGTATTAGGATATTTAACTGTAAGTGAGAAGTGGGGAAAAGAAAATAATAAAAATTGTAGTGATTATTGGAATAGTAGCAGTATTTCATATTATATTCATGGGAAAGATAATATACCATTTCATACAATCATACTTCCAGCATTATTAAGAGGAACAGGACCAGAAAGAAATCCAGATAAGGTTATTTCTAGTGAATATGTGACTTTAGAAGGAAAGAAAATATCAACAAGTAATAACTGGGCAATTTGGGTACCAGATATAGTAGATAGATATAATAGTGACTTAATAAGATATTTCTTTATTTCAAATGGACCTGAAAGAAGAGATACTGATTTTACTTGGAGGGAGTTCATAAATAAAAATAATGGTGAATTATTGGGAGCTTACGGAAACCTAGTTAATAGAACTTTGGTATTTGCTAAGAAGAATTTTAATAGCAAGGTACCAAAAGGAAAAGTTGAAGAGTCAATTAAAAGTACTATAGAAGAATTATATAAAAATATTGGTGAAAATATAGAAGAAGGGAATTTAAAATCTGCCATAGAAAGAATATTTACATTTATACGAAGTATAAATAAATATTTTGATGAAGAAATGCCGTGGATTACCATAAAACAAGATAGTAAACAGTGTGAAAATACTATATATAATTGTTTATATGCTATTATAAACCTAGCAAATCTTCTAAATCCATTTTTGCCAGAGTCCTCAGAAAAGATTAAAAGTTGGTTTTATTGTGAAGAAAATAGGTGGAAAGAGATTCAATTAAATTCAGGAGTAAATATAAGTAATTTTCATGTTTTATTTGAAAGACTAGATAAGAGCATTATTGATGAAGAATTAAGTAAATTAGAACTACATGGCAAAGATATTAAATCTACTTAATATCCATTAGCAAAATATTTTAGAATATTATGATATAATTTATATGTTAGTGTATTATTAAAATTTTTGATAACTTCTTTTGTAAGAATAGTAACTTATAATTTGCTATAGTTTTACATTTAAGAGTTGGGAAGTGAGTATAAAATGGTGGGTAAATATAAAGTAGTAACTTTATGCGGAAGTACAAAGTTTAAAGAGGATTTTATAAAAGTTCAAAAGGAGTTAACTCTTCAGGGGATAATTGTAATATCAGTAGGATTATTCGGCCACGCAGATGGTGAATTTGGAACTATAATTACAGATGAAATTAAAATCATGCTTGATGATATTCATAAAAGAAAAATTGATATGGCAGATGAAATTTTTGTTATAAATAAGAATGGGTATATAGGCTCTAGCACCAGAAGTGAAATTAAATATGCGAAGGAACATGGCAAAAAAATAGTTTATTTGGAGCCTAATTATGAATAATTACTAATGAAAATAAGATATTTAGGAGTGAGTTTATGATATTAGAGGCAGTAGATAGCATTATATTTGATTTAGATGGAACTATGTGGGATTCATTAGATGCTATTGTAGAAATATGGAATGAAGCTATAAAGGATTTTAATGATATTGATGCAATAATTACAAAGGAAAAATTAAAATCAGTAGTAGGGGTACCAGTTATAGATATAGTAAAGGCTCTTCTTCCAAATTTACAAGAGGATCGAGCAATTGAATTTATGAATTATTGTTGTAAGAAAGAAAATGAATATTTACCGCTTCATGGAGGAATCCTTTTTCAAGGACTAGAAGAAACCTTAAAGAAGCTTTCACAAAAATATAAGCTATTTATAGTTAGTAACTGTCACCACGGTTATATAGAAGCTTTTTTTCATGCTCATAACATGAAAGAATATTTTATAGATTTTGAACATCCAGGAAGAACGGGACTTACAAAGAGTGAAAATATAAAACTCATAATTAATAGAAATAATTTAAAGAATCCTATGTATGTTGGGGATACACAAGGGGATAGAAATGCAGCTAGGTTAGCAGGAATACCTTTTGTGTATGCATCTTATGGATTTGGGAATGTGGAAGATTATGATTATAAAATAGATAAGTTTCCAGAACTAGTAGACATGTATTTTAGATAATAAAAAATATATAATCCCAATGAAAATATATAATTTTTTCATTGGGATTAGTTTTTAATATTATTATTCTAATTAGTTGAATTTTTATTTATATTTAAGCAAACAATAACTCCAATGGACATACAAATAAGTATGAGTAAAGATGATATTTCAGTAGATATAATATCAGATGTGCTTATTAAAGTTAATAATTTTGATTGAATATTTACGTCAAATCCTAAAAGCATAGAAATAGATGAGACGATGGTAACTATTAGAGATAATACAGATAATCCACAGATTATTCCGGTAATTATACGAATTAAATTTTCTTTTCTTTTCATATAACTGTTATTTAGATAAGTTTAAAGTATTA
Source organism: Clostridium sulfidigenes (assembly GCF_052067195.1). NCBI lineage: Bacteria > Bacillati > Bacillota > Clostridia > Eubacteriales > Clostridiaceae > Clostridium > Clostridium sulfidigenes. The sequence goes on along the minus strand of NZ_JBQHQR010000022.1, from coordinate 23,220 downwards.
TCTAAAATCCTCCTTGCCTTTAAGTTGTAAAGTAATTATAACATTTTTTTAAACAATATTAAACCTATGAATATAATATAAGTAATTATACTATGATGGGGAGGGAATTATGGATTATATAGTAGTGTTAGAAAGGCTTATAGTAGGCGTTATAGTAGGGGGACTTGTTGGATATGAAAGGGAATTTAAAAATAGCCCAGCAGGGTTTAGAACTCATATATTAGTATGCTTAGGAGCTACAATTATTTCTTTAATAACAGAGTATGATATACAAAAAATGATGATTATTGCTCAAAATCCTATGTATTCTGAAGTTATAAAAGTCGATATAGCTAGATTAGGAGCTCAGGTTATAAGTGGTGTTGGATTTTTAGGAGCTGGTACTATTTTAAGGGATAAGGGTTCTGTAAGGGGATTAACTACTGCTGCAACTCTTTGGATTGTTGCATGCTTAGGTTTAGCAGTAGGAAGAGGACTTTATGCACTATCCATAACAGCAGCCTTAATCATATTTATAATTCTAAGCCTATTTAAAAAAGCTGATAAAGTTATACAGAAAGATACAAAATGGAGAATAGGGTTTAGGAAAAAAGAAAAGGAAGATGGGGTTGATGAAGATTATAATATTACTGAAGGAAAAAATAGTGAGGATGTTATAACTTTATACGAGAAAGTAAATGAGCCAATAAGTAGAGAGTAGTCTCTACTTATTGGCTTTATAATATCAGTATTAACCACCATAAATAGTATTCCACCAGCTTTCATCTGGTTTACCATCAGACATAAGTCCCTCTGCAACCCAAGTATTACTTTTGTTACTATAAAATATATATAGCCACCTGACGGTTACACCTTTATCGAAGGAAGAATTTCCTGGTTCTTTGACGTTTATTTCTAGTTCGTAATAAGCTTTATTATTTCTTACTTCAGCATTACGTATTTTTACATAGTCAATATCTATTTCATTCCATATTTTTTGACCTTCTTCTAAAGTAGTACTATTAGAAGAATTAACTGTGTAATTGTAAATGAAGGAATATTCTTTGTTTATCATAGCATTCATATATAAATTACAAAATTCTTCAGCGGAGCTAATATCATAGTTTATAGATGTAGAATCATTAGTTTGCAGTGAATGAGAATCTAAATTTTGTGGATTATAATATTTTCTATTTGGTAATATTTCTGTCAGTGGAGTAAAAATAGAAACAAGCCATTTTTTATTTTTATTTATTAGCTTAATTTTTCCTTCTAGAGTTTGCTTTTCCTTATATCCATCATTATATATTATATTAATATCAGCATTATATTTGTAGTAAGCTTCGGTATCATTATCACTAGAGATTTTATCAAGAATAATGTTAGATATGGTAGTGGTGTATTCATAGTCCTTAGCCATTTTTATATAAGATAAGGGAAATCTATTTAAAATAAGTTCATCACCTAATTGAGAAGTAATAGAATCACCTATATTTTTTAAACAAGCTTCTCTAATTTTAGTTTCATCTTCAGGAGAAAGTGTAACAATACCTGTATCCCCATTAGAAGGAGCACGTCCTTCAAGAGAGCTTTCAAAAAGCTTGGAAAGTTGATCTGTTAAAGTATAGTCTGAAATATTATAGTAATTTTCTATAAAAGATTCAGCAACGGCTTTATCAGGAGAAGGATTTACTCTTTCGCAAGCAATTAGGGAAAATATAACGATACTAAAGAAAAGTATAATACATAACAAGGAGATACCATTAAGTTTGTTCTTCATATCAAAAATATTTTTAAATCTTTTTTTCATGTTATCTACACCTCCATTAAAATTGGTTGAAAAAGTATTAACCATTATTATCACTTCTGCAAATGTAGTATATAATTATATTCTACATTTGTAGAAGGTTTATATCAAGAAATAAATGTAATAACATATAAAATTTACAATTAGATTTATGTATTAAAGGGTATGTTATAGAAAATAAAAGTCGGTAAACTAATTATTTTTTAATGTATAATTTGAAAAAAATGAATATATTTACAAAAAATATAATAAATATGATATAATTGATATTAATAAAAACTGAGGAGATAGTCAGGATATAATTTTGCGTTTAATATAAAAATTATATTTATCTAAATATTTGAATTAACAATAACTTTATGGAGGTTATAGTATGAAAAAAACTGCAATTTTAACTATAAGTGATAAAGGTTCTGAAGGACAGCGTATAGATAAGACAGGGCAAGTGTTAAGGGAGTATTTAGAAAAAAATAAATATATAGTCCATTATTATAAAATTATACCTGATGAAGTTGTAGATATAAAAAAAGAACTTATATATATATGTGATGAATTAAATATACCCTTGGTAATTACTAATGGAGGAACTGGATTTTCAAAGAGGGATGTAACTCCAGAAGCAACTTTACAAGTTATAGAAAAGTATGTACCTGGTATTGGAGAATTTATGAGAATGAAGTCTATGGAAATTACACCAAGAGCTATGCTGTCTAGGGGAATTGCAGGTATTAGAAAGAATTCTTTAATTATAAATCTACCAGGAAGTCCTAGAGGTGCTAAAGAAAATATAGAGTTTATTTTACCATATTTAGATCATGGACTAAAGATTTTATCTGGAGAAACTTCAGAATGTGCTAGGAGTGAAGTTGATTTATAGGGAGTATAAAGGGAGGAGTATTTATGGAAGATTCCCATGGACGTAACATAAATTATTTAAGAGTTTCTCTTACGGATAGGTGCAATTTAAGATGTATGTATTGCATGCCAGAAGGAAAGTGTAATCAAAATTATGTTAGTTCGAAAATGTCTATAGAAGAAATAGATTTAATTATTAGAATATTTGCTGAATATGGTGTTGAGAAAGTTAGATTTACTGGTGGAGAACCGTTGATTGTAAAGGATATTTCTAAGATTATATATAATGCATCCCAAGTTAAAGGAATTAAAGATATATCTTTAACTACTAATGGCATATTTTTAAAGGATAAAATAGATGAATTAAAGAAGGCTGGGTTAAATAGAGTAAATGTAAGTATGGATACATTAAAGGAAGATAAGTATGAAAGAATAACAGGACGATCATATCTTAAAAAAGTTAAAGAAGGTATAGAAGTATGTTTAGATAAGGGCATTACTCCGGTGAAAATTAATGTAGTGCTTATGAAAGGTATAAACTTAGACGAGGTTGATGAGTTTATTAAAATTGCAGAGAAAATGCCTATAGATGTGAGGTTTATAGAATTAATGCCTATAGGAGCAGGTACAGAGTTATTTAAAAATCATTTTATACCCTATAAGGATATAGTAGGGTCACATCCTAATCTTATACCTGAAGATCATAGAGTATCTTCAACGGCAGAACTTTATAAAAGTAGTAAGGGAAAAGGAAGAATTGGATTTATTAGTCCTATAAGTTGTAATTTTTGTAGTGAGTGTAATAGAGTTAGATTAACTGCTGAAGGTGGAATTAAGTCTTGTTTGCATGGTGAAGAAGAAATTAATATTCTATCAGATGTACGAGATTTATTTAAAAAATATAATTTATCATACTGTGATTTACGAGAGAGTAGAGAATATAGTATTCTTAAGAAAAAGATTTTAGGAGCTATGTATAATAAGCCATTAGGACATAGACTATCTATGGAAGGAAAAAGTAGAAGCAATAAGCAAATGTTTCAAATAGGAGGATAACTTATGATTAAAGATGTTCAAATAGATGAAGGATTCACTCATATAAATAAGCAAGGAAGAGCTAGAATGGTAGATGTTAGTGAAAAGAAAAAGACAGATAGAGAGGCAATAGCCTGTGGTTCTATTTATATGAAGAAATCTACTTTAGAAAAAATAGACAAAGGGGAAATTATAAAGGGAGATGTACTTTCCGTAGCTCAAGTGGGTGGGATAATGGGAGCAAAGAAAACTTCAGATATAATTCCCATGTGTCATTCTATCATGATGTCAGGGTGTGATATTACCTTTCAGCTAGATCATGATAAAAGTAAGGTAGATATAATAGCTACAACTAAAACAATAGGGGAAACCGGTATAGAAATGGAAGCTTTAACAGCGGTATCCATAGCAGCATTAACTATATATGATATGTGTAAGTCAGTAGATAAATCAATGGTTATAAGTGATATTAGGCTACTTCGAAAGATTGGTGGAAAATCTGGAGAGATTAATTATTTTTAAAGTTAGGAGAAGATGGCTATGGCAAAGGTTATTAGTATTAATATAAGTACTAAGAAAGGGGTTATAAAAACACCTATAAAAAGAGGTTTCTTTAAGATCGACTTCGGATTAGAAGGAGATGCTCATGGTGGTAATTGGCATAGACAAGTTAGCTTGTTAGGAGATGAAAGCATAGATAAGCTTAGAGGGAAAATAAATAAAGAATTAGTCCCAGGAATATTTGCAGAAAATATAACAACACAAGGAATAACTTTATATGAACTACCCATAGGAACAAAGCTTTCCATTGGAGAAGTTATTATGGAGGTGACACAGATTGGAAAAGAATGTCATAAAGACTGTGAAATAATGAAGACCACAGGGGAGTGTGTTATGCCTAGAGAAGGAATTTTTGCTCAAGTATTAGAAGAAGGATGGATAGAACCTGGTGATGACATTTCTGTAATTAAGTATTGGAAAGCTTGAGTTAAATTATAAATAGAATTTGTCAATATAGGAAGACTATGATAGTATATAAGAACATAAGAAGCTGTATATATTATTTTATAAAGTGAATCTTATGTATCAGAAGTATAGTAACGAATGGAGGAAATGAAGTTATGGGTAATTTACCTAATTGTCCAAAATGTAATTCAGAATACACTTACGAAGATGGAAGTATTTTTGTTTGCCCAGAATGTGCTCACGAGTGGGGAGTACAAGCTGAAAATGAAAATAATGAAGATATTAATGTTATAAAAGATGCAAATGGAAATGTGTTACAAGATGGTGACTCTGTAACAATAATTAAAGATCTTAAAGTAAAAGGTGCTTCATCATCAATAAAAATAGGAACGAAAGTAAAAAATATACGTTTAGTTCCTGATGCATCTGATGGCCATAACATTGATTGTAAAATTGATGGTTTTGGAGCTATGAGTTTAAAATCCGAATTCGTTAAAAAAATATAAGCTATAATTAACTCTACAAAAGGAACCTTCCATGAATTATATGTAGTTCATGGAAGGTTTCTTTTTTTATTTTAATCTAAACACTACGGTAACAGGATTATGATCAGAGTATTTAAAATCTTGATCAGTACCTTTAGTAGAAATAATTTCAATATTATCAGATACTAGAAAACCATCAATTATTGAAGTTAGATTTTCACCCTTAATATAAGGAGTAGCTACAGTTCTAGAAGTAGCAATGGTCTTGTCATAGGCCCAAGAGTAACCGCTGGGAACAAAATCCTCAGGAATATCTTGTAACCACTCAGGCCATTTTTCAGTAGTAGTAAAATCGAAGGCATTAGTACCTGGAATTTGTTGATTCCAATCGCCACCTATAATTACATAGTTTCCTTTCAAATATTCTTCTTCTAAAATAGATTTAATATATCCAAGTTGTACTTTACGTATAGCACCACCTTTGTCATATGCAGAAAGATGAGCGTTTATAGCAACTAACTCCTTACCATTATCTACAGCCAATCTGTTTATTACCATAGCTCTATCTAAATCAGCTAATTGAACAAAGAATGAAGACTTACCGGGTAAATCATGTCTAGTAGCAGATTCTAGGTTGAATTTAGAAAGTGTTGTAAGCCCAGCAAGAACTTGTCCATGAGGTTTAAATATAGGTATAGGAACCCATGGAACTTTATAATTTATAGCAAAGTTTGTACTATAATCACTAAAACTTTTCTTAATTCTTTCTAGCTGATTAACTTTGTAGCTCCTAGTAGCTTTTACGTCTACTTCTTGTAGAAATATTATGTCAGAATTTAAATCTTTAATTATCTTTTCTATACCATCTAGATTTTCAAATACCTTTTCTTCGCTTGTTCCTCTAGACATAACTCCACCATCCATAAAGAAATCCACTGTATCGTCCATTGTACCATATCCGATGTTGAAGGTAGTTATGCTTATAGCTGAATTAGTTTTAATAATTTTATTTTTGTTATTTTCTATATCAATAGCAGTCTTTTCTTCAGGTTTATAATCTGTAACTATCATAAAAACTATATATGTAGCAAATATAACTACAAGGGCTAAAAGTATAGTTATTGGTATTTTTAATATCTTTTTTCCCATATAATCCTCCTAAAAATAAATAATGTAATACTATTTTAACATGGAAACCATGGACAGAGTAAAAAAACTTATATTAAATCGTTTTGACAATTCTCTTATGGATAATCTACTACATTAGGGTCTAGTCAAAAAAAAGTTTATATTGTAAAATAAATGTCTAGTTTTAATAAAGTTTTATTTTATTGTATAATTAAGTGGAAAGTTTTAAGAATTAAAAATAACTATAAATATAAGTAAATTTATTTAAGCAAGAGAAAATAAGTAAGGTGTGAGAGAAGTGGCTAAGGTTATTATTGCGGAAAAACCATCCGTGGCAAAGAATATTGCAGAAGCTTTAAATATAAAAACTAGAAAAGATGGATACTTTGAGGGTGAGAATTATTTAGTTACGTGGGCATTTGGTCACTTATTACAACTATATGATGCTAAAGATTATGATGAAAACATGAAGGGATGGGAATTCTCTAAGTTTCCATTTATACCTAGTGAGTTTAAATATAAGATAAAAAGTGATTCTCTTAATAGAAATATTACTGATAAGGGAGCTGAGAAACAGCTTAGCATTATTAAATCACTTATAGATAGAGAGAATGTAGATGGAATAATATCCGCCACAGATTTTGATAGAGAAGGGCAGGTTATAGCAGATGAATTATTTATATATTTCAATGAAGAAAAGCCTGTATATAGACTTCTTTTAAATGAGTGGACTCCAGATGAAGTAAAAAAGGGTATGGAAGCCTTAAAGCCTAATATAGAAATGAAGTCCTTACAAGATGCTGGAATAGGAAGGCAATGGGCAGATTGGGTTATTGGGATAAATCTTACATCTGTGGCAACTTTGAGATATAAATTTGAAGATGTTAAGATGCTAAACATAGGAAGAGTGTTATTGCCAACTCTAAAGATAATATATGATAGGGATATGGAAATTGAAAACTTTGTGGCTACTACTTATTATAAGTTATCGGCTACCTTTAAGACTAAGGCTAATGAAGAGTACGAAGGTCTATATTATGAAAATGATTCAGAAAAATTTGAGGAAAAGTCTTATCTAAGTAATATAGGTAAATTACTACAAGGACAAAGAGCAGAGATAGTTGATAAGCAAACAGAGAAGAAAAGAGAATATCCACCTTATCTATTTAACCTATCAAATCTTCAAGGTCATGTTACTAGTAAATTTAAAGGATGGACTTCGGATAAGGTTTTAAAGGTTGCCCAGTCTCTTTATGAAAAAAAGTTTATTACTTATCCTAGAACTGCCAGTATTGTTCTGGAAGAAAGCTTAGAGGATAGAACAAGGAAGGTTTTGGAGAGTCTTAAAAAGGGTCTACCATATGAAAATCAAATAAAATTTGCAAAAACTAAAAGGGTTTTTGATAATTCTAAGGTGGAGAGTCATAGTGCTATAGTTCCAACTTATATAAAACCAAGCAACCTTAGTGCTGATGAAGCAATTGTTTATAATGCAGTGAAAAATAGATTTATAATGCAATTTATGCCTATAGCTGAATTTGAGGAAACAAAAATTACGGCTAAGGTTTATGATGAAAATATTAAAGGCGTATTTGTTTCCAAGGGTAAAGTTCAAATTGTTGAAGGCTGGCGTGTGGTAGAAAAGATAGAAACTAAGGACACTATACTTCCTTTAGTTATGGAAAAGGAAGTAGTGGATATTGTAGGAAATAAAGTTAATACCGTAACAAAGAAGCCACCTAAAAATCATACAGAAAAGACTTTGCTAAGGGTTATGGAAACCTGTGGTAAGAGTTTAGGAAAAGAAGAAAATAATGATGAGGATGAAAACTCAACAGAAGATAATTCGGAGGAAACTTCAGAAGAATTAATGAAGTCTATATTAAGTGGTTTTAGTATTGGAACACCAGCTACTAGAGCTGAAACTATTAAAAAACTTAAAGATATAGGATATATTACTACTAAAGGAAAAAACCTAACTTGTACAGAGTTAGGTAGGACAATGGTAGAGATGTTCCCTGTAAGGGATTTGTTCGACTTAGAATACACCGGTAAGCTAGAAAAAACTCTATCGGATATAGAAAAAGGAACTGTAGAAAAGGACACCTTTATTAAGCATATTTGTGATTTTACTAGTAAATCTGTGGAAATTATAAAAAAGGATACATCAATGTTATCCAAAATAAAGATAGAGCTTTCTCCTGGGACGGTCAGTGTAGGTAATTGTCCTATATGCGGAAATCCAGTAGTGGAAGGAGAAAAAAGCTTTGGATGTAGTAACTGGAAGAATGGTTGTAAATTCACTATTTGGAAGAATGATAAATACATTGAATCCTATGGTAAGAAGGTTACAAAAGAAATGGTAGAAATACTTCTTAAAAATGGCAAAGTAGGATTTAGAAATTTGAGAAGTAAGAAAGGAAATACCTTTGCTGCTTATTTTAGATATGAAAAGAATGAAGAAACAGGTTATTTAAGTTGGAAGATGGAATTTATTTAAAAAGATAAACAAGAAATTATATTTAAACTACAGATAATTAAAATAGATTCATTATCAATTGATAATACATTGTACAAGAAAGTTATTGAGAAAATTCACAAATTAAGGGTAACTGAGTATTATAATAATATATTTTATCTGGTGTATGGCCATATTATTGTTGATTTTCGATATTAAGGAAAAAGATAATAGTGGTTCAACATTAGACTAAAGTCAATTGATAATGGAGGAGATTTATGGATGAAAGAACAAGTATAGGTGTAGGAGTTAGTAAAAATACAATCTTAGTTAATGCCATTTTAGGAACAATTAAAGTATTGGTAGGTATTATGTCTAGTAGTAATGCGATGATTGCAGATGGTATCCATTCTTTTTCTGATGTAATTAGTACTATAGGAGTAATAATAGGACTAAAGCTTTCTAATAAACCTGATGATAAATGCCATCCGTATGGACATGAAAGAATTGAAAGTATTTCTTCTTTGTTTTTATCTATAATGCTTTTTGTGGTTGCTATATCTATAGGATATTCCGGTATTAAAAATATTGTTTTAGGAGAAATAAAGAATCCAGGAATCCTTGCTATTTGGGCTGCTATATTGTCTATTATCGTTAAAGAGTGGATGTATTTTTATACAATAAAATATGCTAACAAAATAAATAGTTCTGCTCTCAGAGCAGATGCTTGGCATCATAGATCAGATTCTTTTTCTTCAGTGGGAGCTTTAATTGGAATAATTGGAGCTAGAATGGGATGGCCAATTTTAGATTCAGTAGTTGCCATAGTTATTTGTGTTGTAATTATAAAAGTAGCCTGTGATGTATTAAAGCAAAGTGTAAATCAATTAATAGACACTTCTGCAGATGAAGAAATTATAAGTGATATCAATGAAAAACTTCAGACTATTGAGGGCGTAAGACATATTGACAGTATAAAAACGAGACAACATGCTAATAGAGTATATGTAGATGTAGAAGTGTCTGTAGATTCAAAACTTACAGTAGAAGAAGGACATGACATAGCAATAAACATACACCATGGTGTCGAAAAAAATCAGAATATTAAGCATTGTATGGTTCATATTAATCCTTATAAGTATAATTAATATGAACATTAAACTAAAAGGATGGGTTATATTTGACATAAATAATTTTTGGGCTTAAATAAGAGTAAAAATACTATATGCAATATAATTTTGTATTGCATATAGTATTTTTTAGTAAGGGGTTACGTTTAATTATATTCTATTTAAGTTCAAAAGATTGGCAGTCTGTACATTCAACTACTGTAGGATTTTGTTCATGAGTTCCTACTTTAATTTGATTTAATGTACAGTAGTTTTCGTTACGATTGTTGTACTTGCAGTTGTTGATTGTACATTTAATAGATTCATTTTTATCCATTTTAATTCACTCCTTAAAAAGTTTTTGTATTAACTACAAAATTAGTATGGCTTTTATATTTGTTATTATTCATTGTAAAGTTTCTTAAAAATATAAAAATTTATTTTATAGAGTAATTAGAACCAAATTGAGAACGACAGAATTCTATGAAATAGCCTTGAGGATGCAGACAAACAGGACAGGATTTAGGAGCTTCCTTCCCTTCATATATATATCCACAATTAGTACAAAACCATTGAATTGATTCATCACGTCTAAATAAAGTATCTTCTTCTAATTGCTTAGCAAAATAATTAAATCTATCTCCATGAACTTTTTCTACAGAAGCTATGTTGCTAAATAATGTGGAAATAGCATTAAACCCTTCTTCTTTAGCAATTTTAGAAAAATTACTATAAACATCATCGTATTCTTCATACTCATTGTGATGAGCAGCCTTTAATAGTTTTAGAGTTGAATCATATAAGTCTACAGGATATGCACCATTTCCTATTTCTATATTATTTCCAGCTTCTTCTTTTAATTTTTGATAGAATTGATTAGCGTGAGCCATTTCTTGGTTTGCAGTATAATTAAATACTTGCTCAACTATATAAAGTCCCTCTTTTTTTGCAAAACTTGCAGCAATAGTATATCTATTTCTTGCTTGACTTTCACCAGCAAAGGATCTCATTAAATTAATGCGAGTTTCACTATCTTTAAAATTCATTTTTATTACCTCCAAATTTTTAAATCTTATTACTAAGTTTCCAAAAGTAGAGTAATTTTATTCATAACTTTTAAAAGTAAGTTAAAGCAAGAGTTAAATTGATACGAGAACATTATCAGAGTTAGATTATATAAGTTGAAATAGTATGTACTTAGAATCTGATAAAGATAAAGAGCGTATGAAGTAGAATTAAATGTTAATACAGTAGGTATATGTACATTACTTCAATTTATAGACATTGATTTAAAATAGAGTGAAAGATATAATAAATCTATCTGTGGTTTTATATTTTCATAGCCCATGAAAATATGAAAAATTTACTGCTGAGGGACAAAAGTAGTAATTAAAAATTTCAGGGAAGGTAGGAATAATATGAAATTAAGTATTATTAAAAGGGATTCAAGAGTTAAAGACTTTGATATGGAGAGAATACATATAGCCATTAAAAAGGCTTATGAAGAAGTCCATGGAAATGACTTTGTGTTTAAAGAACATTGGAGTGACTTAGAAATTAACATAGAAAAAACTATTATAGAGTTAGGAAAAGAAGAGCTGTTTATTGAAGAAATTCAAGACATAGTAGTTAAGGCTTTAAATAATAAAGATAAAACTGTATCAAAGGCCTATGAAGATTATCGTGAAAAGCGTAGAATTGCAAGAGATACTAATGGTGATACATATAAAAAATTAGATAAGGTACTTCAATGCTCTGATATTATGAACTCCAATGCTAATGTGGACGAGCATAGTTTTGGTGGTCGTAAATTTGAAAGTGCAAATGTAATATTAAAAAGGTATACCCTAGATAAGGTAATAAAGCCTGAAATAGCAAGGGCACATATTGAAAATAGATTATACATACATGACTTAGATAGTTATGCTACGGGAATGCATAATTGTAGTTTCCCAGATATAAAGAAACTAGTTAACAATGGATTTATTACTAGAAATGGGGATGTAAGAGGAGCTAATGGACTATCTACAGCATTTCAATTAGTAGCAGTAATATTCCAAATACAAAGCCAAGAACAATTTGGAGGTACAGGAAGTTGCCATATAGATTATGATTTAGAAGAGCAGGTGGATATATCTTTCAAAAAGCATTTTTCTGATGCACTTTTTTACTTTGAAGATAAAGAAGTAAGCTGGAAAGAGTTAGATTCTGAAATATGCGTAGAAAATAAAGAAGAGCTAAAGAAGAAATATCCTAAGTTAACAGCTTTTGCATTAAGAGAGCTAGATAGAGAGGGTATGCAATCAGCTCAAGGCCTATACCATAATCTGAATACACTAGAATCAAGACCAGGTTCCCAAGTACCATTTACATCTATAAATTTAGGAAGAAGAACTACAGTTGCTGGTAGAATGCTTACTAGATGGCTTATGCTTGCTAGTATAGATGGAATAGGAAAACATCATAAAACAAGTATATTCCCAATAGCAATCTTCCAATATAAAAAAGGGGTTAATGATACAGAAGAAACTCCAAACTATGACTTAAAGAAGTTAGCTATAGAATCTATGTCTAAAAGAATATATCCTAACTGGGTAAACTGTGATTGGAGTAAGAATGTAGAAGATTTAAGTAATCCGGATACAGCTATGGCAACTATGGGATGTAGAACCTTAGTTGGATTTGATAGACATGGTATGGGATATTCAAAGGTAGGAAGAGGAAATGTTACTCCAGTAACAATTAACTTGGTAAAAATAGGTATAAAACATGGGATATGTTTAGGAGAAAGAGAAGAAGCTAATCTTGAAGGTTTTTGGAATGAATTAAATGAGCTTTTAGAACTTTCAACTACAGCCTTAGTAGATAGATTTAAATATATATGTTCACAAAGTGCTAAATCAGCCCCTTTCATGTATAGAAATAAAAGTATGTTAGGTGGAGAATATGACTCAGACACTTGTATTTATGATGTAATGAAACATGGAAGCCAAGCTATAGGATATGCAGGTATTGCAGAAATGTGTCAAGCTCTCTTTGGAAAAGATCATGGTGATGATAAGGATGTTCATAAGTTTGCATTATCGGTGGTGGAAAGAATTTCAAAGTTTGCAGAGGAAGCTTCAGAAAGATATGATTTAAACTTTGGTTGTTATGCAGCACCAATTGAGTCTACTTGTGGAACTATAATAACAGGAAATAGAGAAATTAAAGGTTTAAGGGATGAATTTGGAATTATAAAAAATGTAACGGACAGGGAGTGGATAACTAATTCACATCACATACCAGTTTGGAAAAATGTAGATGTGTTTACTAAGTTACAACTTGAGGCTCCATTTACTAAATATCCTACTTCAGGATGTATAACTTATGTAGAGTTAGATAGTTCTGTAGTAGAAAATCCAAAAGCAATAGAACAAATAATAGATTATGCCTTTAGCTTAGATATTCCTTATTTAGCATTTAACTTCCCTATAGACACTTGCTTAAAGTGTGGCTATCAAGGAGAATTTAATGATAGATGTCCAATTTGCCATAGTGAAGAAATAGAACAACTTAGAAGAGTTACAGGATATTTAACTACAGATTATCGCAACTTTAATAAAGCTAAGCAAGCTGAAGTTAAAGAAAGATTTAAGCATAGCACTATAACTAAGCTATAGGAAGGACCGTAAAAAGTGATTGATACTATAAGGTTAATAGGATATAATCCATGTTCTTTAAATGAAGGAATAGGTCTTAGGGAAGTATGCTATATAGCAGAGTGTACACATAAGTGTCATGGGTGTCACAATGAAAAGTATTGGTATGAAAAAGGAGATTTATATAAAATAGATGAGGTTGTAGATAAGCTTACTAAAAATCCAATTACGGGTATAACTCTAAGTGGTGGAGATGGACTAACTGTTCAATATAAAAATACTTTAGAATTACTTAAGAGATTAAAAGAAAAATCTAATAAGAATATATGGTTATATACGGGTTATACTTGGGAGCAATTATTTGAATTAAATAAAGAAGAAGTTTTAAATTATGTAGATGTAATTGTAGATGGGAGATTTGAAATAAGCGAAAGGGATGTAACTCTAAAATTTCGAGGAAGTAGCTCACAAAGAATTATAGATGTTAAAGAAAGCTTTAGAGAAAATAAGGTTAAAGAGTTTAAGTTATAAAAATTAATATAAGAGCATTAGAAAGAGGAGAGACGCAATGAGAACAAGAGGATTTGAAATAGTTACAGATGAGAAAAGAAAGCATCCGCAGGAAGACATACAGTTACCAACAAGGGGAAGCAAGCATGCTATAGCCTATGATATATATTCACCTATAGATGTAGTTATAGAGCCTATGGGTAAGCAATTAATATGGACAGATGTAAAGTCATATTTTCAACCAGGGGAAGCTTTGATTATTAATGTTAGAAGTTCTATGGGAAGTCATCCAGTTTTAATGGCTAATGCTCAAGGCTGGGTAGAGTGTGACTATTATAACAATCCTAAGAATGATGGGAATTTGGGAATAAATCTTTTAAATCTAGGAAAAGAGCCTTATATAATTAAAAAAGGTGATAGAATAGCTCAAGCTATGTTTATACCTTTCTTAGTAAGTGATAACTGTAATACTGAAGAGGAAAGAGTTGGAGGTTTTGGTAGTACAGGTAAATAATAAGTTTTAATAGGTGTATTTATTTTTTAGAACATGGGCACTATATTCTTAATCTTTTATTAACGCTTATAAAGGTAGGGATATGGTAAATGAAAAGAACTATGATAACAGTGGTAAGTTGGACTTTAATTATTTCAGCTATTTCTATGGTATATTTTTTTAATATTATTGAAAGAAAAGAAAATGAACCCTTTGTAGAAGCTATGGTAAGTGATAATTTATTAGTTAATAATAAAATCATTGAGCATATAGGCTTAGCAGAAGAAGCTTTAAAGGAGTTTGGGGCTATGAGTAGTGAAGAAGCTGCAAAGCTTTGGGCAAAGGGAATGATGACTAGAAATGGAGTACTTCAATACGCTGTTATGAATAAGGAACTTCAGCAAGATTTTAAAAATCATCTTTCTAATGAAAATAATACATCATGGGTAACAGGGACTTCAAGTCCATGGATTACTAGCTATGAAATGATAGACCAAGTTGATGTAAGTAGCAAGGTTAAATTGCATAAGATAAAATTCAATTTAGCTACAGCACAGGGCAATGAGAAACCAGTCTATAACACATTAACTATAATGTACAATGATAATAAATGGGCTATTTCTAGTATAAGGTAGATTAACTTTGTAGATATATATATTATAAAGAAGTTCTTATTTATGGCGATATATAAGAACTTCTTTTGTTTCGAAGTTTATTGTAGTAAATAAGCTTAAAAAATAGTATAATTGTGTAGCCTAAGTTAATAGTGTGAAAAAAAACAATAAACTTAAGCATTAAATAAGTATTGTTGATATATAATTTAGAACATAGAAAAATTAAAAATGTAAAATAAGGGAGACAATTATGAAAATAAAACTAAACTCCAATATTGCTAAAAGAACCATATCTAATATTATTGTAGTTTCAGTAGGGATTATACTGTTTTTTATAATAAAAAATCTAGGAGGTATTTTTAATAAAGTAGGAGAAATAATAAAACTATTAATGCCGTTTATATATGGTTTTTCTATAGCCTATTTATTAGCTATACCATTAAAGTTTTTAGAAGATAAAGTTCTTAAATTTATGGACAAGAAAAATCAGTACAAAGCAAAAAGGTTTATTTCAATAACAATTACATATATATCTGCAGCTATATTAATTAGTATTATATTTTCTATATTAGTTCCGGAGCTTAGTCGTAGTATATATACACTTTTAGAAAATATACCTGAATATATTAATGCTCTAGAGGAATATATAAATAATATAGTTATAGCTTTAAATTTGAATGGGGATATGGTAGAGGATATAGTAAAAGATTTTAATAGCATATCTAAGTATATAACAAGTATTGCAGGCACAGCAGTGTTAGATTTATTCCAATTCTCTGCTAATATTACTCAATATATACTAAACATATTTATAGCAACAATTATATCTATTTACTTATTAGCAGGAAAAGAAAAATTTTTTGCACAGATTAAAAAATTCTTATATGCTATGTTGCCGGAGAAACCTGTAAAATATGTAATAGAGCTCACTAGGTCTAGTCATAAAACCTTCATAGGTTTTCTTGGTGGTAAGTTGTTAGATTCATTAATTATAGGAATCATATGTTTTGTGGGTATGAAGATATTTAAAATGCCATATCCACTTCTTGTAAGCTTTATAATAGGAATAACTAACGTTGTACCGGTATTTGGACCATTTATAGGGGCAGTTCCTAGCGTTATAATTATATTTATTGCTAGTCCAATTAAGGCATTATGGTTTATATTATTTATTTTAGTGCTTCAACAGTTTGATGGAAATATATTAGGGCCTAAGATTTTAGGAAACTCCACAGGATTGACTGCCTTTTGGGTAATGTTTGCCATACTTTTAGGAAATGGATTATTTGGAGTAGTAGGAATGATATTAGGAGTTCCAACATTTGCTGTAATTTATTCAATTATAGTAAGTGTGATTAATAATGCACTTAAGGAAAAGGGATTGCCAGTAGAAGCTAAGGAATATGCAGCTCCAGAAAATAAAATTAAATTTTAGAAAATGTACATTAATATGTTGAGATATGGGATGAATTTATATCTTAACATATTTTTATTTTATAGTCTTAAGTTCATTACAAATTTTGGTAAAAGTAATCCATATTTCAATGATAATATAATGGAAATAGAACATTTGAAAATAATTACAGATAATAATATTGTTAATAAAGGAAATATGATGTATAATTTAACTGAAAATATAAAAATGAGGTGTTATTTATGGATTTTATGTCCTTTGAAGATGTTATAGCGAAAATTCAAGGTGTAACTCATAGTAAAGTAGTATATAATGATGAAGAAGTAGAAGAGGTTCATATAATTGCCAATACTACAAGATCACCTAAACAGATTGTAAGAGACATCGAATCAGCACTTCTTGCGATATTTAATTATAGAATAGATAGAAAATTAATTAGTATAGCTCAAATAGATACTGGGGAAACGAAGTCTATAAAGAGAATTAGATATGAAGGTATTTCTTTAGAAGTTAAAGATAATAACGTAAGATGTGAAATTAGATTGAATATGGATGACGATGAGTATACTTCTACGCAAACTGCAATTGGAACAAGTATTAATAGACTTAAGGTAGTAGCTAAAGCTACTGTGTCAGCTGTAGAAGAAATAATTGGACAAGTCTCTGTTTTTGATGTAGAGGATATAGTAATAAACTCAATTAGAGACGTATCCTATGTAACCGTTGTTGTAAATATGATAAATGACATTGCAGAAGAGGTTCTAATAGGAACTGCCATTGTAAGAAATGATGTAAATGAGGCAATAGCAAAGGCCACTCTTGATGCAATAAATAGAAGAATAGAAAAATAGTTAAACTGGTTTAATGGCCGATTATATTTAAATTATATTCATATTTTATTTATCTTCCCTTAGCGGAGTGGAAATTATGACAGATTTTTAGCGGATCTTTGTTAATTTGCATATAAGGGGGATTTTATAATGAAAAACATGAAAAAAGTAATGCCAGCTTTAATAGCTTTATTAGCTTTAGCAATGGCTGGTGGATCAACTGCTACTTGGATATTTTAATTAATTATATATAAACAAATCGGCCTTAAATATATTTGGGAGGACTAAAATGAAGGGGTTATCACTTAAGCAAAAAGGCTTCTTTTTAATAATATATATAACTACAGTAATATTATTGGTACATTCGATAATCTCTAAAAATATTACACTAGAATTAAGTGGTATTGGGGATATGGTGTTTTTTACAATATTAACTGCATTAACTGAATCATTTACTGTTGTTTTTAAAAATATGTCGGTTAGTACAACTTTTGCAATAACTATTACTACATACATATTATTTGGTCCGTTTTCTAGTATTTTAATATTAGTATTAGGATTTTTATTTCGTATATTAAAAGTCAATAACAAACAATATAAACATTTATTTAATACACCAATATATGGAACGGTGTTTAATTGTTGTGCTATTATACTCCCAATTATTATTGGGAATTATGTTTATAATATAATTAACAATTCAAGTTTAACTATTTTGCAACAAAACAATATATCTATCGTAGTATTTGGAGTTATATATTTTTTAATAAACGCACTAGTAATGTCAATATTAATGTCATTAATGACAGAAAAACATATATTTTATTGTTTAAGTAGTAGTATTAAAATAGGGATAATTCATTTTATTGTAATGATACCTGTAGGATTAATTTTAGCAATGATATTTAACGAAAATAAGTATTGGGGAATCGTATGTATAATAATTCCTATATCTTTAATTAGATATACTCTATTATTATATTCAGATTCAAAATCGCAGTTTATTGATACTGTTGAAGCCTTAATGAATGCAATTGATGCTAGGGATCAATATACAGAAGGACATTCTAGAAGGGTTGCAGAGATATCTGTAGCCATTGGAAAAGAGTTAAAATATAATCAGTGGAGTATTGAAGAATTAAATATAGCTGCTATGCTTCATGATGTGGGTAAAATTGGAGTTAGTGATGCTATTTTAAATAAACCAGGGAAGTTAACGGATGAGGAATTCGATGCAATAAAGGAGCATCCGGTGATAGGAATTAAAATAATTAAGGATATTAAAAATATTGATTATGTTTATCCTGTAGTTAGAAACCATCATGAAAGGTATGATGGAAAAGGATATCCAGATGGTAAAAATGGTGATGAATTACCTTTAAGTGTTTACATAGTTCAGCTAGCCGATACTGTGGATGCTATGGCATCAGATAGGCCTTATAGGAAAGGACTTTCGGAAAGTATTATTTTAGAGGAAATTAAAAAATGTTCAGGTACTCAATTTCATCCTAAGGTGGCAGAAACTTATTTAAGAATTGTAGAAAAGAATGGTGGAAAGTTGCCTTAATATAATAATTAAAAATAAATTAACTTAAAATATTTTACATATATGGGGGATAGCCATGTTCTTATTTTCAGTAGTTCTTGGAGTAGGATTAGGATATTTGCTAAAAGGAAATATAGAAAACTTAAATAATCTCGAAATTAAAGGATGGTGGCTTATAGCCCTAGGGTTTTTAGTGGAATTTGTAATGAAGATTTTTCTTAAATCAGGAAACCTTCAAATTGGAAGTTTAACTTATGTTTTAAATATAGTAATGTATAGTTGTATAATGGCATTTATATATATCAATAGAAAATATAAGATGATTTTAGTCATTGGGATAGGCTTTTTATTGAATATAGTGGTTATATTCGGAAATGGATGTACTATGCCTATTAGTACAAAGGCTATGGATATATTAAATGTAAGTGGACCAGTAGAAACTAAAGGTTTATATTCTATTATTAGTGCAGAAACAAAGTTTAAATTTCTAGCAGATGTAATACCATATAAGTTATGGAAGTATGGAGGAATAGCCAGTATTGGAGATATCGTATTATCTATAGGTATCATTGGTATTATAATAAAGGGAATGAAGCTTAGAACAGATTAAAATAAATATAAAATTATATATTTAATGCTTATAGAACACCTTTTAGGTGTTTTTTGCATATTACATAGAATAATAAAATATAATTGTTGAAGAAGAAAATAGGTATAAGTTTAAGTAGTTTCAAGTAAAATTCAAGTTATATTTAAAAAAAGTGTATTGACTACAAATTAACAATAATATATATTTATACCATGGGTAAAAAGGATTTACATAAAGTTATAACATAACTCAATTGAAAAAATTGATAAGGGGGAGGAAATATGGCGTTAAAGGTAAATAATCTTGCTAAGAGCTATGGTGATAAATTGGTAGTTGATAATTTAAGCTTTTCCATAGAAGAACCGGGAGTTTTTGGATTATTAGGAACTAATGGTGCAGGAAAAACTACTACCATAAGAATGATGCTAGGAATGTTAAAAAAAGATAATGGGACGATTACTTGGAATGAGAAACAATATAATTCTAAAGAAGTTTCAACAGGATATTTAGCAGAAGAACGTGGTATATATTCAAAATTTACTGTGTTAGATCAATTAATATATTTTGGTGAATTAAAAGGAATGACTCGTAAGGAGGCATTAAAAAGCATTGAATATTGGCTTGAAAGATTAGAAGCTACTGAATATAGAAATAAAAGAGCAGAGCAATTATCTAAGGGTAATCAGCAGAAAATACAATTTATTGCAGCCTTAATATCTAATCCAGAAGTACTAATTTTAGATGAACCTTTAAGTGGACTTGATCCAGTAAATACAGATTTGTTTAAAGATATAATTAAGGAAGAAATAGCAAGAGGCAAATATATAATAATGTCAAGTCACCAAATGAGTACTATAGAAGAGTTTTGTGAGAATCTTGTTATACTAAATAAAGGTAAAACTGTGTTAAGTGGTAATTTAAAAGAGATTAAAAAGTCCTATGGAAGAAATCACTTAATTTTAAATTGTGATGGCGATATAAAAGAGCTATTGGAAAAAGCTAATATGAAAATTTTAAATGAAAATCAAGATTATATAGAGTTAAGTATTAATAATGAAGATGAAGCTACAAGTTTACTTAAAGAAATATTAAGTAAAAATATTCAAGTTATTAGATTTGAGCTTAGGGAACCAACTCTTCATGAAATATTTATTGAAAAGGTAGGTGAGTAGAAATGAGTATGGATAATTTCTGGAAGGTTACAAAATTTACTGTAGCTCAACAAGTTAAGGGTAAGGCATTTAAGATTTCTACCACCATAATATTGATAGCGGTGCTTATATTAACATCATTAGTAAATTTTATTCCTGCAATTTTTGGTAAGGATGATGACAGTAAAGAGGCAACTAATGGTAGCAAAGAAATTGGAATAGAGACTGCTTATTATATGGATGACTCTGACCTGAAGGTAGATTTAGAGTCAGGATTAAAAGTAGCTTTTCCAAATTTAAATTTAAAAAAGGCTACAGAAAGTAGAGAGTCTATATTAGAAAAACTTAAAACTATGGAAGATAAGATGGTTTTAGTTTCTATTAGTAATGAAAACATTGGATATTACGTAGAGGTAATAACACCCACTAGTGATGCCGTATCTTCAGAGGATGGACAAATATTAGCAGAAACTATATCTAGTATTTTAAATAATAGTAGATTAATTAAGGCTGGAGTATCACAAGAAGAGCTAGGAAAATTATCTACACCTATAAACACTCAAGTATTTACTGCAGGTGATGAGGATGATACCTTGGAAGATATGATAATAAAAATGGTATTTCCTATGGTAGCGTGTATGCTACTATTCTATATAATTTATTTTTATGGATATTGGGTTGCCAGCTCTATAGTTGCAGAGAAAACTTCAAGAGTAATGGAATTATTACTTACATCAACTAAACCAATGGAACTTGTTGTAGGTAAGTGTGTTGGTATGGGATTCTTAGCAATAACTCAGTTTGCATCTATATTACTAACTGCCTATATATCCTTTATAGGAAGTGGAGCTATAGTTAAGAAGTTTATAGATACATCTGCAAATATATTTGATATATCAGCAGTACTTGGAAAAATTCCAGTGGTGCAAGTGGTATTAATAATACTGTTCTTTATATTAGGATATGTATTGTATGCTATTATAAATGCTTTAGTTGGTGCAACTATAAGTAAGTTAGAAGATTTAAATACAGCTATAATGCCAGTATCATTTATTTCAATAATAGGTTTTTACCTAGCATATGCAGCAATAATGTCACCAGAATCAGTGATAGGAACCATTGCAACCTATGTACCATTTTCAGCACCATTTTATATACCATCTATGATTTTATCAGAAACAGTAGGTATAGTTCAGATGGGAGTTTCATTATTAATATTAATAGCAACAATTGTAGTGTTGACTCTATTTACAGCTAGAGTATACTCTGTAGTAATACTTCATACAGGTAATAGACTAAAAATAAAAGATCTATTCACCATATTTAATAACGAAAAATAGTATAAGGAAATTATAAGTTTAAAGCTAACTAAGAATAAAATTGTAAAAGATTATTCCTAGTTAGCTTATCTTATCTAAAGATAGTATGAGTAGAAGGTTCATTTTCTCCATATGGAGAATGCTCATTAGCTTTATTTTTAACACCTTCTTGGTATTTAGGGGATATTGGATCAGATTTTAGTGAAGTAGTTTTTTTATTTTTAGTTTTACAAGAATTTTTAGACATAATACTTCCTCCTTAATATAAGTAATATTATCATTTGTAGAATTACATAAAATAATACTAGTAATATATTGTATATATGGTAGTAGTGTTATAATAAAAATTCATGTTATTGTATTATTTATCTAAATCTAATTTATTTATAATATCCTCATAGGTTGTCTTAGTATTTTTTGAATCTTTGTAGTTAATGTAATAATGGGAAGGGCTAGAGTCTAATATAATTTCAATGAAGGGACCCTCTTTGCTAGCTAAGAATAGCTTAGCTTTAATATCATTTTCTAGACTATAACTTCCTTTTTGAATTCTACCCATGTCTATGCCGCCTGTCCTAATATGAATTTTAGGCATTTCATTTACTAGAGAAATACTTTTTATTTTATCCTTTGGAATTGAAGCATTAACTCCACTAGATATTTTTATAGAAGTATCAGTGATTGTTACTTTAGTTGAGGAATAACCAATAGCCATTATAGGTATACAAGTTATCAGCATAATAAATATAACTATTACTAATACAATTTTTGTTTCTTTACTAGAGTTTGGATTATGGTCAAAGCGTTGACAATTATAAATAGAATACAGTAGTACAATTACAGTTAGAACTATAAAGATAGCTAAAGAAAAATTAAAAAAATAACTTAATAGAAATCCCACAATGTTCAAACTAGAGATAAAAAAGAATATTTTACTCATATAATTTCCTAAGGCTTCAATTTCCACATTTGCTTTTTCTTCTTTACTCATAGTGTTGTATCCTGAGATTAGCCAATACCACTTTAATTTTCTAATGCATATTCCAATTGCAAAGAATAGGGATGCAACAATCAAAAGTACAATTTTTATTCCCATAGAGATACCTCCTAAATACAATATATAATATTATATACAAATTATATGATTAGTTATGAAATATATCAAGAAAATAAAGTAATAATTACAAAATAAAAGAAGTAGAATTTGAAATAAGTTTAGAAATTTAAGATGTATACGTTATATTAAAAAATATATAAAATAAATATTGACTATGTTTGTTTAGTATTATAT
>NZ_JBQHQR010000021.1:0-59437 GCF_052067195.1 Clostridium sulfidigenes | reverse complement strand
CATAACAAATAGGAGCAAATAGCAAACTTACTACTTGCTCCTCCTCCTTTCTATCCAATAACAATATTAGTTAAATACTCCCCTATGCCTCTCATAAGGCTTGGATTATATACTATTGCAAGTACAATTGCTGCAATAAGTATTGATACCAACATTTGAACAAACTTACGACTAATCAAAGATTTACCTACTATAATGACAGCTCCAACTGTAACCAAAGATTGTACACCACTCATTGCCCAATTACTTGCATTAGTTGCATATTTATTATCCGCTGCATATACAAAACTTATATTAGTGATTGCTGCCATTCCTGCTGCTACTGCAGTTAAATATAAATACTTAGACTTTTTTTTCACATTAGAAACTATTGTTTTTAATTTACTCATTAAAATTCCTCCTAACTAATTGAGCGTGTATCAAAACTTTCAATATAATATTTACCATCTTTGTACACAACGCTTAATCTTGCTTTTTGTTTTATTTCTTGCTTATTTTCCTGATCTTCTAATGAAAAATTTGCTATAGCTATATATTTATTAGCATCTTCAGTTACATAAGCATTTACTTCAGATATACCTTTAAACTTAAGTACTCCATTCAAACTTCCTAAGTCATTACTAGAGTCAACCAAATAATAAGTTATCTCTCCAGCTTGTCCTTCTGCATAAACTCTTAGAAATTTATTTAACATATCTTTTATTTCATTTGTCACATTGTTTTCAGCAGTGTTACCACTAATCATTTCTGTTTTAATACTTGCTATTGAAGGTTCTGGTATAAACAGCGGTAAATCCTCTATCACATATTCCTGGTTATTTGTAGTCACTGGCACTCTTAAATAAATATCCTTACTTACCCCTGTGGCATAAAGTACTTTAGCCCTTATATCAACATCAAATTTATTTTCTGATACAACATTACTTTTTATTGAATTTACATCTAATACTGATAAATCACTATTAATTGATGCATTCACATAAGTTAGAGCTTGTTCACACATATATTTTGAAAGCCTGGATCTATACTCTTCTCCCTTACCTTGTTTAAACTCTAAAAATTCTCTTACAAACCCTTCAGCAAAAGAATTCGCTTCTTCCTGAACATTGATTTGACTCTGAGATAACCTTATTTCATCCTTTAATTTCTCATATGATTCAGCACTTTTATCTGGCCTGATCATACTAATAACACCTCTAAGCATTATTATTGCTATTAGAATCCATAACGTTATTTTCAATGCTTTCTTAGGAATTAAGCTTTTTATTTTTCCTATTTTGACCTCCTTCATAAATATCACCTCCTTTCACAAATATATAGTGAAAAAAGTAACGCTATCCTGATTCCTCAGATAGCGTTACTTTTCTTTTATTTCAGCTAAAGATGATTTCATACATTTTGCTAATGACATTCGCTCTTTTATATTACCTTTTTGAAATGTAGTGTATTTACATACCACAACTTCACCTTGCAATAAATTAAAATGGTCCTTTATTCTTACATTATCTGGTCCAACCATATAGCTATAGGAAGGAATAACTACCACTTGATCTCCTCTTTTTATATCTTCACATATATCTTTTAGCACTGTATATCTCATTTTTTCCCCCCTCTCTTAAATATCTAGTGTACTTATTTAGTAAACATCTATATTTAAACTATATGTTTGTGGCATATCATGAGGCCTCGCTCCCACTCTACCATTAAAAACAAGTGAATTATTAACTCGATCATATGCATTTATATTGGCATATATAGCTGTCCTATTGGATAAAGATCCTGATTTACTCATACATCTAACAGATATCTCATGCTGTCTTCGTAATTCTTCAACTGTAACATCATCACTATTTCTTGTTCGCCTTTTTTCAGCGATATTTTTAGCCTTTACTTTATTTCGCTTTTCATAGTTATCATTTTTTCTTCTTTCCTTTTCTTCTAAATATTTTTCCTTAAAATTATTTTTAAGGACCTTCGATACATACTGTTTAGAAACTCCTAAATTATCAGCAATGCCAACAACACTTAAGCATTCATTAAAATATAGTTTCTCTATAGCATCATATCTACTCTCCATACCTACATCCCCCTAATTATAACTTTTATTTATATTCTTATTTAGCTTGTACTTTTTTACCTAACAAACCTAAACTCATAAAATAATGCACATTAACTCCCCCTCCAGAGGTATAAACCCTTTATACGTAAAAAAATAAAAAATAAAAAATCGTTAGACTTGCTAACGATTTACTTAGTTGACTTTTTGGGTAACAAAAAATGTATATAGTTCTACCCATATAGACTTTATATTACATAATTTCTCTCTCTATTCGCTCCTATTCTACTATCATTTAGTAGTAAAGTCAACATTTTCATATTAGATTCAAATAAAATGTAATGGGTGATGAAAATGTTATACTTTGTAAGATTAAAAAATTTTAGAGAAGATCGGGACTTAACTCAGGTAGAAATTAGTGAGATTCTCAATATAGATCAACGTGTATATAGCAATTATGAAACTGGTAAAAGAAAAATTCCTATAAATCATCTTATTACTCTTGCCAAATTATATAATACTAGTATTGATTATCTTGTTAATTTAACTGATGATCCCAAACCATACTTACGCAAGTAATACTTCTATATTAAATTTATTATTTTATTTTAAAAGTCAACTAACCGTTTGCCTTAAACGATTGGTTGACTTTTTGGGTAACAAGAAATGGGCATAATATGACTAATATACATACCTTTTTTCTTAATATTGGGGAAAATGTTTTACATATACTATTATAATCTATTTTTCTTAGGTCAAATTTCAAAATTCTATCAACTTTTATTCAAAAATAGGTTATTTTCATATATTTTCTATATCTATATTAATATAGTATCACTTAACGTCATATAAGACAAGTATTTTTTGCAAATTGTCGTCATAGCCTTCCAATACAAATAATGATTCTTGCCTTATAATGTTATTAAGGGGGTGATTTTATGTATGATTCAAATTCCAGCATTACTATAGGAAGTAGACTTAAACAACTTCGACATGAGCTTAATTTATCTCAAAACGAGGTAGCTAATCTATGTTTTGTTGCTAGATCAAGTTATGCTCAGTATGAAAACAATGCTGTATATCCTCCCCAATCTGTGCAAATAACATTGACTAAACTTTATAAGGTTAGTCTTGATTACTTGAATGGTTTAACAGATATTAGGAAGCAAGATATTGGGGTTGTTTGTGAGAATCCAGTTATAAATAACTTTAAAATAGTTCCTATAATAAACCCTAATACTCTTGAAGTATTGAATAGGATTCCTGCACCCTTAGATAAAGTAACTAAAGGTTCATTTTGTTATATGTATTCTCCAGCACGATTTCCTGATTATAGAATTAAAAAAAATGATTTATTATTGTTAAGGCGATTAAAAAAATTCTCTACTGGTGATATTTTAGTTATACGATTCAAAGATGAAACTTTTATTGGAAAAGTGTTTATTACAGAAAAATCTTTCATTCTTTATAATTCCATATTAAATAATGGTTTTATTGAGATTCCAATTGATGACTCCCTCCCTATCGGCCAGGTTAAAGAAGTTACTTTCTCAATATAAAAATGGTATTATCTATTTGATTGATAATACCATTTTTATATCTTATTTTAATTTTAATCTCATATAATCGCTTCCTTCAGATATAAATCCAAATTCAGAATAAAACTTCATTAAATCTGACTGTGACATGAAAAATCTATCTGCACTTGCAAACAAATATAATTCCTTAACCTCTCTAAGCTTAGCCCATTCAATTACTCTTTCCATCATAAAAGTTGCTATACCATTTCTCCTATAATCCTTTAGCACTCTTAATTTTTCAATTTTGTATATGCCTTCCTTTTCTCTATACAAATCTATTAAAGCAATCTTTTTTACCCCGTTTCCATATTCTATGTTCATATCTATAATTTCATCATATCCCATGTACAGATCTATATCTTTTTTGTTAGATACATAAATATCAATACCTTTGTACATATAATCAAGTTCATCTTTTATTACTAAAACTTCATTACTTTCTTTCAATTCAAAGTTAATATTGGAATTAGCTATCCTCTTACTATTTAAGATTTTGTTTCTATATTCCTCATTACTACTATCCCGTAAGGAATTTAAACGTTCATATTCTTGTTCTAAATACTCATTTCTTTTCTTTATATCTTTCCTAGAATAATAAAACCATGTACTTGTAAACATCAATCCCCCTATTAAAATTAATTCAAACATAATATTCCCCCTTCTAACTATACATAATTAAAATATAAGGGATATTGCCACTAAAGACAATATCCCCTGGTTCTATAAGTTTAATTCCTCGTCCAAGATATTAGCTACGTTACTTATTCTCCTAGAAATAGTTGATTTACTAATATTCAATTTTTTTACTATAAATAGATAATCCCTTCCATGCTTGTATCGCATTTCGATTATAGTTCTTTCTTCTTCTGGTAATGATGAAATAATAAATTCCGCTGCAGCTGTCTCTGTTCTAATATCACTTGCTTGTAAAGACTTATTTAAAATCATATTATTATTCTTTTCTATCCTCTTACTTATAGCATTACTCTTAAAATCAGTCTCCATAATTTTTTTCATTTCTTCATTGTTCTTAGTTAAAACATCAATCTCATACTCAAGCTTGTCTAACGTACGTCTCTTCTTATAAAAATCCTTTAATAATTCTTCTTTTTCTGTCTTTCTCATAAATTACTACTCCCCTAATAATTATAATTTGTTATTATTAGTTCCTTGTAACTCTTTCTCGCTTCAGCACTCCTTGATATCGAGTAATTTACATTTACCTCTTTAATGTTAAAATCACTATACAATTTTCTAATTTTATTATGGTCATTTATTGTGAGTAAAAATTTCCCCTTTATGTTCGTTAAGTAATCTTTTAATTTTATATGATCATTCTCATCGAATTTAACACCATATCCTCCAGTTTCGAGATATGGAGGGTCACAAAAGAAAAATGTATGCTCCCTATCATATTTTTCAATAATTTTTATAAAATCTAGATTCTCAACATATGTATTCTGAAGCCTATTTCTAATGTCCACAAGAACTTCCGGTGTAAAAATTTTAGATGATGGAGTTTTAGTAGTTCCGTATCCATAATTATTACCCTTACTTGCAAAGCTCTGACTTATTAAATACAGGAATCTTATTGCTCTATAAGGTTCTGTTAAACTGTCTATAGGAGTGCTTTTATAGTTTTCAAAAATGTCTCTGCTAGAAATTTCATACTTCATCAAGCGCTCCAGCTCTGGCTCATGGTATTTTATTGTTCTAAATAAATTTACAAGCTCTCGATCAATGTCATTTATAACTTCAACCTGGCTGGGTTCCTTTCCGAAGTAAACCCACCCTGCACCAAAAAATGGCTCTACATAGCAAATATGTTCTGGTATCATTTCAATAATTGTTTTTCTTAGTTTACTTTTTCCGCCCATTCTTGAAATTGGTGGTACTAGCATAACTATCATCTCCTTAAAATTTAAATTAAATATAGATGATAGATAATAGTTTAAAGTTTAAATTTACCCCCTCTCATCAATAATATTACTGTTAAGAAAGGTTCTAGGAACTCCCTCCATATTCTACTATTTATTTTCCAAACATAGTAAAGTTTTAAGCCTTCTTTGGGCCCCTAGAATATCTGCAATATTTATAGTCTCTGATCTATTAACAAAAGATAATATACTAGAATCTAATTCCCTCGTTTCTTCAAAATAAAATATTGTTTTTTTCCCACTCTTCTCCTTTTTAATGATTTTGAAATTTTTAGCAATTAGATATACTAATAAATCCATATCTGTTATCTGCTTAATTTTCATAAATAACACCCCTTTTATATAATTGTACAATATTTAAATAGGGGTTATTTATCAATTTTAGCTCGTCATATGTTCTCTTTTATGTCAATATATTTCTTCTTATGTAAAATTAATCATAAAAAAATAGGATAGCATGAAAAATCACTATCCTAATCACCTTACATTTTTTATTATTTCTCATTAAACTTATATACAATTAACTAAGCTCATTTATATCAATGATTTCCTCTACATTCCACAATCTATTTTCCATAACACTTTCTATTATCTTTTTTATATCAGCAGCACTATATCCTTCTTGTAAAAAATGTTCCTTAATCATCCTTTTTAATTTATTTTGGTTCTTTTCTGGTAACTGGCAAACAAAAATATTGGAATTCATATATTACCCTCACTTACTTTTAGAGTACCTATTATTTTATATCTTTTAAGAATTCTTCAATAGCTATTTCAGTTTCTTTCTTATAACACTTTTCAACTTTATCCTGAAGGTATTCTAAGAATTTTCTTAAATTTTCCTTTTCTATCTTATTCATATATAAAACACCTCTTTTCTTTATATCCTTAAATTGTGAATTATCTTGTCCATGCCACACCTTTTTGTAAATAATTAAGCATTTCTTTAAAGCTATTGCAGTCTTGAATTTTAGTAATTCTCTGTCCTTTTTCAGTTAAATATTCTACACAACAGCCAACTAAAAAAGTCTTATTCTCAAAACAATCTTCAATTTTTAAAATCTTATCATATCCTTTTCTTTCATACCATTCCCAAAAATATTCTGGCATAATAAACCTCCCTCAAACACTCACTGTATCTACACATTATTTTCTTGTTATATACACGAAACAAAAACACCACATATTCAATTTGAACAATACGGTATCCTTAAAACTT
This sequence comes from Clostridium sulfidigenes, assembly GCF_052067195.1. Classification (NCBI taxonomy): domain Bacteria; kingdom Bacillati; phylum Bacillota; class Clostridia; order Eubacteriales; family Clostridiaceae; genus Clostridium; species Clostridium sulfidigenes. The sequence goes on along the minus strand of NZ_JBQHQR010000021.1, from coordinate 52,645 downwards.
ATTCCACTTCAAATAACTAATTAAAAACTATTTTTTAAACTAAACTTTCATGAATATTTTTTATAGTAAATGATTCTACAAGATATTTCCCTAATAATGTTGGATTAACAACATTAAAAATTTCTCCGCCTCCAATGCTTTTTTGAACAGATATACACCCTAAGCGTGAAAGATTAGCAAGTGCAAATAGTACTTGTTCATTTTCTAAATGATATTCACTTATCTTTTCAATTTCTTCATGTGAATACGGAATTGCTTCTTCTGGTAATCCAATTGTAAATACTCCTCTATGTTCAATTTCATTGAATGGATGAGAATAAATAGTTATTAAAATTCTTGCCTCTAATGGACTCAACTTTTCTAAAATATCGATATAAGTTCTACATAGCTTTACATTACTCTCATTATTGCTAGAATTTACAAGTAACTTTACCCATAAATCTTGTAGGTAGTCATCATCTTCCAAAGTAGCAGCTTGAAATAATGGAATAGCAAATTTTAATGGTATAGTTTTCGTAGGCCCTTTGAAATTTATAGATTCCATAAATTCTTCTGATTTTTTCATTAAGCGAACTTGGCGTTCCCACCTCATATACTTTAACCTATCTTCGAATATTCCTATGCCTTGTTCTAGTGATCCTGATATAAATTTAGCTATAAAACCTCCAACCTTTTCACTAGCATCTATAACTTTTCCAGCTGTTTTAGCAATTTCTTCAATAGATTTTAAATCTTCACTCATCCATATACCTCCATTCAACGTCTTATTTTCAACATTTAATCTTAATTATAATATATATTTCTATATCTATCCATAGAATCTTATTTCGATATACTACATTATATTTTAAAACACCGTACTATTAAATTTTCAAAGAACATATTTTTTAAATTTATAATATCTACAATTAAAGAATTTCAAATTAGCCTATACTTCCATCACTATAGAAATAGCTGAACATTCCATCAAGATAATATATCTTAAACTTATCGTTACTTAACTTTTCTACTTTTATCGGAACATCTTGCCTATTTCCACAACCACAACCGTTCAAGTACCCTATAAATAACATTATAACCAATTCTTTATCTTCTTCTGATAATATATCTAATCCTTTCATCGCCAATATATCTGTCCCATGTAAGGCTTTTACATCATCCACAGTTTTTAATTTATAATCCATTAATCCCATTTCTTCATACTTTTGATATATAGTCATCTTTTCAAATCCTCCCTTTTAAAACTTTAATATATGTTGCTCTTGGGCTATACTTATCCTAATATGTAGCTTTATAATAAAGTCATATCATTATTGTATTACAAACAAAAACACCATAAAATTCATCTATGAATAATACGGTGTTTTAAATAACTATTCGGTTTTATTTTTGTGATGTTAAATAAGAATTATATATAAAATAAATATTGAATAATGTTATATAGTTATTAAACTCTTGTATCTTTAAATAAAACAGTTCAAATTAAAAGGCTACGTTTCCTATATACCCTTTCAATTTCACATAATTTTTGCTTTTACAAGCCTTTTGACTTAAGGTATTTTAAATAATCCAAATCATTGCAAAAAACAAACGATGTACCATTATTTGATATCTTAGCCAATCCTACAAGCTCAAATAAATCTCCTGAAGGCATAGGAATACTTGTAAATGCTACTGTATGGGGTTCTTCACCTTCTATGAAATTTATAACATCTTTCATCGTTTTAATCATATTATTTATCTCTTCTTTACCATGCTCTCCATAATATTCATCATTTTCATCTCCAATTAATGATTCAGGTGGTATTGTAGCTTTCCAAAAATCGAATGGGCTTGTTTGTAAAACATATTTAAAAGATGAACCAGGAGGCATTATTGCCAAATCCTCTATTCCACTCAATTCCCACCATCTACTATAGTAAGAATATCTTAAAGTATAATCTTCTTTTCTCTCTCTTGATTCTTGTATTTTTTTTATTATTTCTAAACTTTCATTTTCTAAACCCATAGTGCTATCAACTCCTTCTTAAATTATCAACAAAGTAAACTGAGTAACAATTTATTACTATTATATCATAATAATTTACGAGCGAGACTTGTTTATTTGTAATTATACCATATTTAAATATATTATATTTTTTCACCGTATTATTCAATTTTCAAAGAACACTATTTGTATATCTAATTTCAATAATTACTTCGCAATCTCTACAATAATTGAATTACGTATTAAAACACTTGTATATCTATAACTGCTTTTTTTGTTGCTCCTATAACTTTGACCTTCATCTCTAATATATCTGCTGGAATATCATTTGTGGTGCCTTTATATATATCTTCAAAATCTCTATTATTTGCTTTATATATGGTCACTTTATCAAAGGTAACACTTATCAACTCTTTAACTTTCATTATAAATCTCCCTTCAAAATTCGCTCTTCCTACAATTAGATTATAATAATAAAACAAGAAAGCGTAAATATTATTACACTATTCATTTCAAAAAAAGAAACATTTAGTTACCTATTTCTTTTTCAATCCTCATTTCTTAAGTTTAGTATCCATAAATCCCCATTTCATATAACCTACATATTTTTTATGTCTTTCTTCAAAGTTATTCATGCAATAAATAAATATAAGTAATTCTGTAAATTCTCCTACTGTTAACTTTTTTCCATGCATTCTCATACATAAATTCTTATAATTATTAAAATCTACTTTAAACCTTTTTTGAGTATCGCTAGATAAAAGTAGTCCTTTTGGTTCTCTACGACCTGTAAATTCTTCAGTTATTATATAATGAAATCCATTATATGCTATATAGTCTAATGAGAAATTTACTAATTCCTCATATATTTTAATAGAATCTCTGCCTGTTTCTTTTGCGAAAAAATCTATAAAGGTACAAAGAGTCCTATATTCTTCCCTTAATCTAACTATCTTTTGATTCCATCCCTGTTTAGTCGCACTCATCTTTGTAACCTTACGTTCCATGTTTACCTCCAATTTATTAAAATCTATCGTTAAAATTCTCCTTTTTTAAAAAATATATAACCATTATACTACATTTTTCATTGTAATAATATATACAGTATCGTTGCTTCACGGCGATGTTTCCTCAGACTTTCTTTAAAATATGAACTATTCAACGATATTCCAACCTTCATATTTATTTATATGCTTTTTAACTATCTCATCTAAAGCTTCATCTGAAAAGTGATGATATGTTATGTCTAATTTTTCATAAAGTTGATGGCATTTTGACATATCGAAAATCCTTATTATTAGTTTTACATCCATCCTAGAATGTTTTTCAAAAACTTCAACCTCAGCTTTATATATAATACCTAGTTCACTTCTAAATAGTTTTTCTTTTTTATATGATTCATTATCCATTTTACACCCCTTTATTATATCTCGTGCACCTGCTTGTACACCGACTTAATTTCGTAATACCTACACATTGTGCTTGAATTGTGAATTAGTCCATCAAGTCTATCTTGAAATTTTTATCTAATTCAAGAAATGAATGTTTAATTTCTCCATTCTCTATCATAATATATTCATCGTTTCTATTATTTGAAAAAGATAATATTTCTTTCTTATATGAATAAAAAATATTTGATAAATAGTTTTTAGCAAATTCATCACAAGGATTAAATATAAAAATCTTATCAAACTCATTTAATTTTTTTATCCAGGGCAACGTTAAATTATTTAATTGAATTCTTAACACCTCATTAAATAACACCTCATTAAATTCTTCTAATAACCAATGATAATCCATTAAAAATTCAGGATCATTATGATAATTCATATAAAATTCTTGCTTTCCTCCTTGAAAATTAAATGTCTAAAGAAAACATAAGCTCCACTCCCTCGGTTTCCAATAATAACTGTTTTCATATTTTATCTTTAGTGAGAGAGTGTATTGTAAGTACCAAACCCTCACTAAATCCTCCTTTCTTCTTGCTATTCATTTTTGAGTGTCTAACAAGTTATTTTTTACGGTTTAATAAATACTCTTTATAATTTTCCTTTTCTTTTAAAATCTCTTCATCTGTAAATTCAAAAGATTTAAAAATAGCCTTAAGAGTAAGATTTGTTATTTCCTGTTCTTCTTTATAATTTATTATTTCATCTTTTACATTCTCAGGAACATTTATTTTTTCAATTACTGTATCATTAATATTATAAAACTTTAATATAGTTTCCAAGGAATAATAAAAAATTGAATTTACCAATATTGAGGTTTCCTTAACTAAAATATCATTTGGACCTATTGAAATAATATTTCCATTCTTATTTTTATATAGTGCATTGCTATTAGCGTGTGAGTGGTTACATAAAACTTCATATGCTTTATATAACCTTGTATTAAAAGAATATATACTCTTTTTATATTTTCCAACCTTATTTCCATCTTTAAAATAGTTCAATGCTCTTTCATAGGTTTTATTTGTATCTCCTAAAATGAAATTGATTTCTAAAATTATTTCTACCATTTGTCTTAAATTAACTAAAGCATTTGTTGCATATCCATTACGAATTAGCAACATGCTTGAATTATAATTTCTTATTTCTTGGCAAGTTAAAAATGTAATCGCCTTATTTATTAATAATTGTTTTTTGTCATTTTTAACTCCATGAAGATATTCATTTATTTTAGGGACTATATCATTATCTATTAAAATTTTAATATCATCCTCAAATTGAAACTGTTCTTTACATTCAATATTTACTTTATTTATTATCTCATCTTCCATAATACCCTCCAATTATTACTTTAATTTATCTAAACTTTCTCTTAATCTTTTATTTTCATCTTTAAGTTCTTCCAACTCTACTAATTGGATAATTAGTTTTTCTTTATCTTCTTTAAGTTTCTTTATTTCTTCATAAAGTTGCTTTCTTTTCTAACACTCTTTTTAATTCTTACATTTCATTATTCAATCCTTTTACCTATATTAATTATACTTTCTTCGGCTACTTTTTCATATATATCACCTTCCATGATAATTCTTCTTATATCAATAATGGCTTTCTGTATCTTCATATATTTTAATCCATCTATATAAAGTAGCCCTTCCACATCCTAATAACTTAGCCATTTCTACCTTTGTTATTTTTTCCTCTTTAATGTTACTCTTCATCTTATCATAGTATTTTCTAAAATTTTTGGGTAAATCCTCAGCGGTCTTATTCTGTCTACCAAACCATCGCCCAGTCTTTGTTGTTCCCCTTATTTTACATAACTCAACACCTTGAAGCACTCTCTCTTGAATATACTCACCTTCCATTTCTGCAACTCCTCCAAATATGGCCAGCAATAACTTATAAGTACTACTACTGGTGTCTATTCCTTCTTTTACGATTATTACCCTTCCTCCCTTTTTTAGTAGCTGCTCTACTATATCTATAAGATCTTTCAAACTTCGCCCTAATCTACTTATACTTTCACTATAAACTATATCTCCTTCTTTTACTTCTACAATCATCTTATTTAACTGTGGTCTTTCTTCTGTTTTTCCTGTAACTTTATCTATGTATTCTCTATCAAACTTAATACCTAGTTTATCCAATTGAAGCTCTTGTCTTCCCTCATCTTGTTTTTTAGTGCTTACTCTCAAATATTTGATTAACATTTCTATTACCTCATACATTAAATTTAAATATGTATCATTAAACTATGATTTACATTTGATACACTTTAACCTTCTAAAAATACATGAAATTCTATTTAAATTCCATGTTTTTAATTCTTAATTATAGTGTATCATAAAACTATAGTTTGATGATACATATATCATTAATAAAAATGCAGGGCCACCGCTTCCCCTGCATTTTTAGATCCACACTTAAAATCAATCTAGCTAATTTAATTTTTTTCCAAACAAATCATTAATATTAATTCCTATTGCATACATGTATTTTAATAAATTGTTCAATGAAGGCTTATTTCCATATTTCTCTATCCTGGATACAGCCTGTTGAGACAACCCTGTCCTTTCAGCTATTTCTTTTTGTGTAATAGACCTCCTTTTTCTTTCTCTTACTAAATTCTCAATTAATTGAAACTCCATATCTTCTACTTCATATAAAAATTTTGAAAAATCGTTATTAAAAATATTTTGTTCTAAAAATATGTTTAAATTATTATTTGTAAACTCCTTCATAGCGGTATTCCCCTTATTATTGTTTAGTTTTTTAAATTACGATTTGGGGGCGACCTAAACTAACCCTCCTCATCTTATATGTAATCCCATATTATAGTATAAATAAAAACTAAAAATGAAATTACTATTTTTCTAATGGAATCTGCAGATTTAAATATACAGATTATTTAGATGATCATGTAATAAACACTTTGTTATTATGTTATATTACCTTAACTACCTTTTAACACCTCCAATTCATTATTTTCTTATTAATTATTCTATAATTATTTTGACTTATTTTTTGAAGAATATCCCCCTAGGGGGAAAATGTTATTGATTTTTATACTTCTTTTGCACGATTTAGAATTAAGTCTACATCCGTTTGTTGTATCTTTGCACTTTTCTTTCTTATTATATGAATTATATGAATTCCAGAAATTTTAGTAGTATAGAATATTCTATACCATCCTACTTTCAATTCTTTTACATTCTTTCTGAATGCTTTTATGTTTAAATTTTGTGAACCCTCCTCTAGTCCTTTAAGTGCCCTAGATAATTTAACTTGTTCCTGAATTGGTTGTTTAAGTATAAAATCAAAAATAACATTTTCTCCCCTGGAGTCAGTGTAATATTCCATATTACTTCCTCCAACAGTCAAAATTTTATTTTTTCAAAATACATCAAATATGATGTATAATACTATTATATACCATTCCCTTAAAAAGTAAATACTTTTTGTGAAATTTATTTATTATATTTTTTTAGTATTTAATCTATTTAATTAAATACACTCTGATCCATAGGTAAATATAAAAACAAGAGCATTTTTATTGGCCTTATTTTTATAAATTATTCTTACTTTAATTGAATTTAGGTATTTTAACATTGTTTATTTTTAATACATGCAATGTACACATAAGTATTATCATCAAAATTAAGCTTACTGCAGCTGTTATCAAAGTCCACTTAACAATAAGTCCTAACCAATTAATTATTGCTTCAATTCCTAATATTAATCCATTCATATCCATATTAATTCTCCCTTTCTTGTTTGAGCCGAAATAATATGTTACAATCATCTTGTTCAGGGATTGGTAGTAACATTTTATGTTCTGCCTTTCTTTTATATCTCGTGCATGTCTTAACACAAAATCGTATTTTATTCATTCTCAGATAACTTTTCTATAATCATCTTCCAAGCTTCCTTTTAATAGCATGTAAGAACTTCCACTAGCCTCTAGAACATCTGCGATAGCATCTAATTGTTTTATATATTGTGTACTAAAAATAAATTTACACCCAAACTTCCTGCTCTTAAGTGTCCCTATTACTATTTTGCCTACCAATTTGTTTACAATAACTACAGGATCTACACTTAGCCATATTTCCCTCCCACTTTGAATATCTACTATAGCTGAATTATGACTATTATATTTTATCTATAGCCTCCTTAAGTTTATATTACTTTTTATCACACTCTCTTAATTCGTTAACTGCATTGTTATAATCTCTCACCGATAAATCCTCTTCGAGCTCGTACTCTGTATAATTAATTATTGCTGAATATATGCCATTTTTATATATAGGTTCACCATATCTCACCCTTACAAGTTCACCTATCATGTCATAATCTCCTAAATACATAGCTGATTCTCTTCTTTCAAACTTTCCCTTTATTGAATTGTATTTGTTTTCAAATTCTTCACTACTATTGCTTTCAATTATTTTAACTTTTTTTGCTTCATAAAGGCGATTGTTATATTTTAATTTATAGTCTTCCAATAACTTATGTCTTATTACTTCTACTTCCTTCAGTTCTCTCTTCAATCTTTTAACTTTTTCTTTTCTTGCTTTTCTCTCTTGCCAATATCTAAACATCTTTATTTCCCTTTCCGTGCTTCATACCATAATTTTTATTTTCTCGTTTTAATACACTCCATCGACATATTTAACTGTCATCATCACCACAGTACCATCATAATTAATTAATGGTTCTACATCTATTATATTCCCTTGCTTATCTACAACATTTTTTAAGAAGTCATTTACTTCCCTATCTATTTCATCACATAGTTTATTTTTAAATTTAAAAGTTTTTATTTGAATTCCTCGTACCATTTTAATAATTCACCCTTTCCATTTAACCTTCTAATTTGTTTATAAAAAGTATTATTAACGATTTATAAAACACATACTCATTATCGGAGATATACTTATCTTTTTTATTACCATTTCCTAAATCATAAATACAATCATATAATTCATGATAAGCGCCATAAAAATCATTTTTTTCAATATTTTCTATTACTGAATTCCCACAAAGTATTTGTCTTAGAGTCATTCTAGACTTTTCATCTTCATAAGTCATAGATCCAATATATTTTTTTCTTTTTAGAATTTCATATGCTTTAATTAATGCTGGTTTTATATCTTCTTTTTTATCTCTTGCAAACCAATTAGCACCAACCTCATTTTTCTCAAGTATTTTCAGTAACTCAATAGATTTAATTTTTTCTTTCATCTTTTTCTCCTTCTACCTATTTCTCTACATAGTTTTGGATATTTTTAATTACCATGTTGATGCTGCCATCATCATTTTTAATAACCTCAAACTTACTTTGGTCACTATATGCTTCCTGACTTATAGAAATATCTATATCTCTATCAACTTTTAGCTTTATCTTTTTAAGCTTTTTTTCCACATATTTTTTATCAACTTCAAATTCATTTTCACAATTTGTAGTCATGTGTAATAAATAACTTTCCTTGTAATCACACATTATACTTGCTACATCTTCAATGATTATATTGTCCTTATTAATTAACTTTTCTCTTACTTGTTCTCTAAGCATTTCAGCTTTTATAGCATCCTCATTAAGGTATCTTTGAATAAAACCTTCTGTTGCTCTCATAAAGTTTTTGGTATTATCCCGATCATTAATAACTATTTTACATCCCAAATAATTATCTATAAAATAATTAGTACCATATTCTTTTTCTTCACTTATCTTCTTATTCTGCTTGTCCATAACTAATAAATCATATTCATTTGTTGTCGTTGTTCCTTTTATAAAAGTACATTTTTTTATCTTGGCCCCACTTGAAGGAAGTCCCATATGCTGGGGTACTATGTTTATTCCTACCTCTCCATTTATAGATTCTACGTTATGCATATAACTTTTTATATAATCCATTTTAAATATACCTAGGAATGGTCCATATTCTGTAGTAAATCCAACTGTAAGCAAATCACATGATGGTATATTCCCTTTTGATCTCATTAATCTAAACATCTGCTTGGCCAATTCCTGTGATACATTTATTAAATTATTTTCGCCATTTAGGTACTCATAAGCAATTTCTTTAACAATGTTCTTTTCTTCTGTGAATTTTGCATACCTCAGCTCTTCATCTCTTAGGCATCTTTGAATATGCTTAAAAATAAATATATATACCTCTTCCGTTAACTCTAATGAATATTTGTTTAGAACTGGTCCCTCTGAATTGTTATCTAAAATATGAATTATTGCTTCACTTATATTAATTTCGTTTATATATTCCATTTTTACTTCTCCATATCTATAAATTCTTTATTGTTGTTTATTAATTTTTTTACACACTTCTTATAAAATGCACTATGCTTATTATCAAAGATGCAATTTATTGTATCTCCATTGTTGTAAATACTTGTCACAACACCCTTAAATGTACCTTCACCATATTGTAGCTCTACACTATCCCCTACTCTAATTTCATCTTCTGTAATATTTCTATTAATAATATCTTCAGTTTCGCATACGCTGATATTATTAAACTCTAGCACCCAACCTTTACTATTTATACTTATAACCTTATCTCCTGTTAAAGCTATAATATTTTCATCACCTTTACGTCTTATTACCTTTAATAATCCATCTTGTATTTCTAATAACTTTTTCTCCTGGATCTCGTTAGCTTTAAAATCATTCCTATAATAAATAATTTTATCCATTGGAAGTGGTGATGCTTTTTTATCATATTCAAATTCCTTTATGCCATTAGGATTAATCCATATTGTTTTATACGAATCTTGAACTGCTAATTCTATAATTAATCCTCCGCTGCAATGTATTATTAATCTAGATAAATTCTCATTTTTCATTATTAAATTTTTAGTAAGAAAATCTTGTTGTTCACCTGTCATAATTAGCGTATTTTCTAAATTATCAATTTTAGTATTTGTCTCTTTCTTTGATAATTTAGTAAATAATATAGGGTTTTCTGATAATGACTTATTAACCCCAATATCACTGTTTTTAATACAATTATCTCTACTTTCTATGTCCCACAATGATACTTGTCCTTCAATCTGCTTTGCCATTCTGATACCTCATTTCTTTATACCTATTGAACAAGTTCAAATTTTCTACAATTTTAATATCTACCTTCATTTAAGATTTCTCTTACAATTTCAATATCCTTGAAATTATCTTCTTCTAATGGCCTATCTCCTATTTTTTCTACTATTTTATCAATAAATGATTTGTACTCTCTGAAGTTACAAGTACAAATCATTTTCCCTTTCCACTTTCCCTTAAGAATTGTTATTGAAACTCCACTAGCATATGAATTTATTGGATAGTGAACTGCATATCCCTTATACATTACTGCTGCAACTGTACCTTTTTCATCCTCTGTATACCTAATATCTATAAAAGATTTATCTAGATTTTCAAACTCAGTTTTTGATTTTTCCTCTTCAATATGATTTTTTTCAAGTTCTTCTTCTATTTTGTAGTACCCATGTTCATTTTTAAATTTTTCTATATTCTCATTATATTGCTTTAGATCTTCTTCTGTTGCTTCCCTTATATTCTCTAATTTATCTATATTTATTTCATTTATTAATTCACAATTTTCATTAAGTACATACCATATGCAATAGTTATAATTATTTGAAATTAACTCTTTTAATTCTGTATCATAACTTATCTTATAGAATTGTTCTATTTCTTCATAATCAATAGGTCCAATAATCATTGGATCCATCTCGCCAATTTGTGTAACTAATAAATTTAACCCTTTTATGTCTTTATACTCTTCAATGTCTTTTACAGTTCCAATTAAATTTCTAACCATCCATATCATCCTTTCTAAGCTTAATTTATTATACTTATCTCATTTTATATTTGTATTTAACTCTTGTTTTCTTATCATACTGAATACATCTGTATTCAGTTCTTTTCATTTAAGATTCTTTTGAATGAACTTTAATAATTAGAAATTTGTAATTCTTCTAAGCCTTCATTTTCAATTTTATCTGATATATCAAACAAACTCCCATCTTTTTTACCTAACTCAAACGCAAGATTATATTTATAAAATTCTTGGTTAACATCTATCGAATTAAATCCACTTGAGAACTCTTTATATCCTGCTATAACGACTTCTTCCTTTTGTAGCAGTAATCCCCACTCCTTATTTGAACCAACTTGTGTTTTAAACCTTTCTTCTAATCCACGTATAAATCCTAATGCATAATCACTCTTTATCCCTTTAAAGTATTTTCTTCGTTTATCATTTTTCATTTTTTTTACAAGTTTATCTCCATTAAGATTAATACATCTTATAGCATAGTCCAGCATTATATTACAAATAGCCACATCCTCACTCTTTCCATAAAAGCAAACTTTATGACTGTTTGAAGTTTCTAAATACATATAACATCCAAAGTTATTTGCAATTACTGAACCTAAATTTGACTTCCAACTACTTCCTTTAAACTTATGGCTTGTTTTGTAGCTATCTAAATCAATATTTGTTTTAGAATAATCTTCAACCTCTTTTAGAGATAACTTATGCTTCAATAAAAGCTTTTGAGCCATCATTATAGCATTTTGTGCTTCGTTTTCATTTGAGCTTTTGCTTAATGCTAACAGCTTTTGAATTTTTAGTTTTATATTGTCCATATTTTTCTACTCCCCATATTCACAATTTTTACAGCATTTGAATTGCTAAATATTATAAATTATATTTATCTTGAAACTTTAAAAATTCATTATGTCCAATTTTCTTGAATTATTCACTAATTTCAGCAGCCTTTAATTGTTCTGAAGCCATCTGTAAGCCTACTATATACCCTAATATTCTAGGTGGTGTCACTCTACCTATGTGATACATCTACTTTAAATTTATCTTTTCTAAATAATATTCTGATTCACTCAATGATCCACTGAATAAAACTTTTTCTTGTTCATCTCTCACTTCCCAACATCCTTTAAATTGATTGCAACATAAATGATACTTGATTTTCATTCCCTCCCTATATTGGTTAGTTCGTCTTATCTACAAATTAAAACTTAATAAATATATAAAAATAGCCAAACCTATATAAAAAAGCACCTATTACCAATGCTATTAGTACATAAACCCATATTTCTAAAATATAAGGATGTTCTGCAATATAGGTAAATATATTAACCTTTTTTATATTCCCAGGTATAGGACATCTTATATTATTATTTAAATTTTTTTGCATCGCTATAACTCTAGACTTTTCTTCTCCTTTTTTTCTTTCTTCCTCTGTTTCTTCTCTAAATATTTTATTGAACAAACCCATTTTTTACTCCTCACTTTTAAATATAATTACTTCTTCCTTCCTACAAACTCTATTTGAATTGTGTACTAAATACTTTCTAATATCTTAACTACATCTGATAACTTCTTATATTTGAGCTATTCTTCCTATTCATTTAATACTTCTAATTTTAAACATCTGTTATTTGCATTGTTCTTTATCAATGCAATGATTACAGTCCTTCATATTGCACTTCTCTAAACACATCATATCTTTTTTCTCATCCTTAGATTTAAGTATAAACATCATGTAAATTACTAGTACTAGCATTATAAAGAGAATTACTGCCATCTTATTTTCCTCCCTTTTTTCTTGAATGGTAAACTTATTCTTCATCTAGATCAGGAATAATTACAGTAAATTCAGTACCATCTTCTGATTTCTCATCTGTAACTTCAAATACATCATCACCTAAATATTCTTACTTCATAATCTAGAATTTCTAATATAATCTTCATCAACATTTTTACTGTATTCTTCTTCTGTTATTAGAGTTATGTATTTTTCATCAACTTCCATTTGATATGCCATCATCTTTTTTAGAACTTCATGTTGATTCTTATATTCTTCTTCAGCTATTTCTTTTTCAGTATCAGCTGATACCCTCATGTAAAATTCGCAAGGTTCTCCAGTATCAATCTCTTCTCCTAGCTCTAATTCTTTTTCTAACCTAAAACAATAAGATACTCTCATCTTTCACACCTCATATTTTTACTTATTTTCTTCATCTTTGTCATTCATGTTATCCTTAGATATTGATGAATCTTCATCTTCATTTACTAATACGTACTTATTTAAAAATTCTATTAACAACATAGCTTGTCTCCTTTCTCCTCCTTTGTATATCACTATTTAAACCGAACTAGTTATATTTTTTAATCTGCATTCACATACTATTGGAGAATCTCTATTTACCAAAGATATTATTTTCTTTTTTATTGTTAATCTTTCATATAAAATTAAACTTAAACATCCTATTGAAATTACTGAAATAGGTATACTTAACAAAGAATTATCTAAAAAAGCAAATGTAATTATTAGTATAATTTCTGTTATTAATAAATTTCTTTGTTTTTTATTATATAAACACAACTGATCTAGTTGCATACGATTTAACCTTGATATTTTACATAAATTCATTAACCCCACAACATCCATCTAACTCTCTCCTTCTTCATCTAAAAATTTAATTATTAATTTATACTGGATATAAAACTAATAAGTTATATAACTCTCCTGCAGCTAAAAAATATAAAAATAATATTTTCATAAACCTTACTGATCTGGAATCTATAAATTTATTATCAAAAACTATGCCTAAACTTTCTAACCTATACTTCTCAAACAAATATAGTCTTATTTTTTTATATATCCTTGATACTATTTCAAATAGTATGACCAATCCTATTAAATAAAAAATTAGACCTAACCCATATTTACTTTTTATATTCTTTAATCCATTAAAAGTTGTATAAATTACTATTCCTATCTTCATTCCCTTGATTAAAAAGTCATTTAGTAGTACAACTATCAAATTTAATAGCTTAAATGTAACTATCTTAATTTTCACACTAATCATTTTAATTCTCCTAACTCAATTAACTAAAACTCTCATATAGTGAATTTAAACCCACTTTATTCTCTATAGGTGTAATTACTCTGCTACTTCAATTTAAATTCGATATGGGTTATTCTGTGAAGTCACTTTTATTTTGAAATTATATTTTCACCATCACTCTTTATAACTACTGTTCCATCTATGTCTGTTCTATATGTTTTAATAGATTTATCATTTAATCTACTAAGAGTTTCATCTGTTGGATGGTTATATTTATTACCTTCTCCAACACTTATCACCCCCACTTCAGGATCTACTTTTTCTAAAAATTTTTCTGTTGTTGATAATGAGCTGCCATGATGTCCAACTTTAAGTACATCTGATTTTAAATTTTCAACACTAGATATGGCTTCTAATTCAGCCTCTCTTTCTGCGTCACCTGTGAACAAAAATGATGTCTCACCATAAGAAACCTTCATTATTGGTGAATAATTATTCAATTCTCCATATAATCCCTTCATAGGTGTATATACTTCAACTTCTGCACCTTCACCTAAATTAAACTCATCACTCATTCCTTCAGCTACAATCTTAATTTTTAAATTCTTCTTGTTAAGTTCATTAATCATGTTTTTAAATGTTTTAGTATTGGCTGCTACTTTAGGAGAATAAAATTCTCCAACTTCAAAGTTTTCTATTACTTCATCCATTCCACCAATGTGATCTTCATGTGGATGAGTTGCTAATACGTAATCTAATTTTTTAATATTATTTTTATTTAAATAATTAACTACATCGTCTTCACTACTTCCTGATCCCGCATCTATCAATAAGTTTTTATCATTTACCTGGATTAATATTGAATCCCCTTGTCCCACAACGATGTAATGAACTATCATTACATCGTTTAAATCTAAGTTGTTATTTACTGGCTGACATCCAACAATATTTAAAACAATTATTATTAGTGTTAAAAATAAACTTAATACTTTTTTCTTTTTATTCATTATGAACTTCCCCTAACATTTAATTTTTCAGTTTAGATTTACCTTATATTGTTATTATAGTTTTCTATGTTTGTAAAGTCAACTATGTTTTTATAGTTTTTATAGTTTTTATAGACTTTTTTTGTTTTTACCTATATAATAAATCTATAATCAATAAATTGAGGTGAATTTTTTATGGCCAATGAAACTAAAAATACAAACTTAGTTCCTATTAATATAAAATTAGATGCGACTTTATATAATAAAGTAAAAATATTATCAACAATTCTTGAGACAAAAAGAAATAATAAAGTCCACATATATGATGTGATGAACGAAGCCATGGCTCTCGTTATTGAAAAATATGCTGAAGACATAAAGTCTCAACTTGAGCTGTTTAATGATCTAAAATAATAAACCTACAATAAACAGCGGTATTTTCACAATTAAACATAAAAAAAATCAAGGTATTGAAAGTTAACAAGACCTTGATTTCTTTTTTTCTATTCTATAAATTTATAACTTTCTCCACGTATTTCTTTAACATTATTAATTCCTGATTCACAATTAGGATTTACTTTATCTATCTCTGCATTATATACATTGCATACACCATTTTTACAATGATCACATTTATCACATTTTATTTCTAAGTTATTTGAAAAAATATTTATATCATCTCTTTCTAATAACTTTATAAATCCTAGTCTAGCTAGTGATTTAATAAAGTCTTTCTCTTTATCTACATATATCTTTTCAAAATTAGTAATATCTGCTGGCATTTCATAATCCTCGTCGTCTGATGCAGCTGCATAGTTATTATTTATAACCCCTTTCTCCCTATCATATACAACAATATCTAAGTTTCTATTTAATGCAAACATGGCCTGTTTTCTTGCATATCTAACTCTTAAATTCCAATCATCTAAGCTATCTTCTGCATCCAAATATTCTGGAATTATAATACTTATTATTCCTCTAATAGAATCAGCCTCTCCGACTATTCCATCGTTTTTTACAACAACAAATGGTAATTTAGGTGTACTCTCTTCAACTCCATCTTTGTAAATTATTCTTTGAATACTCATCTTAACCCCTCCATTAACCTAATTTTTTAGCTATTTCATATATTACTTTTACTGTAACTCCATTCCCGGCTTGTTTATACAGTTGTGAATTACTACATACACTTGCAGCTCTATCAAAATATTCATCTGACCATCCCTGCAGTCTAAAATATTCTCGTGGGGTAAGCTTTCTTATTCTATACCCCTTCAATGTCCCCTGATTACAACCACAAGTAAGTGTATGTGCAATGCCTCTTCCTACTCTTCCTCTTTTAGAATTACTACTAGGGTAACTTATATTTACGCTATCTCCTTCATGGGCTATCTTATAGCCCCTTTTAGTTGCTTCTCTAATCGCTACACCATGTCTATCCTGTGCAGTTAAAGTAAACATAGGTTCTTCATCATTTTTAAATCTTCTTCCATTCTGTCTCTTATTTATTCTATCTGGAGTTAATACCGCCCTGGCTATAATCTTTGGCTGTGTGTTTCCACCTTGTGCACTAGTTAAAGTTGGACTTACTCCTTCTGGATCATATACTCTTCTCATACTTTCATGACCTGGTATATCTAAGTTTCCTTTAACCAATATTCGCTTAGGATCTTTATAATCAGTTGCAGTTAAACAACTACATGAACCTGTTGTTCCTAAAACTAAAGATCTCGTGTTTCTTCCTTCTATTAATGCCCTTATATCTGTAGCACCTATTACTTTAATATCAGCTTTTTCTGCATTTCCTCTGATAGGAAATACTTCTCGTCTACGTTTTCCTCTAAGATATCCGATAATGAACACTCTTTCCCTGTGTTGTGGAACTCTGAAGTTTTGCGAATCAAGTACTTCCCATTCTGCATCATACCCGATTTCATCCATTTCAATGAGAAGTTTTGCGAAATCAAACCCTCTGTTAACACTAAGTAAGTTTTTAACGTTCTCAATAAATAGGATTGAGGGTTTACAGTTTTCTTCTGTATCTCTAATAAGTCTTGTAACTGTGAAAAACAAACTTGAACGTTTTCCTTCAAAGCCTTTTCGTGTTCCTGCAAGACTAATATCTTGGCATGGGAATCCGAAGCACCACACATCGGCTTTAGGCACTTCACTTGCTCTGACATTTCTGATATCTCTTTCAAACCATTCACTCTCCTTCGGCTTATGCATAGCTGCATAACTCATATTTGCATATTTATCATACTCACAATGGCCTATACACTTATGTCCTGCCATTTCCATACCTAATCTAAACCCACCTATTCCACTGAAAAAATCAATAAAAGTTAAACCCAAATTTTCAACTCCCTTTATGTAATCTGCATTATACCGCTCTCTGATATTTAATTCAATTTGATTAATTCTTTACTATCTCCATATATTTTTAGCGAATACATTCAAAAGTGCATCCTTATCTCTTTTCCTTGTACATATAACATCTAAAAATTCAGCTATTTTCTTATTACTTCTACTAGCTGTATTATTAGGATTCTTAAGTAACTTTCCTCTTCTTTTGAATGCATCAGAAACTTCATAACCTATAGAATTAATATTTTTTGTTCTACATTTTCTGGCAGCCATCATTACCCCTGCAGATAACTTTACATTTGCCTGTATTTGTTTTGCATTTAATGAACCATTGAAATACCTAAATTCAACAGTATCTGGCTTACCCATTTCAGCTACATTCTTTAAGTTTAATGCATAATATCTATTTCTCTGACTAACATCCTCTGCAAGATCTCTAACATCATCTATACTTTCTAGTCTTATTCTTCTGCTCGAACCATAATCTGCTCTATGTTGAAAGGATTCTGCATAATGTCTATGTCCACTTCTTATTTGTCCTTCATCCCCACCTGCAGCTCTATAAATGCATTCTTCATATCCAGACATGACATTAAAAAATCTTCTCCACCGCTGCCTTGCAGTATCCAGTGGCTCCATTCCTATATGTACATGTCCTCCACACCTATCATCGATTCTTGCTCCATGTCTTTTAGCTATCTTACAAATCTTCTCTATATTTTCCCATGTTTCAGGAGTATCTTTTAAAACCGGTGAAACAAGTTCCCCCCCATGACTTCCATTTGATACACTTCCATCACGTTCTAATTTCCACTTACCTTCAACTGAACGAGCGTGATAACTTACTCTATGATCAAAAGCACATATACCTTCTCTATATAGATCTCTAGCTATTGCATCAGCATCACCTCCAACAAATTCTAATTCAATACCAAATGTTACATCAGAACCATTTAACACATTTTCATACTCATATGGTACATTAACCCCATCTCTAAGTTTTCTTTCAAACTCTTCTTCATTATCTAAATAAAAAAATTCATCATCTTCCTGGTCTACCATAATTTCATTTCTATTAATTTCTTCTATGGTATCTGATTCCACTAAATTCTCTATAGCATTTATGTTGTTACCCGTTCTCTGCCTATCTATTACCTGTCCCATTGCCATATCTACAGCATCCATATGCCTACAACGCTCTTCCCTCATGGTATGATGCATACAAGTACATCCTCCATTTATATGATCCACGCTATATGTATTTCCGCTTCCAGAACGTACATGAGCCATACCAGGAGTATCTGAAAATGTGACTTCTAAATCTTCTAATTGATTTCTTGATCTGGAGTTAATCTGAACTCTAACAGTCTCAGCCTCCCTCAATCTTTCATTTATTTGTTCGGCAGTATTATCAGAGCCTTGAAAGTTTGTCGCTGCTGCAGATATACTGCTACCTCCACCTCCACCTGTTGCTATACTATTTCTTCTGCCTTTTGGCATTCAATCACCCCATTCTCATTAATTTCTTTATATAACTTATTAAAATATATTATATTTTTCTCAAGTAATTTTTCTTTTGGGGTAACTATGTCCCGGGACCTATCTCCAGAATACATTCCTCTTTGACTTTGAATATAAGCAGACTGGTTTAGAAAATATAATTTAATATTTTCCCCTGCTGCTCTTCTTATTTCAATTGCCTTCTTAGCTGAAGATGCACCTATAATTATAAAATCTACATTCTTTGAAATCTGACTACATAAATATCTGAATCCTGCTAAGTAATTTTTCCAGGCATTCGATGCTTTTAACCTAACATCTACAACTTGAAACGAAAATGCTGCAGTCTTTATTTCACTCTCATTTATCATCTTTATCCATAACTCTAAATCTTTTAATCCATACCATGAAACATCAGGTATCGCCCTTATACCTGCTTGTCTCATCTCATTATAAATAGTTATACTACGTTGAATATTGTAAATATGGTCCATTCTTGGGGCATCTTCATAAACGCTAAAATTAGGTGATATTATTGCTTCAAAGTCTTGTTCTGCTAATTCTTTATATAAGCCTAATCTATTGTCCCAAATGCATTCTAAAATCCTATCCTTTACATAGAACTGAAGAATCCCTTTTACACTACTTTCAACATTTAAAGCTTTGTTAAATCCATTCTTACTATATATATTTCTAATCTTTTTTCCATTTCTAGATAGAAAATTATTTCCTCTGATCCCTATGGTCTTTAATAAATCTTCTTTTACTTTATAATTTAATCTATCTGGAAGTACAGGGATATGGTATGACAAATTATATTTTTCATTAGGCATTAGTTTCACGTCCTCTTTTAATATTTGATTTAGATGGACTACCGAACTTCCTCTCTTTGGACAAATGGCAGCACACTTATTACAAGACTCACTGCATATTGCTCCTTCACACATAGAACATCCACCGCATCGTACATTAAAAAGACACTTATCACATCTAACTTTACATATTGCTCTCAAATAAATCCTCCTTAAAACAATCAGCGGTATATGTTAGACTCTATAGCTCTATCCATATACCACCTGGTTATTAAATGTATTTTTGACTTTCCTGGATTACAGCTTTTATAGAATTGTTAATTACCTGCTGTGTATACTCATCTTTTACTCTGTTTTTTTTCACTATTTTAAGCTGTCTAACGTAATTCCTTGTAATCTTTAAAAACTCCTGGATGTCTGGAAAATCTACCTGCTTATTTGTCATAACATACCTCTACTCCTCTTATATCAAGTTAAATTCCTTTAACCAAATAACAGCAGTAATAATTATAAAAATACCGCATACTGCTGTTTCTCCTATTCCTCCAGTAGAAACGGTTATCGGAAAACCTATATTTTTTTTACATGGCCATAATAACTCTACCCCTTCTGGGTTAAACATATCCGCCAATATATGTGTCATAATCCCTAAAGTAAATGGAATGATTATATTAATACCATATAAAGAATTTAATACATATAAAAATACTGCCATGAATACTGCTCCAAATAAGCTATGGGTAACACTCCTATGCCTACTAAAACCAATTGTGGCCAATATTATCACCATAAAAATAATAAGCTTTGAATCAATATATTTAGGTCCATAAAAGTACATTAATCCGGCTAATGCTAGATAAGTTAATAATTTAAATGCACCATTATTAATTAATAAAACCTTTTGATTTAATGCCCCCTTAGGATGGTCCAAATCAGGAAATATAGAACCTATAGCTGCCATTATAATAAATATAGGTGTTATACTTATTCCACCTACTGCAGCTGCAGCACTGCTTAATGTAACTCCTGTAATTATATGTGTTTTCTTCATCATAATAATCTTCTCCAATCTACCCCTAAAATTTTTTAAATTGAGTTTTATTTCCATTCCAAATAATTCTTGCTGAAAACTCGCCTTTAGAACCTTTAAATCTAAGTACATCAGTCTGCTTTTCTTCTATAAGATTTTTGACTTGTTTTTCATCAATATATGTTCCCAAAATCTCTTTTGAAATAAAAAATCTACAGCCTGTACTCTTTAGATTAGTGCAGCCATAACCTTTATCCTTCGCTCTAACGATATTTCCTCTCTTACAAATTGGACACTTACCAATAGGATCATTATTTTTATCAGGAATAACTATACTCTTTAGTTCCTCAATGTGACGTTCTAAAAATTTAATAGTATCTTTAATGAGCTCATCTTTATCTAGTTCACCATCCTGAATCTGCTGTAACTGCTGCTCTATTACCGCTGTAAAAAAAGGCTCTAGCAGTTTATCAGTTCTTATGTCTTTGACTAGCTCTATTCCTGGTATTGTTGGAATAATATATTTTTGTTGTCTAGTAACATATCCATTTATTATAAGGTCCTTTAAAAGAAGAGCTCTAGTTGCATTAGTGCCTATACCACTTTCTCTTAATATCTTTTTAAGTTTAGTATCTTCAACGAATTTAGCTGGATTTTCTAAAACTTCAAATAATGTATCATCTGTATATCTCTCTTTAGGTTTAGATAGTTTTTTCTCAACTACAGAGTCCTCAACATTAACATATTCACCTTCTTTAACCTCTACTATATTTTTATCCTGTTTTTTTCTTTCCTTCCATCCATGAGTTATAACTTTATTTTGCCTTGTTATAAAAGTATAGTTTTCAACCTTTGTTAAAAAAGCTATGCTTTCATACTCATAATTTTCAAGGAAATTATTTAGAAAGTTTTCTACTATTACGTCATAAACATTCTTTTCTTTTGTACTAAGCAATTTATATTTTTCTTCAAGAGATTCCACTTCTAATGGTATGATTGCTGTATGTTCAATCACTTTTTCATCATTAACACATCTCTTAATAAATCTCTCTATATTATTTATATCACTTTTTTTCATGCTAAATTTATCAATATTTATGCAATTTACTATCAATTTTACATCATTTATCATGCTCTTTTTAATATATCTAGAATCTGTCCTGGCATAGCTAATTAATTTATGTTCTTCATATAACTTCTGTGCTATATCATATACTTCATCTGCTGCATATCCATATCGGCGGTTAACAGCTCTTATTAAGTCATTAAGATTATATAAACTCTCTGGTTCGATACTCTTAATATCTCTATCGATTGAATCTATTTTCCCTTGCTTATTACATATATCCTTTACTATGCTTCTAGCCTCTGATTCTGATTTTAAAGCATAATTAAGCCTTCCAGCATATTCACAATTATCATTTTTAAACTTAGTTATTACCCCATAACTAAGGCTTTGTTTAAAATTATTTATTTCCTCTTCTCTTTTACATAGAAGATTTAATAATACAGTCTTACACCTACCAACGTAATATTTTTTGCCATATATAACTGAATATGCTCTACTTAAATTAGTTCCTAGTAACCAGTCAATCTCATCCCTTGCTTGAGCCGCCAAAGTCATATTTTTATAATATTTATCTTCCTTCATATTCTTAAATCCAGCCTTAATTTCTTTTTCATTTAAAGCATTTATCATAGCTCTATATACATTCTTTTTATTTTCTATGGCCATTAACGTATATTCACCAATAAGATTTCCTTCTCTGGCTGAATCTGTCGCTATACAAACGGCGGTTATCTCCTGCCTCTCAATAATTTTCTTTATTGAATTTAGAATTTGTCCTTTACCTGGTCTAACCTTAATCCAAAATCCGTTTGGTATGATAGGTAAATCTTCAACTTTCCATATTTTAAACTTCTCATCATAATCTTCTGGCTGATATAACGTACAAATATGTCCATTAGTCCATAGAATTACGTATTTATCACCTTCAAAGTAAGTATCCTTTTTACTGCATCCTAATGCTTTAGCATACTCTACAGCTACACTATACTTTTCTGCAATTACACATATCTTTGTTTTTTCTAAAAATTTATTTAATATGCCCATATTTCACTCTCCTATCTTAATAAAAAAAAGATGCCATTAATGACATCTCTTTCTCATGATAAACTTCAGTTATATTACCTAATTTATATTAAATTTTTCCTTAAGAGCCTCTTGTAATATCTGCGAACAATTCACCTTTTCATCTTCAGCCATTTTATTAAGCCATGATGGTATAGTTAAAGTTTTCTTTATAGCTTTATTATCATATTGCTTTAATATTTCTTTTAAGTTTACTTTAACAAGTATTAAAGTTTCATCGATTCCAACTTTAATATTACTTACATCCGAAGATTCTGGTATCTCTAATTTATCATTATATAGGTCGAATATCTCTAACTTTAGTGCATCTTCAGCTGCATCAAAGGCATCTGCTAATGACTCTCCACAAGTTGTTATATTTTCAAAGTCTAAAAATCGAACATTATAATCTTTTTCACCAAGAAAACTGATTACTGCTGGAAAGATATAGTTGTTTTCATACATGATTTTTTACTCCTCCTTCTTTTATATATTTATAATCTATATATAACTCTTTCAGCTAGGGCTATTTAAGCCCTAACTTCTTGAGTATTTGATTTAATGTTCCTGTAGGTATATCTTTTGCTCCATGATAAGGAATTATTTCTGTTTTATTTAATTCCTTATGTATTAGTTTTACATGTGAACCTCTTTGGCTTTTTATCTCCCAACCTTTTTCTTTAGCTTGTTTAATTATTTCCTTAGCATTCACCTTCTTACCTCCTCTCTATATTTATATTATATCATACGTATTATACGTATTCAATACTTTTTTTAAAGTTTTTATTTTTTTATAATGAACTATTCAAACATGTTAGTTACTGAGTCATCAGATACCCTTTTGTATATATCTCCTAGTGGATTTTCATTAAAGAAGTCAAATGTACTTACTAAAAATTCTAAATTAGTCTCCTTAACTTCCCTAACAGATTGTGCCATGTATAATGCCCTTGATTTCGTATTAGTTAAGAATATTATTCTAGGATATACATCAAAATAGTTTTTCCATTCATTGACTCTCCTAAATGTCTCATAACGAGGTATTTTACTAGTAAATACAGAACTTCTACTTTGGGGACCATTAATGGCCATGGTCCCCATATCTATTTCAAAAAAATATTGATATTTCTTTTGTCCATCATTATAAATAAAATATAAATCTGGCTTCAATGAATATTTGACATCATTGTTTTTAAATTCATAGTTTAAATGCCTATCACAAAAGCAGCTCTCGATCTTATGTCCTTTAGATCTGGCAGCTGCTTCTAAAATAGTTCTAACTTCTGAAATTTTTAGTGAATGTGATAAATTTTCAAAATTAATTAAATTACTTCTTATATCCCAATTAAGCCTTTTTACGCTCATGCCATATGAACCTGCAATAAACAATGCTCCGCCCCTATCAAGCATCCAGAAGGTTTCTTTTCTTCCTTCTCCTATGTTCTGTTGCTCTAATCTTTTATATACAAATCCATTCATATACAATACAGCTAACTGCTTCCTTACATATTCGGCGGTAATACCTTTTATTACTGCAATTTGAGATGTGCTTAAAACTCTCATCTCATAAATTAGTTTTATAACCTCTCTCTGAAATGACGAAAACTTAAAATTTAAAATAAATCTTTCATCAACTGTCATAGGATCTATTCTTTCTTTACTCTTTTTACCCATATGTCTCACCTTTCTAATCCCAACAAGATTTTTTTGTATTATTTTTATCTTCAGTCTTTTTAACCTTAAAAATATCTAATAGTTCTTCATCTTCTTGTTCTTCAACACATTTTATTGGTTCTTTGAAAAAGCCCTTGCCTGTGTCCATAGAATCTTCATTCCAACAGGATTTTTTTATGTTACTTTTGTCTTCAGTATTTTTGGTTTTAAAAGTATCCATTAATTCTTCATCATCTACTTCCTCAACACAGTTATCAATCTCTTCTAAATCTCTGTGGTCCTGGTCCTTAACTATAAAACCCTCATTCTTGTCATCAGCATCATTTAGTTCTACAGCAAATTGCTGCTCTTCTTCATCAAATACTACATCTTCTCCAGCAAATCTCTCAGCTATCATTTCATCGATTTCATCGATACTCATTTTCCCTTTTTTATTATATTCTAAAATCTCTCTTACCGAGTTAGCAGCATCTTCGGTGGTAGATGCTTCTGGTCTATCCAGGGAATATATATTAAAAGTATCAGTAGTATGGCCATTAACTAATAATCTACAATATCCATATCTTGATGGAAGGTCCTTAAGATCATCAGCATCTACTCTCGGACCATATTTATTCGCAAAAAAAGGTGCATCCATATCCCCTACAGTGAAAGTTATACTAGTACCTACGTTATTATATATTGCATTAATCAGTCCTGGTACCTCTTTCATCTGCTCTAGTTCTTGGTGCATCAATATTAATCCTATTCCATATTTTCTAAGTTCGTATAAAACATCTTTTATACTTTCATTTATAAAGTTTTGAGCCTCATCAATCCATACTGTAAATGGTATATTCCACATACTCTTATCTCTAGCAAATGCCCCTACTATTAATAGTTTCATTGCTATTCCACCTAAGAAAGTAATTCTATCTTTAGACATTCTATCCTTAGAGAACTTAAAAATAATTATTTTATTATTGTCTAGTATTTCCTTAAAGTCTATACAATCATCTTGCCCTAATGCTCTTACCAATTCCTTAGAATTTAAAAATTTCTCTAATTTGTATTCTACTGATTGAGCTGTAGACTCTGTTGCCGCATCTATCTTACCTTGAGCGTTAGTTTTAAATTTATCTATCCAAAACTTCTTTACCTTAGGATCTTTTAGTTTTGGTATTATGGAATCTCTGAATTTCTTATCTGAAAACATTCTAGGTAGTTCTACCATGGTATGTCCAGTCTCCATTATCGCCTTAATTGCATTTGTAATATAAAACTCATTCTTTTCTGACCATACATCAGAAAATGCCCTTTTAAAAATTTCTATTGCTTCATCCAAAGTCTTTTGCATAAGCTGTTCTTGATTTAAAATTCCATTTTCTCTATCTGGAACTTTACAGAAGTTAAATGGCCAAGGATGATCACTAAATAAATCAAATACTATGACATCTTTTCGGCGGTCTTCAGGAATTATCTCTAAAAGTTCATCAGCAAGTTTCCCATGAGGTTCAAGGACCATGGCTCCTCTCCCTTTTTTGATATGATCTAAAAATGCTGTCTTCATCCACTCAGATTTTCCTGATCCAGTTTTACCCTGAATAACAACATGTCTTACTATATCTTTATCTTTTATTTCCACTACCTTTTCATTTCCCTTATACGTATTCTTAGCAAAGACCACACCTTTTCCTGAACTTTCTGTTTCTGGTGGAGCCTCAAACTCTTTTATAGCTACTTTTTCAATTTCTCCGAACTTCTCTAAAAGTTCTTCTCCTGGTAATCTTAAAAAGAAATTAGCTAATTCTGAAGGTGTGAGTATATTACTTTTATCCTGGTAATGTGGACTTCTATTTCTATATTGGCTTAACAGATAACCTTGATTTAAAACTAGATCCTTCTTAAACCTATTTTCAGCATCCAGTTCATTAAATGCTGCAGATATAGCTTTGACTCTTGCAGTGTTTCCCTTACGATATTTACCCATAGCCACAATCCTAATAACAACCTCAAACCCTGGCTCTGTTAACTTTTCAGATGCTACAACAATCTCTCTTCTTTCCAACCTGGTCTTTCTACTAGATCTATCACCATTAAATATATTTACTCTAATACCTTCATGCTTTAACATCTCATCCACTTGACTCGATAGACTATCTCTTAGATTACTAAGCTTACCACCCATACCATCTTTTTCTCCTGGTCTCTTTCCATCCCTTTCAAACCTTGCTAATTCTCTTCGGCCCTTTATCTGCCAAGAGTTATCAATAGGTCTTAAGATGATTTGAACCCCATTAAAATCATTTTTACCTAAATCTTTCATTCCTGAAAGTATTGAATTTATTATATCATGTTGAGCCTTGGTCCTAATCTTCAATGTGTGATGAAGCCCTAACACTAGCTCAGAAGTATAATATGGCTGCTTATCCTCAGGAATATAATCTTCAACTATTTCAATTGCAATATCCTTATACGTTGCATAGATTCTATCCACAATTCGGTCTTTCATATCCACAGGAACTTTAATATAAAAATTCATTTTACCTTGCTTTGCAGCCAATTCAAAACTCATAAATGGCCTACCATATTTAATTTTTCTGAACTTAGTATTTAAAAGCATTGAATGTAAATTCTTTATCAATTGCTCTGTTTCTTTAATATCTACTCCCCCCTTTGGAAGTACTTTAAGAAGTACAGATTGCTTTTCTAAACGCTTATCATGTACGTAGTAAAGCAATGCTACTCCAGCGAAATAACACACCCCTACTACTGCTAAAATTACGGCCACTGGAATAGCATATTTTAATAACTGCCCCCCATGTTCTGCTATGACCTTTAGGTCTAAATTCTTCATCATCTTCTAATCACTCCTTTTTGATATTCATGGATATAATATATATGGTTGTATGAAACTAAAAGTATAAGTAAAGTCCGCCCCCCTCCTAGAAGCCTACAGCTATCCTAAATAAAAATCTAAGACCGTTAAAACTTGTTTTTAGGTATATAATTTATTTAAGACTTGTTTTACGTATTTAAAAGTAAAGAAGTCTTGTAACCAGCACCTCAAAAGTCACCCTCTAAAAATCCCTAGTAATTCTAACGTCCATAAAAAAGTGTAATACACTTTTCGCTCCCTAAAATCTAGCCTAGCTCGTAGCCAAACAAGGAAAGAACAAAGCATAGATACAGGTACTGTAATATGCAATAGGCTATGCCCTATCTTGCAGGGTTAGGATATAAAGATAATTAATATATTATGGCTAAAATTTGCGACTACAAAAGTCGCTTGGTTACAAAGGTTAGGGTGCTTTTTTTCATAAATCCTTGTGGCTAAATCGTGTTAATTTTGTTTTATCCAGGTTAATTTCACCCTGGATTTTTTGGTGATGGTGGTGATCCTCGATATAAAATAATGTTATTTTTATTCTCAAAACTTACAACATTATCACACTTAAAATCACTAGTTTTTAAGTCGTAAATACTAAGTTGTTCACCCACCACTTTTAACTGCTCCTGGTCCTCATGAGAGGCTTCCTTTGCATCATTAATATTAACGATCTTGTAACTGCTATAATATAAAGTTAATGTACTTGTTTTACTAAAATGATTTAATAATCCAATGTCTTTTAATTTTCTAAAAAGTCTATATACAGATCCAGCATCTTTATAATTAAGATCATCCATAAGAGTTTCTATAGAACTTCTTATTATCATGTATTTATCATTTGCTTTATACCCTTTAACAAACAATCTAAGGTATTGTTTTATTGTTTCACCTAGTTTACCTACTGTCTCTTCCATAAACTCGTTAGGAAGCCTATATACCCTCTTTGAAGGGTTGTATGTTATGTATACCTCATCTCCTGTTTTCCTTCTTGTTAAAACAGTATATTTACAAAATTCTCTTAAAGCTCTTTCATCGATACCTTGTTCTGAAGGTATGAATGACTTATTTAATAATTCCTTTTTCACTAATTCAAGGTATAGTAAATAATGCCTTGTTGCTGCTTTATTGCTCCAAAGCGAATTTATTATACTAGCATCTATTTCTATACCACCTATAGCTCTAGCTGCATTCTTCTTTTTATTATATGGACAATTTTTACACATGTTTTCTATACCCATATCAGCAAAAACTCCCTGGGCATATTTACAGCTAAATTTATAATTCTTCCTGAATACAGAGTTAACCTTCGCATTTATAGCTCTATCGGATTCATCATGATTCCATTGGCTTCCAAGCTCAGTTAATTTGTTCTTAACTTCATCTTTTGTATATCCTAAAGACTTTAAATATATGGCAACACTAACAAGCCCAAAGTTCCTAAATCCTTTTTCAATCATATGTTCTTGCAGATACTTAACACATGATCCATTGCATATAAATTCCTTTGTACTCTCATCATTATTAGGTTTATATCCATATTTAACAGTCTTAAATGCATTACTATAAAGCTTAGCAGCCTTCATTGATACTATGCCTGGTACATCTCTATTTAAACTTCTCTTATTCCTGGTTAATTCTTCTTTTGTCTTAGAACCTATAAGTAATTGCATAAGCTCTTCTATTTCAATCCATACAAAGTATCCACCTTTGTAATATGTGTTTGGTGTTTTCATTAACTTATAACTTGAAGATACTATAGATTCATCTACATATTTCAAGCCAAGCTCTGCTTTAAAATGCTCATACATTTTATAATATATTTTATGTAAATCTTTATCTGGCTTAGCAGCGTAAACTTTAGGATTAACAAAAACATATATAGATTTAGAATTATTAATCATTACAATTATGTCATTTCTATTTATAGACATCTCTGCAGTTAAATATTTTACATATGTAGCCACTTCCAGAAGAACTTCTTCATACTCTTTCTTTTTTCTTGATTCAAATTCTAAAACAAATGGATAATATCTTTGTTCGTTTTCTTCTCTAGAAGGCTTGTCCTTTAA
This sequence comes from Clostridium sulfidigenes, assembly GCF_052067195.1. Lineage (NCBI taxonomy): Bacteria > Bacillati > Bacillota > Clostridia > Eubacteriales > Clostridiaceae > Clostridium > Clostridium sulfidigenes. The sequence continues at coordinate 22,875 of NZ_JBQHQR010000021.1, read as the reverse complement.
CCATGTACAATATGTTTGGATACTCATATGACTTAATGTATCATGCTTTATAGTGTAATCTAACGCTCTTTCTATGTGAGTCTCATACTTTTTCTCAACTCTATTTTGTGCTAGATCATCACCTTTTATTACTTCTAATATTCCAAAATAATTTTTCTCTTTATACTCATATGTCCAAAAATCTTTTATTAAGTTTCCCATGGTTAGTCTCACCTTCTTTCTACTTAATCTAAATATTGGCGTAATAAAAGAGGATACAGCAACAAACAGTCACAATATCCTCTAATACCATTCAAATATCTATCTTTTATGTGTCAAAAACAGTTCACTTTTGCATCTAAACCATGTCAAAAATGCACCGAAACATGCACAATTTTAGTTCAATAACCCTCTTGATTTTAGAATATCAATATGATATCCTAAAGTCATAGAACTATAAAAAATATTTTAAATGATATTCAATGACATTTAAGAATATTTTTATTTAGTGGGTTGTATGAACAATAACACATATTAATTTGATGGTGAGATATCGAATTTTTGTTTGTTGATGGTAACGTGTTTATATCAAATGTTGGCGCACTTGATATACTTGGTTGTTCAGTATAGCCCTTTGTTTTATTTTAAGAACTATACTAAAGTACTAAACTAAAGTACTAAAATACTAAACTAATTTGGTTCTTATTCTTTTTATTTTGTTTTAAGATGCATTCATATGTAATGCATCTTTTTTCTTGCCCTTATTTTACAATATTTTTTTTATAAGTTCAAGTCTTCCTGTAAACCTCAAACCCCTTGCTATATCTAGCTTTACGAAAAGTGTATTACACTTTTTTTGGGGCTATTGCTGGGTTTCAACGGATTTTATTCTAAAAAAATCCTCATTTTCCAAAAGTGTATTACACTTTCGTTAAATTTATAACAAAAGTGTAATACACTTTTGTGTTATTTACTCTTAAACCCTTTAAAATCAGCGTCTCTCACTATTCTTAAAAGTGTATTACACTTTCGTTAAATTTATAACAAAAGTGTAATACACTTTTTCATTGATACTATTAAAACATAGTAAAATCAACATTTTCTTAATTTCAAAAAGTGTATTACACTTTTTTTATATTTATTTGTCGAAAACTTTTTTTAAAAATTTCTTCTTAAACTTTTAAATGCCCTGTTTAAGCCACTTTTTTCTTCTTCATCTTCTTGTTTATGCTCTTCAAATAACTCTTCAGCTGCATTATTTTCATTCAAATAAGAGTATCTTTCTAAATTTATTACTTTATTTTTACTTTCATCATAAGAACTACTTGTACTACTTTGTACATCTAACTTCTTATCTGCAAATATCTCTTCTTCACTTAACTCAGCTGTGCTTATGCCATATACTTCGTTATATACATCTTCTTCATAATCTGTATCTTTATCTGCAGCTATATCCTCTTTTAATGTTCCTTTTTTAAATTTACAATATATCTTTAATGCTTCTATAATCTCTATATTTAATATATCACTCTTGTTGGCTTCATTTAACAATTCCAGGACATCATCACTATACTGTTGTTTCTTTAAAAGTCTGAAGGTTACTACATCTCCCCGTTTATATACTTTTTTCCTTTTTTCACCTTCATTCATCATAATCTACTCCTTACATAAATTCCTGGATTAATTAATTTGAAACTTCATCAGATGCAAAGACCTCTCCAGCTGCATCTTGTTCGCTTTGCTTTGCAATAATGCTATATAATGCTCCTAGAGCATTAGCAAACCTTGGATCTTCTACTAGATTCACATTTGCTAGTCCAATTTCTTTCTTTAAATTATCAATTACTGTGATGCTACCACCACCACCTAAATCAACTTTATTAATTAATGAAGTATTTATTCCTTGTTTACCTAGTTTTTTATTAATGTCATTTACTAGTTGTTTAACAAAGAAACTAAATCTTCTTTCTTTTGAGGCTACTAATTTTTCAGTTTTATCTACTGTTTCTCCACCTTCATTTATTACTAATTGTTTGTTATTTCTAATAATATAGTCCATTTGATGTCTTGTCATATTTACCCCTAAATCTTCTATAATTCTATCTAATGGATCTGATGTACCTAATTCTATTCCAAAGAATCCTTTTGGATTAAATTCTCCATTTTCAAAAATAGATATTTCTGTTGTTATAGAACCTATAAATATCCCTAAATGTGTTTCTTTATCTGCATTTTCCATGCCTTTTCTAGGGTTTCCATCTACATCATACATATTTGCTAATACTCCTGCAGCACTTTCTGGTTGAATCTCATGCTCTACAATGTTTAATGTTATATCAGCACCTTTAAATGATGTAGAATTGAATTTTACTCTATAACTCTTCTTAAGCTTTTGAGAAAATTCCTTGATTAATTCATCATCCCAATACTCTTCTGTAGGAAGCAATGTTCCTAATGCTATATTCTCAGTTTTTTTAGGATTATTAGGATCATACATAGCGTAAGCTATGCCAGTCATGAGTAAAATTATCGTATCTGGGCTCTTTGCTTTTTTATCTCTTTTACTTTTTTCAATTAAATCTCCTCTGCCCTCTTTAAATGCAATTCCACCTACAAAATATCTTCCTAAATCCTGATCCTCTTCATAAACATTTACATCTAGTAGATTCACAAGTTGACCTTTTTCCATTCCTAGAATACGTCTTTGATATCCTGGAGCAACTACATTCATAACTTCTAACTTAGTCTTTGCTTCAGCATTTGCTTCTCCTAAATAGATTTTTAAAGCATCATTTCCAACATCTGCCCCTACATTCTTTACTAATTTCATTATAGATTTCCCCCTTCATATACTTTTAATAAATTCTCACCATCTTCAGTGATCCTATAACTTCTACTAGAACCGTTTAATCTCATTTCAATTAATCCTATTGCTAAAAATGATGTAATACACTTATCTGCTACAAACTTACTTAGTCCTGATTTAATAAATACCTCACCATGGCTAATCTCCTCTGCTTTTATTACTTTAAGTGCATCTAAAGCCTGATTATTAATCTTTAATATATTTTTAATCAGCTTATTAATTTGTTCCGATGTATAATTCATCATTATTTTAACCTCCTAAACATATCATAACAGATTGGATTGAATTTAACTCCATTCAATTCAATTCAATCTAATTCAATCTAATTCAATTATATATTTAGGTTTATCATTAGTCAACTATTTTATGTATTTATTTATAAAAAAAAAGTGTATTAATTATTAAAAATTTCTACACTCTTTTTCTTAAATATTTTATGCATATCCCATTATATTATCGTGAAATTCATTTCCTGTTAAATTGCTAAATGCTTTAACCACATGAGGATCAAATTGAGTACCAGAACATGCATATAACTCCTTAATTGCCTCATCATGACTTATAGCCATTGAATATGGCCTATCATGAGTCATTGCATCATATGAATCTGCTACAGCTATAATTCTCGAATATATAGGTATACTAGTACCTTTTATTCCCTTTGGATATCCATGGCCATCCCATCTTTCATGATGATATAATGCTGCAGCTATTACATCTTCGCTCACATTCATTCTTTTCAAAATATCTGCACTAAAATAAGGATGACATTTAATTAATTCCTTTTCTATATTAGATAGCTTTGATCTTTTATTTAATATCTTATTGTTAATTTTACTTTTACCAATATCATGATATAATCCTGCTATTGATAATATTTTTAATTCTTGGGCACTCATCTTTAGCTCTATACCTATAATAACTGCAAGTCTACTTACATTTAGACAATGCCTGTTTATATCTATCATTAATCCTTTTTCACTGCCTCTCTAATATAGTTAACCTCCTCTTTAACTTTCTTAATAATTTTAATAACTATATTTATAATGCTATTAATTACTAAACCTGCATATAATAAATTGCATATATTTATTAACAATTCTGAATGAACGATGCTAAAATTTGAATTAACAACGTTAACACAAAGTACCATGCTCGTCAAATGACCCATCATAATGCACTGACATAATCTTATTACTATCCTTATGAAGAACTTTTTATTTAACTTAATTCCTAAATTATTAGAACTATATTTTAGACATTTAAACATACCTGCCATACCCGCCATAAGAATCCCGAACACAACACCATAATATGCTACCACATTATAACTTAATTCCATTGGATATATACACATTGCTACTACTAACATACTATATAGTAATATTATCAAACAATTTTCAATAATTTTTTTCACTTTTATTTCCCCTTCCTATCTAACATATTAATATAAATGCTAAATACCCTATTGCAATCATTGGACAGAAGGCAACCTCTTTAACCTTTTTCTTTTTGATAAATAGTATTACAATACCTAAAACACTTGCGACTAGCAATATTGGTAACAATCCACTATACCCTACAACCAGAGTTATTAATGCTATTACCTGAACATCACCGTACCACTTACCTGTTAACCATGCCATTATAGATAAATATATGGCAATTCCTATAGCATTTAATATATATAATGGTCCACTAAATACTTTAATACTTAATATTACTAATACATACCCTATTATTATGGGTGTCCTATAAACATACTTCGTATAGTAATCTGTTATTGCTGTAGAAATCAATACTGAACCAAGCACCCAATATTTAATGAAATTACTTAATTCAAACTTAAAAATAGTGGTCATGGTGAATAACCCCATGACCACTATTAAAACATATATATTAATATTGTAATTGCCCTTAAATTCATCTTCTAATTCAACTCTATACTTACTACCTCTCCAAATAATTAATGCTGCTACAATTGAAATTAAGCAGCCTATAATATACTTCATAACTTCACTCCACTATTTCTTTCTATCATATCCTGTCGCTTTAATTCCATATTGTAATTTATCAAAAATTGATCCTTGTACATCTAAATCTATATATCCTTTAACTATCTTTCCATAAGTGTTTTCTGCCTCTATATATATCTTATATGCAGGTTTAACCCTTATATTATCCTTATCTAATGTCACAGGGGTTTCTAAAGGCAGCCAAGCATGTATTCTTTCTTTATGAGTTGGTTCTACAGTAATTGCCTTTTCAAATTTAAGTGGACTATCTACTGTTGCCAACTTAACTAATTCATCAGGAAAAACTATTTTTATTCTTTTAGCTTTTCCTATTGTAGTTATATCCATTGATACCTTTTTACCTGCAGGCGATGGATTCGGATCTATAACTCCTGATATTGTTAGATCTCTATCTATATTTACTGTAAATTCCTTTGTGAATATATTCCCTACATTATCTATAGATGATACTACAAACTTATTCTCCCCTTCCTCATCTACGGTTGTAGTTATAGAATTTGTACCTGTAATTGTCTTTCCATTCCTAGTTAGCGTCATGGACTTCACCCCTGATAATAAATCTGTTGCCTTAAGTGTAAATTCAAATGGTCCCTCTCTATCTTGTGAAGAAGGAATACCTGATACTAGTGGAGGATCACCATCTGTTTTTAAAGTAATTTCACTTGAAATGGGGTTAGACCAGAAGCCATATTGAGCTGACGTATGCAATAAATATGATTTTCCACTCTCTTTTGCCCTTATAGTGTGCCTACCGGTAATAGCTCTTAAATTATTATATGTCCCCAGGACTGCTTTTTGTGTTGTAGCATTACTAAAGCTAGTACTAAATTGACTATTAGTCCCTATAGTTCCTGGTGTCATTTCATGATATGGGCTATTGTTAATATTGCTATAACTACTGTTGTATAAGTGTAGTTTAATACCATTCATATCACTTTTCACATTCACGGTACCTCGAGTATTTATGTTTACATCAGTATTAGTCTTAGTCCAATAGGTAGAATTATTTTGTTTATATACTGTATTACTCGTTCCTATTGATGTAACTTCTGAATTTATATTTATATTGTCTGTATGATATCCATTCAATACAAATTGGTATACATATCCATTTGCAGGTGAATTCCAATAACAAATCCAATATGCCTCATATTCACCATCGTTTACTCCTATAACCATAGTTGGATTAGAATTTTTGTTTGGTTCACTTCCTATCACCAACTTTAGTACATCATTTAAATATTTAGTTATAGCAATTAAATTGCTTCCATCTTTTGCTTTCTTCTCTTTTTCCAAGGCCCCTCTAATTGTAGCTTTATATTTATCATCTACTCCAATCATTACTAATCCATTATCATCACTTGAGTAGTGTTGTGGTCCTTCTACTCTAGAAGGTAATTTTAACATCAAATTTTTAGTTTCCTCACGATTTAATCCTCCAGCACGTATAACATTAAATCCTGATGTTAATCCTGCAGTATAATTGAAAATAGTACTTCCACCTAATACATATATGTTTTTTATACCTTTTTTCTGCATAGCACTTTTAACTCTATTATCAATATTTTCTCCGTTGTTTAAATATATAGGATAATTTTTCCCACCTCTTGATGACATTGCAGCAACCCTTGAGTCCCCCATTCCTCTTTTCGTTGTTGTTAAATATGCACTATTTGTATTTGAATATTGTATATTAGCAAAATCAATCGAATCTTTTACTATGTCTACATTTTTATGAGTTGTATCTATAACCTTTCCCAGATATTCTGGGGAGAATTGACTCGTGTAGTCTATAAATACTCCATACAGACTGTCATACCAACTTGTGTATCCAAGCCCCATTGGACTATTATAATAAGTTATATTAGAGTAATCAAAATTATTAGTTGGACTTGTAGGTACTAATAGCTTGTTTTGCATTAAAACAGAATCCTTAATTTTACTTGCTCTTCCCTTCAAACTATATGAACTTCTTAACCTTGTCATTATAGTAGAACCACTTATATCACTCTTTTTTAAGTGAGAAGAATAATCTTTCAATGTTTCATTGGAATTTAGTGTAGACCATGTATATTTGGGTTTCCCTTCATTGGTCCAGCCTACTTTTTCATACTCATATGCAAATACATTAGATGTTATCAAAATACTAATTAATAAAGCAACTATTAATATTGTTAACTTATTTTTTTTCATGCATATCACCTTTTACTATTATTTTTTTAATTAAAAAAGATACATAATTAGCAAACTTAAAATTACTAATCATGTATCTTAACTTTTTATTTATATCATTATTATTTTTTTAATTGATTTACTATGGTGTCTGATACAACACCTTTATCACCGAGTATATACAAATCTTTAATCTTTGTACTATCTAAGAATGTTTTCTGTGCTTTAGCATTACTATTATTAACCAAAAGTATTGGAGCATTACACTTACTTGCTAATGCACTTCCTGCTAATGCGTCTGGAAAGTTTAATCCATAGGCAACCATAGCATTTGTAGCGCCTGTTGAGAAATGTTTAGCAATAGCTAAAGAAGTTGCATATCTGTCTGAACCACCTAGTCTTTTTACTGATCCAATTGATTTTAATTGTTTTTCTATTGAACTGCTAACAACACCAGTACCACCCACAATATAAATTTGTTTTGGAGATATGTTTTTAATTTTTGCTAATATATCAGTATCAAAACTGCCATTTACAAGGAATATAGGCATATCTTTTGCTCCAGCAATTCCAGATATAGATAAGCTATCTGCAAATGACATAGAGTTAGCAACTACGATATTAGTTCCTTTTGGAACATTAGTTTCATTAACTATAGATAAGTTTGTATCATATCTATCCTTTCCTCCAAGTCTTTTTATATTTTTAAATCCAATTGATTTTATTTGATTAATTACACTATCAGAAATAACACCTTTACCACCTAGAATATACACAGTACCATTAGAATTTAAATTATTTTTAATGTAAGTCATAGTAGATGAATTTTGTGCTGTACTTCCTACTAAAAGAATTGGGGCATCTTTTTTCCCTGCTAAAACACTACCAGCTAAAGCATCTGGAAAGTTCATTCCACTTGCCAGAACAACTGAATTAACCTTATTTCCACTGCTGAATTTATTAGCAATAGACAATGCGGTAGTATATCTATCCTTTCCTCCAAGACGTGTGCTTGTATAACTCTTTGTATCAGGATTAGTTGGTGTAGTAGGTTCAGTTGGCTCTACTGGAGGTGTTACTTTCCCCTCATTTAAAATATAATTATATGCTTTACTGTCACTATATTCTATAGAGTAATTTTCTTTTACCACTAACTGACCATCTGTATAAGTAGCCACACTATAATCTTTTATTACTTTTCCTTCACTTCCTAGCCTCATTGAATAAACATGATAAAAATCATCAACTTGGATACCTAAGTCTTTATAATAATAACCATAATGATATATATTATTAGATATATACATTTTTCCTGCTGATAAAAGCATAGTTCCTGTAGTCATATGTGGTTCAAAAAATTCTGGATTATTCGTAGGATTTACACTTATAGACCCAGCCTTAAGCTGTTCTAATATTGGATTTTCAGGTATTTTATTGCTATATTTAATCTTCCCACTTATCACCCCCGTAGGTGTCTGAATACCAGTTGAATCTGCTGCATATGCAATTTTTATACTGTCTCCACTAATTCCATTCCCTACACTACTTAATGCTAATCCAGTTGATAATGAAGTTACCATCAGTGCTGTAGCTATTATCTTCCCATATTTCTTATTTAACATACCTATACACTCCCCTTAGTATTATAATTTAATATTTATTCAATTCAATTCAATTCAATTCAATTCAATCGAATTGAATGTAACTAAATTATACCATCCTACATTTACCATGTCAACTAATTATTTCACATCTTTTACTAATTTTACTTTTTGTGTTGAAACTGCTTTGTCTAATGCCACTGCTTCCTCTTTAGTTACTTCTAATATAAACATACCTGCAGGAACATTTTCACCACTTAATTGACCACCATTGCTATCAAATACAGATATTACTTTTAAGCTCTTTGGTTGTCCACTTTCATCTTTAATAATATAATCTGTTTTTGCTTCGCCAGCTGAGTTACTAATTAATGTTCCAACTATCTTAACTTTGTCTCCAGGTCTTATTGTACCTGCTACGGCTTCTTCAGGTAATAATTTTATAGAGTATTGCTTTTTAGCATCTATACTATCATCTATTTCTTTATCAAGCCTCTCATTTATTATCGGCTCTTCCTGATATATCTTGTCTGTTACTATTAATCCTTCTATATCCTTAACACTAGTAACATGTTTAAAATTAATGTCTCCACTATGGGTTGCTTCCTTAACATTATCTTTTGTTATAGCATCACCTGGCTTAAGCTCTGACGCAGCCACAATATATTTTACATCCTTTTTAGTTTGTGATACTGTTATAGATTTTTCTAATACCTTTAACCCTAATACTGCTACTATAATTGAAATAACTATTATTATCATATTTCTTTTACTATAGTTAAGTTTAAATTTCTTCAATGTTTATACCTCCTAATTACCTATTATTATATCAGTATCCACAGATACACTCTGTCTCTCTACTACTCCATATATACCTTTTACATCCATCGATATCGTTGTAGTTACTACTGTGCTATTAACTTTATGTTCATTCTTCGTAATTATATCTTCATTTAAAGTATTTTTTGAATCTACTGTAAATGCTCCATTATTATAAGTTATTATATCTACACTTCCACCTTTGTAATTATAAATAATAAAGTCTGTTATTTCTATTGGACTCTTTATAATCCCATTATCACTTGGCTCCATATTTTCATTCAATTTCATATTGTTTATAAGGTATTTCTTTACCTCATTATACGCTGCAGAATAGTCAGTTATTAAAAGCATAGGATTATCTTCTCCTAACACCCTTGGATCTATATATTTATATACTGTTGAACTAGACAAAATTAAATCATCCTGAATTCCTTGTGCTACTGCATTCATAACATTTGCTCGAAATACTGCTGATGCAACTAAACATATCACTAATGCAAACATACATGATAAAACAAAAATGTTTCCACTACCCTTTGATTTTTTATTTAAGATGTACATTTACTTACTGTCTCCTTAGGTATATTTACTCTCCGAATTACATCATTCATTTTAGGTAGTAATCCATCTTCAATGGTTAGCTCTTTTATCACTGCATCATATTCAACATATAAATATACTTTCATACCGTATCCAACTTTAGAGTTAGTTCCAGAAACACTTACGTTTTTACAACCACTTTGTTCTAATTCGTTAATTAAACTATTTCTATTCTCTGGGGTTAAATAACCTTGCTGTTCCATTGTAAAAGCATGATCTCTTATTTTAGACTCGGCCTTTACTTTTATCAATACAGGAATGTTTGGATATATTAAACATACTAATAATGTACAAAGTGAGGCGAATACAATTATACCTGATATAAAATTACTTATACCTTTGCTCTTTTTCACATTCCTTTCCTCCTTTTAATTCAAGGAGAAATAACTTAAATTATTTCTCCTTGGATATGATATTTAACTCTTATCCTTAGCTAAATATACTTGGTAAGAATCCTGCAAACCATGCTTTTATAGTTGTAAATGAAGCACTTAACATATCCTTATATAATGGATATAGTACAACTAACAATATTACTACTATTACAGAAATCTCTAAAAAGTTTACTGCTCCTTTACTCTTTCTTGTAATTCTCTCCCTTACTGTTTCCTTTGTTGAGTTTATTTTGTTCATTAATTTTTTCATAATTTTACTCCTCCACTTTACATAAATATTTGATTTAATGAATTTCCTACTTCAGCAAATGTAATCATAAATACTAGTGCCATTGCACCTATAAAAATTGCTCCGCCATAAATATATAAAGGTTTGTCTACCTTCTCAATCTGAGTATTTCTATATTCCGTATTTTTTCTATTTAATTGCACTGCTTGTCCTTGTAATACATTTTCAACTAATCCAGTTTTTAATGCCTGTTTTAATGAATTTGCGAATAGATTAGTTTCATCAAAATCGAATCTATTCTTGAAATCATCTAATGCTCCTTCAATATCAGCTGTCATATTAATTTTTGCAGCTAATCTTAAGAGTGCTTTTCTTAATCTCTCGCTTTTTCTTGCACCTGTGTATGCATTTGCTAATGCTATACCCAAGGATTCCTTAGATCTAATACTAAATCTTAAAGAATTATATACCTCTTCTAAATCCAATCTTATAAAATCTAAGTCTCTTTTATTACTTCTTTTGTAAATCCAATCTAACAAGTAAAATCCTATTGGTATCCCTATGATCCCAATAATTAAGTTTTCAAACCTTACATATAACCCAATAAAGAATAATATGCCTAGTCCTATCTTTATCACTGTATATCCAAGTAAATCAAGATGAATTGGAAATGGATCTCCCATCTTGTTGAGTTCTTCTTCTGTAGTTTTAAATGGTGCAAATAATACTATCTTTTTTCTTATAGTTTCTTTATATCCTATATCACCTCCCTTCCCATTTTTAATTTCATTTATTTCTTTAATAAATTTTTTATCTGCCTTGCTAGGCCTATATAAAAATTTATAGCAAATAATTATCATACTTAAAGTTATAAATATCTTTAATCCTATCAATACCTTCACCCCCCTTATGAATTAAATTTATTTATCTTAAAGTATTTATTTACTATTAAGATTCCAATGAGTCCAAAATAAGCCACTATTAATTGTCCTTGCAATGTATCCTCTAACATTCCAATTAAATTTGATGAGAATCCATTTAGTCCAATTAAAACAAATATTTCAACTATAACTAGCATAATGAGGCCCTTTTTCCCATCGTTTACTTTTCTTTTGCCCTTCATTTTCTGTTCATAAAAACGCTCATGAATATTTCTAGCACTTTCTAAAGTTCCTTTGTAATCTGCATCCTCTTGAGCAACAATACATAAATTTTTTAATATCTCTTTTAACCGTACATTATCTGTCTTGCTGGCTGCATTTTCAAAAGCAACATGCAATGGTACCCCTCTCTTTAATTCATTAGCTAATTGGCTAATTATTGCTTTTAATGGTCCTGTTAAATATTCAGCGGTATTTTCTAATATAAATAACAATTCATTTTTACTAGTTGAAAAGTTTATCGCTGTGTCTATAAATAAAAGAATTTTATCATCTATACTATCAAAAACATTTGTAGCTATTTGTTCCATTATTAAACTTGGAAGCATTAACCCTAATATTATGGCTTCTACCTTCAAAATTTGGTTTTTACTTATAGAATTTACTGCAATAAAAAAAACTATCGCAACAACGATAGAAATTAATATTAGTATTTCACTTGTAAAAAAGGGGGCATATTCTCTTACTTTAGTTCTTATAATTAGATCATCTAGATAATCTAACTTTTTATTTTTATTTTTCTTTATATATGAACTTTCTTTGGCTTCTATTATTCTTTGCTCATACTTGCTATTAATATTTCCTACTAAATCTATAATCTTCTTTTCTATCTTACCTATTTTCATATTATTTACTAATACAAAAATCAGTCCAAATAACCCTATTAGAAGTAATAAATATCCTAACATATCTCCCTCCTCCTTTTCTTATAATAATGATAATCAATTTTTTCTTGTAGTCTCTTACATGTAGGCTTTATTCTTTCAAATTTATTAGTTCTAAAATCAAACCTAAAGACTGGATTATATATAATTTTATTATTCTTATAATCATATCCCTCAACCTCAGTTACCTCTAGGCATTTAAAGTCTTTTAAGAATATTACTATATCTAATCTACTAAGCATTTCTAATAATGCTTCTTCTTTTAAATTCACACTAGCATATTGTATATACTGAAGTAATTTAGTAATTGCTTCAGTACTCGACATTGCGTGAACTGAGGACCATGCAATATGACCACTATACGAAGCATTAAACAAATCGAATGCCTCTGGCCCTTTTATCTCTCCAATACCTATTAACTTTACACTCATCAGCATAGCATTTCTGGTTATGTCATTTAGACTATATTCTGTATCTGTTTCTGATGACTTTTTCTTTATTTTTTGAAATATAATATTTTTTTTCTTAGAATGTAATTCACCTGATTCCTGAACAAATAAAGCTTTTATGTTTTCATCTATTTTTTCTATGAATGCATTCATCCATGTAGTTTTCCCTGAACCTCCATCACCACATGTCAATATTTGTGCACCAGATTCAACGCATTCCTCAAAGTATTTCCTCATCTCTTCATTAAACATACCTTTTTTAACTAATTCTATATCGGAGTACTTATCTCTCGGTGTCTTTCTAATTACTATACAAGGTAGTCCACTTTCGTTTATTGCTGAGCCTGTAATATCAATTCTTAATATGGCATCTTTACATCTTTCTTTATCTGTAGTTATTCTTATGGCATTTTTATTATTTAATTCCACCTCATTTCTTCTTGCTATATAGTTACAAAACTTATCATATGAATCATCACTATCAAAGTATATATCTTCTGCTTGAAATAGCTGCTCTACACCATTTTTAATTTTAGTTATTATGATATTATCTTTTGCTATAGCAGTTATAGTTGTTACTTCTGGTGTCTCTAAATAATCTTGAAATGTATAATACTTATATAGATAATCATATACACTCTTAAAAATTTCTTCTTTCGTAAAACCTTTTAAATCAACATCGTTAGAACTAATATAATACTCTATCTCTCGTTCCATTGCTGAAAATGGTAGCGTTTCATCTTCAACCTCATTTATTAACACTGCTTTGTTTTCTACAAAATAATTAACTACTTTACTAGTTATTCTATCTATTGATCCTATATTAATTTTAGTAGTATTTTTTTTTGATTCTTCCTTATTTAACTCATCTGCTAACACTATATTGGGCACATCTATTTCTCCTTCCTCATTATTTTACTTAATAACCCTGTCCTCCTCTCTCCAATCAAATATCCAAGTTCTATTATAATCTTGTCATAATTTTCTTTTGAATTTTTATCAATTACATCTAAATAAACCTTTTCTTCATTAATAGCCTTATCTATAAGTGTATTTTGATTTATAAACCCTAAAAATTTATATTCATCAAACATATCTTTTAATATTTCCTCTTTAATTCCGTAATCAATATTTTTAGATACTATAATATTAAACTTTTCCTTATCAATTCTTTTATTTAATAATACTATTTGTGATATCAGATTCCTTATACTCGAATAATTATCTCTTGATATAGTTATAACTTTTGTTGCATTCGTTAATGCAGTAAAAGTTGATTCAGCTTTCAAGTATGAATTAGTATTTATTATAACTAAATCGTAAATATCACTTGCAGCTTTAATTATTTTTTCATAATGATGTCTTTCTACATGATCATCTAAAAATAAATCATAAAGACCGGTTATAACATCAAATTTATATTTAGGATGCCTTATAACTAATTTTTTAAATATATCTGGATTTAACCTCTCTCTATCTATTGCATTAACCAAAGCAGCCATACTTGTTTTTGAATCTAACCCATATCTATCATTTATAGGTAACTTTTTATCTATTACCAGAAGATGATCTATCATTGGATTAATATTATTAAAATCAATAACTATTGTTTTTAGTTGATTTATTTCACTTAATTTTATGGCCAATTGCGAAGACACCTCTGCAGATAAAAAATTATCGTCTGGAGAATAACAAGTTATTATATTACTCTTTAATACTGTAGCTTTGATAATCTCTTCTTTAACTATTTTCTCTTTTTCAATAAATTTAACTTCTTGTTTACCCAACATATTAAAATTAAATTCCTTTGGGTAGTTATCTAGTATGTTATTCAATTTTTCCTCTGTTAAATCATTTATAAATATAAATGCATTTACATCTACATTTGCCAATGCACCTACAAGCTTTTTCTCTATTATACTTTCCATGCCTGGCATAATAACTATAACCTTAATATCATTTTTTCTTGCTTCTTTAGCTATTTCTAATAAGCTATCCCCTTCCTCATCTAATAAGCTATTTATAATAATATACTCAACCTGTAGATGTTGTATAAGTGCTTTTACTATTTTTAAATCACTCTCACCATCTACTATTTCTATATTATTATAGCTTTTGATTTTATCCTCCAATGTTTTATTTCCAATAGATAAAAAAACTTTATGTTTCATCTTTATTACTCCTTCCTTGCTCTGTTCTAATTATTCTTCTCACTTCTTTATTGAATACTGATCTCCAATAAGGATCATTTAAATCATCTATCCAAACACCGATGCTTGAGTTATCATTAATAAATTTCCCATCTCCTAGATAAATACCTACATGTCCATTTTTAGTATAGGTATCAAAGAAAATAACGTCTCCTCGTTTCATATCTTTAGGATCTATCTTTTCTCCCAGGTTAATAAGTGAAAATGTTACTACATTCGCTCTATCACCTAAATTTATTCCAACAGAAGAATAACAATAATGTACAAAAGAGCTACAATCAAATCTCCCTGCATCCACATCTGCCTGAGTTCTTCCACCTCCCCATACGTAAGGAGATTTTCCTACCCATTTCATACCTGCCGCAATTGCTTTTTCTATGGTTTCATTATCTCCAACTAAACTTCCTTTCCTGAATTCCATAGCATATTGAAACACCTTGTTAGGATAACCATAATAGGCATTATCTAAATCCACGTTCATTCCATAGCTTGGTCCACCATTGTAACATGCAAAACTACGTCTAAGTATTTCTCTAAAATTACTATCATTCTCATCGGCATCCCATTCTACCAACTTCATATTCTCTATATTGTTATAGTCTAAGCTATGTACTATATCCTTTTTATACAATACATAATTTATATAATAACGTATCTCATATGCTCCTGCTAAAATTTGCGCTCGTGGATCTTTTAAATATAGGCTCCACATCTGTTCTGGGCTTGAAAAACTATATGATGCCTTTTTATATACGTCTCCTAACCCCATATTTATTAAATAGTTCCATAAATCTTTCCCGCTTCCTGGATCTATCTTTTGTATTTGCATCATACCATACGCTCCACCATAGCCAGCGTCTGGGTTGAAATTACTTTCTTGCTTGGCCACTGCAGCAAGACACCAATTAGGTATACCAAAGATTTCTTCTGCTTCATCGAAATATTCTATATATTCAAGAGGTACTCCTAATCCACCTAAATCAGAAGTATTATCTCCATTAGATGTACTTTCACTTTCCATAGCTCCACCGGTTAAAAAAATCATAAGTAACATTATTAATGCTAAATATGAAAACACTATCACCTTCATAGCTTTGTTACTTGATCTTCTTCTTACCTCCACATTACCACCTCGTAATTACCAAATAAAAAAACTGGACTAAGATCTTCTTAATCCAATTTCCTATTTAACTAATTCTATATTGAATAACTCTATACTCATCATCTATTTTAACTAGACTAACCTCATAACTTTCGTGCTGCTCTCCAACCTTTTTGTCATGTTCGTCTATTACACTCCACTCTGCTCTTACTTTAAATACTATATAATTATTATCTTCTCTATTTATCACTTCTCTAGAGACTACTTTTTCCATAACTGTTTTCTTTATATCCTTATTTTTCCCTAGATATATATATAATGATTCTATTTCTTCTTTTTTCTCATCTATTACATATTTTGTTGCTTTATCTACTGTTTCTTTAGGTTTATCAATATCAAAACTACATATAGCTTGTACGAAATTTTCAGCCACATTTTTAGCCATTAATTTTTCTTTTATTGTTGCTGTCTCATTTTCTTGTAAATTATTCTTTTCTATTATCTCTTCTATTGTTCCTTTGGAATCTACTGTACTTAAAAAATCTTCTTCCACTATATATTTATCATTAATATCTGTATTTTTGTCTGTATCTACATTTTTACCTGAATTGTCTATTAAATTTTTACCGGCTTTATTTACTTTGTCTATTATTTCTGAATCCTTATTAAAATCTTTATAAGCTAAATATCCCCCATATACTAGTATTATACCTACTACTATAATCGTTATAACTGCAAACTTTCTCTTCATCTAAAAATCACCTTCTCTTATTTGTAATTAATAAGAGAAGTGGATATATGCCACTTCCCTTACTATTAATTAATATTATTCTTAGATTTTAAATCTAACTTATTGTTAGTTTTATTGGATGAAACTCTAATTCTATTAGGCATTACTTTCTTTTCTTTTGTTGAATTCTCATTAAATGTTATTTTTTTAGATCGATTAATACTTTTGGGTGAAATGGTCTCTGTAGTATTACCTTCTATACCACTTGAAGTCGAATTACTTGATAATTCTACGCTAGATATATTTTCTTTATTCTCAGAGTTCTGCATATTACCAGATTCAAATGATATATCCTTACCAAAAGAATTTGCACCATGTTGCTTATTGCCATTTATTGATCTAATTGAATATCCAGTTGGTTTTTTAATCTTATTTTCTCCATTAATTTTGTTTTGTATATTATTAGATTTAAATGACATTTCATTATTAAAAGAACCTGTATTTTGCTGCTTATTGTTATTTAATGATTTCATTAAATATCCAGCTGGGTTTTTAATCTTATTTTGTTCATTAATTCTTACCATATCATTTATTACTGTCCCAACATTCTCTTGACCATAAGATGTAACTAAACTCTCCATAAACTCATTATTGTAACCTTTATCAAAAGTACTATTAAAAGTATTTACGTATTGCATGCTGGCTTCCCTATTACTCAATTTCTTAGGTTGCTCTATTACTTCAACTTCACTCGGTCTATCAACTTCAATTCCACTTGGTCGCTTAATATACTTATTAATATCTTCTTTTTCTTCAACTCCTTCTATATCCTTAATATTAATACCCCTGGCCTCGTTCCATTTAATTTGATTAACAACTGCCTGTTTTTCTCGTTCATCAAATTTAGGTAAATTCATTTCTTCTCTATTCATGACAGTTTTTACCCAATTGCTATATTCAGGATCTTTACCTAAAGCCTGAGCCCTATCTTCAGATTGATGTTTTAAATTTCTATATCTTTCTTCTAAAATCTCTTCAGCTATTTTCCTTGATTCATTAAGATTACCATCTACTCTATTTTCACGACCACTTTCAAACTCATGATACCCTTTATTGAAATCTCTATTATTCCCTTTTTGACTCTTTTGGGATTTATTATAAGGCGAATTGCTTGATTTATTACTTTCTCCAGTAGTTGTTTCGTAATATTCATTATTGTTCTTGTCTCTCAATTGCTGTCTTCTTCTATTCCAATCTCTAATACCATTTTCTATACTCATATCCTGCCTAAATGCTCTATTTAAACTTTGTGCACTAGGTATTTCTTTTGTTGCTGATGCAAACTTTAAAAAGCCATCTAACAACGATTCTCTCTTATACCAAACTATACCTAAAAGTGCTATTTGAATTAGGGATACCATTAATATTCCATATTTATCAGTTAGCTCATAGGTTGATATTAAAAATGAGAATAACACAGCTATAATTAATGATAATACAGCTTTCATACTACCATAACCTATAATCTTTCCTCCCCAACTTTTTACTGTATTAAACCCAAAGCTAGGAATTAAAGCAAGTAATAAAGCTAATGGTCCCGCAATTGCATATATCAGCATGAGAAACTGATATCCTATAATTAAAAAACAAAATGCTATTATTACTGCAGCTAATACAATAAATATAGCAAAGTAAAGTATCATTATACCTAATCTTTTTAGTCCAAGATTAGGTTGAAAATGAACATCGTCTTCTGCTATTTCATTTATTATATCTTGTCTTTCATCACTATCAGGAGATAATCTAAGAATTTCATCCTCATACTCTTCTGCCATGCTAGTACTCCCGAATTCAAGTACTTGCCATGGCTTGTGAACAAACATAAGCCAGAGGTTCGTTGTAATGGATTCTGTAGCCGAAGATGAAGATTTTCCATCCATTGTAGCTTTATATGTCCCCTCAAGTGCAGCTTGTCCGATCCCTTTTGATAGTGAATCTACTCCTTTTAACATAGCCGTTGGTTGCCTAAAAAATACTAATGCTAATACTAATATACATATCATCTTAGCCATAGTCATTAATACCTGAGTTTTTTGATTTTTAATCATTTTGAAAATATAGTATATACCTATAAATGAAATACATACTAATGCAAATTCATCAAATATTCCTATCTTCAGATTTTTTACTATTGTATCTATCGGTCCAGAAAATAAATCAAAAATAGAAAGTTCAAATGTATAATAAATAACCGCTGCCAGGACCTGAGTAAGAAGAACTTCAAGTTCAAATAATACATTTGCTCCTCCATTAAGAAACTTGCCTACTTGACCTTTAATTACTACATCTTTTAGGTCTAAATAATAGTTTCCTTTATAGTCCGTAAAATATTTATTATCCTTATAATTATATAAATCTTCTAATTTAGGTATCATTTCCGCTGATGGATTAGCACTCTCTGAAGCATAAACTACATTTTTAGGTATTATAAGCATAGATATTATTAACCCAATTAATAAGAAGAATTTAAAATTTTTCATCTTATTCACCTTCTTTACTTACCTTCTCTGGATTAGTATTAAAGGCCTTATCAATTAAATGACTAAATACGGCATCAAATTTTAATACGCCTACCCTACCATCTAAATCTTGAAATAAGCATTCACCATTTTCTAAATTTTTTACTGTGTCTATATTTTCCTGAGTTACCTCTAAATCTAGGAATTCTAATACACTTTTTATTTCTTTAATTTCTGTAGCCTTAAAGCAGAATTTATATGATATATTAGTTTTTACAGCCTCTTCTTTTACATCCTTTGTTGACTGCGAAATAAACAAGCATCCCGCATTTAAAGCCCTTCCTTCTCTTATAAGTGAGTTCATCATTTGCTTTCCTGCTGAGTTTGACTCTAATGCCCATGCTTCATCAAATAAAACTGCTTTGAAAAATTTCCTACTCTGATGCATAAACTTTCTTGCGAATGATGCTATTGGAAGCATCAACACTGTAGACAATACTTCTTCCTGAGTATACTCTTCTTTTAATGTATCTGGTTTAGGCATGTTTAGATTTTGAATTTGAATTATATTTACCCTCTTTTTAAAATCTAATCCTTCCTCTCCGCCTTCCCCAAACAATAGACCTGCCATAGCCATGTTTCTGAGAAGTTTTATCTTTCTTCCTAGCTTTTTAGCTATGACTCCTAGATCATCATCATCATCCATATCCATTAATCTATCTGCTAATAGAGACATACAACGATTTTCTTGCTTTTTAACCCATTCTATTGCTTCTAAAATTGCTATATATTCATCATCCTTCGGATTTATATTAAATAATTCACTTAATATTGCAATAGCTAAATATGCAGCACTTTCTAAATCATCTCTATAAATTAACCACGGATCTAGCTTTCCTTTATCTTCTTTATCTGAAGATAGAGTAATAACATTTATCTGATCTTTTAATTCTGGTAAATCTTTAATCCAATTACTTCTTTCACCTTTTGGATCTATTACTAATCCATATGCTCCATATAATACTGATAAATAAAAAAGCAGATTAGCTCCAAAGCTTTTACCACCACCAAGAGTTCCATAAAAACCTGCAGATGCAGACCTATTTAGTTTTGTAGCCCTTGATATATCTAGGTATACATTCTTTTTCAGTATTCCAGTTGTTCCTATATATGGTCCAAGATTATCTCCTAATATTCTTGTTGCACCTATACCTGAACCTGCTAAAGTCCTCGGCGGTAATGGCATAATGTAATCTTTAACATATCTCGAAGTTCCAGGAATACTTTCCATAAATAATTTAAATTGATCTGTTAAAGGTCTTTCTAATATAAAATTATTATCTGTATAAATTTCTTTAATGAAATCCACTTTAGCCTCTAGTTCTTCTTTATTATCTGCAAATAGACAAAATGTAATAGATACCTCAGACATAGGTGATCTACTCGCTTTTAATTCTGCTTCCAAATCATTTGCGAATCCCTGTGAATCATAAAGTTCATCTGGTAATTCATCTTCTGCTTTAGATTGAATTATATGTTCTATTTGGTCTTTAATTTCTTTTTTCTTTTTATGAACATTTTTAATAGATTCCTTATGATCTGATGTCGTTATTTTTATAATTGTTTCTGTTGTTATTGGATAATCTTGAAGGGCCAATAGCCACTCATTTCCTGGAAATACTATTCCATCAGGTATATAAGCCATAGTTAAAAATGTTTGATATGATGTTCCACTATCATGTTCAATCTTAATATATCTATTTTCACTGGCTTCAATTAACCCTTCTGTTAATTGTAATATCTGTGTATCATCACATCTAACTACTTTTTCTCCATTTTTTATAATTCTATCTGTAAATGGAGTCCAGCTTTGGTTCTCAGTCGATCTTAACGTAAATCCATCCTTCATTCCTCTAAAGAAAGGTCTTCTAATTAGCCATTCTACATCGCTAGAATTACATAATTCAATTTCTACCCTTCTACGTTGTTTTCTAAAAAATTCATTAGCTAGTTTCTTAAACATTACAATATCTTTTTCATAAATTTCCTTGTATCCCACTCCCATAAATTCCTCTATAGAAGCACATGGATCTTTAATTAAATAGTTAAGGAAATCTTTAAATTCTTCTAATATGGTATTTTTAATAGTCAACTTAGTTAAAATATAAATTTTATAATCATTTGCATTCCCTTTTATTTGTAAACTCTCTTGTAAATATGCCTCAATTCCTGATGCATGAGCTTTAGCTTGTCTATAAAATATATCATCCTTATCTAATTTATTGGTTAAATTTATATAATGCGCCTTTACATTCTGTGCTACAGGTATTATACAAATCATTGCTTCTTTTCCTATATTAGCTATAAACCTCGCCATGAAATTCAAAATACCTATTTTGCCTTGTTCGGATTTAAAATCATAATTATATCCAATCATTTTATAAACTGCCCAGCACTCATTCTTTTCTTTATTAAAAATTAAATTATCTTCAAAGTGTTTTATTGGAAACTCGTACAAACTATCGCCTCCTATCATCTATTACCAAGTCAGTTTTATTAACTATTATTTGATTTCTAAACAAGACTCTATAATCAAAATGTATTTTTTTCTTATTTTTCTTAATTGGTTTAAACCTCGCATATTGTCGTGGACTACATATGAATAATATATAGTCATAAATAAACTTATGAGCTGCTTTTCCATCTAACTTTATTGTTGTTAATGCCTTCATGATACCAAAAGGCATAACTAACCATTTCATTATACCGTTTAAATTATTAAGAAATGGCAATATTTTAATAAGTATAAATGTTATTATTATACTTATACCGAGATATACAAATTCATTTATTACGAAAGGAAATGGGAGCCTAAGCCCATCAATAGAATAAATTTTTCTATCTATTTTCCAAACGCTTCCATAAGTTCTTAGTATTATTTCATTACTTTGCTCTTTTTCCATAACAAATAGGAGCAAATAGCAAACTTACTCCTTCTCCTTTCTATCAAAGAATCATAAAAAATCTAATGAGCTCTAACGCTGTGGCCACCGCCAGGAATTCCACAACAAAACCTTACAGATGATGATCTGTTTAGTTTTGTAGCTCTCGATAAATCAAGGTACTCATCCTTTTTCAGTATTCCAGTTGCTCTTATATATGATCCAAGATCATCTTTCCAAACACTTTCACAATCATTAAGTATTTTTTCAATGCTTTGTTCTTTTTTCATAACAAATAGGAGCAAATAGCAAACTTACTACTTGCTCCTCCTCCTTTCTATCCAATAACAATATTAGTTAAATACTCCCCTATGCCTCTCATAAGGCTTGGATTATAT
>NZ_JBQHQR010000020.1:0-61039 GCF_052067195.1 Clostridium sulfidigenes | reverse complement strand
TAGCTATAGGTGATTGAACTAATCCACAGCGTCTTATGTTAAGTATAGTAAAAATTATTATGAAAGGGAAAGTATAGTGAATTTTTACTATGAGTTCATTATACAAGGTGAAATAATGAATTATATCAAAGAACATGTATTAGAATTAGAGAATAATTTACTAAAATCAGAAGTAAGAAAATCAGCACAAAAGATAAATGATATATTAGCAGATGATTTTATCGAATTTTGTAGCTCAGGAATAGAATATCATTATGAAAAAGGAGATATACATCAAGATCAAGATGATGATACTACATTACAGTGTGAAATTTTAGATTTTAATATAAAAGAATTATCAAAGGATTGTATATTAGCCATGTATAAAGTAATAAAGCATAATGAAATTGATGAAAATAAAAAATATTCTCTTCGTAGTTCCATATGGAAATATTGCGATGGAAAATGGAAAATGTTTTTTCATCAAGGAACTTTATCATGTAAATTTGAAATTGAAAATAAATTATTACACAATTAAAATAGTGAGTGAGGTGAAATAATGAATTATTTAAATCGTGCTATAGAATTACATAAAGAAGCTGAAGATATAATTTATAAAGAAGGTATTGACTCTATTCTAAAGAAATATGGACAAGTTAATTATACTGGTAGTTATAGATTTAATTTAATGGCCTGGGAAGATATTGATATGAACATGGTAATGAATGGAGAAGAATTTTCTTTAGATAATTTCTTTAAAATGGGGAGTGAACTTGCAAAGATAAAGAACATTAAACTAATGAAATTTCAAGACTTTGTTAATTACCCTAAGAAAGGACTTCCAAAGGGATTTTATTGGGGAATTCAATATGAAAGTAAGATCACCGATAAAACTTGGAAAATGGATTTGTGGATTGTAGATAAAGAAAGTTTTGAATTTAATAAAAACTATGTCTCTAAAGTAATTAAAAATTTAAATGAAGAAAACAGGAGCTTAATCTTAAATGTAAAAAACTCCATTATAACTGAAGAAGGAAGAACTCCATTTACCAGTGGATATTACATTTATGAGGCAATATTATTCAAAGGATTAAAAGATAAAGAACGTATATTTAATTATTTAAAAGAGAAGGGCATTAAAATATAGATTAAAGCTTTAATAAATATATAATATGACAAGGAGTGAGATAGTTGTTTAAATTAGTTAAACCCACATTATCTATGGAGAAAGAATATGTAAACTATATTACTGAATGGGAAGCTACTGAAGAGAAGATTGTTCCAAATGCAGCTAAACGAGATAGCATGAGTTTCAAAGAGTTAGTAACTAAGTGGAAAGAATATGAGTCAGAAAGGATGTATGAGAAAGGACTGGTTCCTTCTTCTATGTATTTTCTGATAGATAATCATAATAAAATTTATGGTGCTATAGATATTAGGCATGAGCTAAATGATTACTTATTACAGTATGGAGGACATATTGGATATGGAATAAGACCTTCTCAGCGGAGAAAAGGTTATGCTTCTCAAATGTTAACTCTAGCACTACCCATATCTAAAAAATTAGGAATAAATAAGGCATTAATTACTTGTGACAAAAATAATGTAGGTTCAGCTAAAACCATTATGAATAATGGTGGAATTCTAGAAAATGAAGTTATTAATGGAAATGAAGTAACTCAAAGATATTGGATAGAACTTCGGTAAAAACATCAGTTTTAAGTATTATTCTTATTATGAGCAACCTTAATTTATATTATTTAATATAAAAATATATCTAATAATTAGAACAGGAGAAATTAATATAATGAATGAGTCAATTGTAAATGAAATTTGTCTTAAGAGTTTTAATGAATATCCAAGTAGAATTAAATTTTTTGAAATAGGATATGGCAATTATGTATATAAAATATGTTTTAGTGAAGAAACCTTTGTACTAAGAATAAATAATGATAAACATGCTTATAAAGATACTATATATTGGCTTAATAGATTGCAACCTCTAAACCTTCCGATTCCTTCAATCATTGATAATGGAAAGTATAATGAATTTTCATATCTAGTTTTGAGTTACATACATGGAGACGATTTAGGAAATATATATTTAAATTTGTCAGATGAAGAAAAAAGAGATATTGCAAGAAATATAGTAAACATACAAAATAAAGTATCAACTTTACCTAAAAATTCTGGATATGGGGATCTAACTTCCTATAATGATAAAAGTTATAAAAAAACATGGAAAGAGGTTATACTAGAGCATCTTAATAGGTCTAGGTTAAGAATAAAAGAAAATAATATATTTGATTATAGAAAAGTAGATAGTGTAGAAGTTCTTTTAGAAAATTATAATGATTACTTTAACGCCATAGAACCTATACCATTTTTAGATGATTTAAGTTCGAAAAACGTTTTGATATATTGTGGAAAGCTCTCGGGTATAATTGATATAGATTGGATGTGCTTTGGAGATAAACTTTACTATGTGGCATTAACTAATATGGCACTTATAAGTTTAGGTTATGATACAAAATATGTTGAATATATTATGAATGAAATGAATTCATTGGAAATTGAAAGAAAAATACTCAAATTATATACATTAGTGTTTTGTTTAGATTTTATGGGTGAAAAAGGAATGAAATTCAAAGATAAAGTTATAAAAGTGAGTACTTCACAAATTAAAATGTTAAATGAAATGTACGATAATCTTTATAATGAGATAAATCACGTATACAAATAAAAACCATCTTCGAAAAGATGGCTTTTATTTTATAATTCTACGCTCTTTAATTCAGCAGTAACTATAACTCCATCATCATCAATTTCTATAAAGCCTATATATTTTCCTTTAGCCCATGGAGAAGGCTTAGGGATACTGCCAGGATTCATAAATATAATATTTCTATATTCTTCTTTAAGAGGTATATGGGTATGACCAAAGAGTACCACATCTGCACCAATGCTCTCTGCTTTTATAGCTATACTATTCATGGTACTTTTAACATTATATAAATCTCCATGGGTAAAGAAAATTTTTAGTCCATTAATAGTAATAGTATCTTCTTTAGGATATGTATTAGACAAATCACAGTTTCCAGCCACTGCACATATTTCACCTTTGAAAGTTTTTTCTAAGAGTTTTACGTCTTCTATGCAATCTCCCAGATGAATAACTATATCAGATTTTAAATTATTTATATATTTTGAAGCTACTTTTAAAGCTCTTTCATTATGATGAGTATCACCAATAAAAGCAATTTTCATGTTATCCCTCCAATAAGTATATATTTCCGTAAAATATTATACCATTATTCTTTGGTATAGAGGATAAATAAGTCTATTTTATTCTAATATTCCAATGACACATCCTCTGAGATCCCCATGAACAGTACAACTATTTAACTATTTATATTTTTTCATAGTTTAATAGTTTCCTACATAAAAATGGAAATAGTTCCATATATAAATATTTACATATAGAACTATTTCTTAATATTAGAGATACTATTTTTTATTGAGACAATATAAAAATCTAATCATATTTATGCCTGCTAGTCCTACTAATATATATATTGCTCTAACTAGCATATCTGAAAAACTAAAGATGAAATGAACAAGATCAAAATTGAAGAGTCCAAATATTCCCCAATTAATTGCGCCTATAATAACAAGTACAAATGATATTTTGTCTAATAAATTAATTTTGCACATAAAAACTTCCCCCCATTTTAATTATATTATGATATGTTTAAATCCATTAATATATTTTATGTTTAATATATATGATATATTTGGATAAAATAGAACAATGAGAATAACCTATTATTATAAATAACACGAATTTTAATTGGACTTATATTTATATAATATGTTATAATAGTGAATGATATTAGATAAAAAAACATTTTTGTACGGAGGTTACTATGAGAGATACATATAATTCACCATTAAATTCTAGATATGCATCTAAGGAAATGAGCTATATTTTTTCTGAGGAAATGAAATTTAAAACTTGGAGAAAACTTTGGGTTGCATTAGCTGAGGGAGAACAAGAATTAGGATTAAATATTACTGATGAACAAATAAAAGAGCTTAGAGACAATATTGAAAACATTGACTATGAATTAGCTGCTGCTAGAGAAAAAGAAGTTAGACATGATGTAATGAGTCATGTATATGCTTATGGGGTTGTAGCTCCATCTGCTAAAGGAATAATACATCTAGGAGCTACTAGCTGTTATGTAGGTGACAATACGGACCTACTTATTATGAGAGATGCTCTTATATTAATTAGAAAAAAAGTAATAAATGTGTTAGATCAACTAAGCAAGTTTGCTTTAAAATATAAAGACGTTCCAACTCTTGGATTTACACATCTTCAACCGGCTCAGCTTACAACTGTAGGAAAGAGAGCTACTCTTTGGATGCAAGAGTTATTAATGGATTTAGAAAACCTTGATTTTGCAATTGATAAAATGAAATTTAGAGGAGTTAAGGGAACAACAGGAACTCAAGCTAGCTTTATGTCTTTATTTAACAATGATGAAGAAAAAGTTAAAGAGCTTGATAAAATTGTATGTAAAAAAATGGGCTTTGAAAAAGCATATCCTGTTACTGGCCAAACTTACTCTAGAAAATTAGATTCTATAATATTAAATACATTATCTGAAGTAGCACAAAGTGCATACAAATTTAGTAATGATATGAGACTTCTTCAAAACATGAAGGAAATGGAAGAACCTTTTGAAAAACATCAGATAGGATCTTCAGCTATGGCATATAAGAGAAATCCTATGAGAAGTGAAAGAATTAGTGCACTTTCAAGATATATAATTGTAAACTCTCTTAACCCGGCAATTACTGCTGCAACTCAATGGTTTGAAAGAACACTAGATGATTCTGCTAATAAACGTATATCCGTTGCAGAAGCTTTCTTAGCTCTTGATGGAGTGCTTAACCTGTATATAAACATAACTTCTAATATGGTGGTATATGAAAAGGTAATAGCTGCCCATGTTAATAGTGAGTTACCATTTATGGCTACAGAAAATATTATGATGGAAGCTGTTAAGCGTGGAGGGGATAGACAAGAACTTCATGAAAAAATAAGAGTTCATTCTTTAGCTGCTGCAAGACAAGTAAAAGAGTTTGGAGAAAAGAATGATTTAATAGAAAGAATATTAGCTGATGAATCCTTTGGATTATCAAAAGAAGAAATTCTATCTATAATAGATCCAAGTAAGTTCACTGGAAGATCTAGTGGGCAGGTAGTTGATTTTATAGAGGAATATATAAACCCTATATTAGAAGCTCATAAAAATGAATTAGGTGAAGAAGTAGAAATAAACGTATAATAAAATAAGCTGGAATGCTAATGCATTTCAGCTTATTTTTATGATGCCAAAGAGGATAAATCCCACAGTGTTAGTAGCTAAATTAGCAGACATATGAACTATCCAAGAGACATAAATATTATTAAACCTTTCATTCAGGTAATTAAAAAGAAGTCCAGCTATAAATAGTGAAACTATAAGCAAAATGAACAGTGGGGGAGTAAACCAATTATTCATAATAGCCACATGATAAATTGCAAAGGCTAAAGCACTAAAAATATAAGCAGCTTTTCTTGAACTTACCTGTTTTAAAGATAAGAAGGAAAAACCACGGAAGAAAAACTCTTCCAAAAGGGAATTAACTGATGTAATGTATAGTGCTACAAATAAAAAGTTTTCTTTAGTTACTCCTAAATTATTCTCTAAATTAGTAGTGACCATAGAAAAATCAAAAAATGGACCTAGAATAAAATAAGCTCCTAGTATAAATACATATACAACTATACCAAATATAAGTGCAAAAAATATGCTTTTTTTACTTCCTTTAAAAAGTGCTTTAAAGGAAATAGCTCTCTGTTTTATACATACAATTAAGGGCAATAGTAAAAAGATACATATTTTTATTAAAGACTTTGTAAAATAATTAGGTACAATTAAAATTTCCACTAGGGCCATAATAATACAACCTAATATTACTACTAAAATAATAGATAGAGTGGCTTGTTTATTTTCCATAGATCATCCTCCTTGAAAATTTTATGTATACAGCTTTAAATAATGACTCAAGGCTTTAAAATAATTATAGCATATTATTTTTCTAAAATAGCAAGTATATCCTTAATTGACTATAGTAATTCATTATGATAATATTTAGTTAACTTAATATTCGGGAGCTTGTGTACAGGCTGAGAGGGAGTGTAAACTTCGACCGTACCTGATTTGGATAATGCCAACGTAGGAAGTAGATTTATATAATTATAGGTATACCACTTAGTTGGTATGCCTTTTATTTTTGTTCATATAGGGGAGGGTAAGTAAATTAAAAATATTGATTTTGAGGGGATGATATGTAATGTTAAAAACAAAAAAACTAACTTTAGCTGGAATTTTCATTGCCATGGGAGTTATTTTATCTACAGTTATAGTTATACCAGTAGGAATTGCAAAATGTGCTCCAGTTCAGCATTTGATAAATGTTTTATCAGCTGTTATTTTAGGTCCTTTTTATGGAGTAGCTATAGCTTTCCTTACTTCCACAATTAGAGTGCTTATTGGTACAGGTACCTTCCTAGCTTTTCCTGGAAGTATGTGTGGAGCTCTTTTAGCTGAAATCCTATATAAATATAATAAAAAAATAACTATGGCATCCATAGGAGAAATCTTCGGTACAGGTGTAATAGGAGCTTTAATAGCCTATCCGGTAGCAAAGTTCATCCTATCAAAGGAAGCCGCGCTATGGGGCTTTGTGGTGCCATTTAGCGTAAGCTCTATTGGTGGCGCACTAATTGCCATATTATTTTTAATAGCTCTTAAGAAAACAGGCATATTATATAAAGTTTCTAATGAAGGTAATTAGAACTTAATATCTTAGTATTTTAAAATAGATCTTAGGGAGAGGATATAAAATGATTAAAGATATTTTAGATTCAGCAAGAAAAACAAACCCTCTTGTGCACAATATAACTAATTATGTAGCAGCTAATGATTGTGCTAATATAACCTTAGCTTGTGGTGGTTCTCCTATTATGTCAGATGATCCAGAGGAAGTAGAGGAGATAACCACCTTATGTAATGCTTTAGTAATGAATTTAGGCACTTTAAATCCAAGAAAGTTAGAAGCTATGATTAAGGCAGGGAGGAGAGCTAATAAATTAAAGCATCCTGTAATATTGGATCCTGTGGGTATTGGTGCATCATCCTTTAGACAACAGGCTGTAAAGGAACTTTTAAACACTGTAGATTTTCAAGTTATAAAAGGTAATATATCTGAAATAAAAACTATAGGAAAGAAAAAAACTATATGTAAGGGTGTAGATGCCAGTGAAATTGAGTCTATAACAGAAGATAATATAGAAGGTGCAATTACTCTAGCCAGGGAACTTTCTAAGGATCTAGGGGCAATTATAGCCATTACAGGGGCTATAGATATAGTTGCAGATAAAGATTTAGTATATATTATTAGAAATGGGCATCCATCTATGAGAAATGTCACCGGAACAGGATGTATGCTTTCATCAATTATAGGAGTTTTAGTTGGTGCTAATCCTCATAGAATCTTTGATGCAACGGTAACTGCTTTCTGTATTATGGGAGTATGTGGTGAACTTGCTTATAATAAAATAGTAGAAAAGTTTCAGGGAAGTGGATCTTTAAAAATACATTTGATTGATTCTGTGAGTAATATAGATTATAAAATTTTAGAAGAAAAAATTAAAATAGAAAAGTTTTTTAAAAATTAAAGGATTTTTACCTCTCTTCATAGAATAATTAATGTCGTGAAATGTAAGTTTCGCGACATTATGCTATAAAAATTAAAGGGGAATGGATTTTATGGATTCGAAATTAAATTATATGCAAGATAATTCTCTACCCAAAATACTAAAGGATTATTTAAGTTACCTTTCTTCTGTTAAAGGTGTTTCTAGCAATACTTTAGTTGCCTACGCTTATGATCTAACTTTATTCTTTAAATTTCTTAAAGTACATAATAATGAAGTAACTTTATCACAGGATGTAATTTTTGAAAATATTCCTATTGATAACATCTCTTCTGATTATCTTAAAAATTTAGAATTGGTTGATTTTTACACCTATCTATCTTTTTTAGAGAATATGAGAGAAAATGGAACCTATGCAAAGGCAAGAAAAGTTGCCTCTCTAAAGTCCTTTTTTCACTATTTATGTTCTAAAGCTAAAATTATACCTACAGATCCTACTTTAGACTTAGAAAGTCCTAAAATAGGAAAGCGCTCCCCCATTTACTTAACTTTAGATGAAAGTAGAGACTTATTAGCTGTAGCTAATAATAGAGATAAAAATTCACCTAGGGATTTATGTATAATTACCCTATTCTTAAATTGTGGTGTGAGACTATCAGAGCTTTGCAGCATCAATATTGCCAATATTAAAGGTGATACCCTTACTGTCATTGGTAAAGGAAATAAAGAAAGGACTATATATCTTAATAAAGCATCAATTAAGGCTATAAATAAGTATCTTGTTGTAAGAAACGATATTGCAGATAAAGTTCATAGTGAGGATACAGAGGCTCTATTCATAAGTGGAAAGTATAGAAGAATCAATAAACGCACTGTAGAAAGAATAATAAAAAAATATGTAGGTGCAGCAGGTCTTGATACCGATAAATACACACCTCATAAATTAAGGCATACCTCTGCAACATTACTTCATAAACATGGTGGTGTAGATGTTAAAACTCTCCAAGAGATATTAGGTCATGAAAATGTAAGTACTACTCAAATATATGTTCATGTTGATGATGAAACCCTAAGAGATGCTATTAACACTCACCCCTTAGGGGATGAATAATAAAGAAGGATAGCAGCTATCAAATCTATGGCTACTATCCTTCTTTTTATTACTTTTTATATTTTATATCTCTCAATTCAGATATACGCCTGCTCGTATTCAAAAATTCTTTTTCATAATTTAACTTAGCATCCTTTTCTAATGAAGGATCATCTAGTAAACCACTTAGCTGGGAAAGTCGACACTGAAGCATTAATATTTCATCTTTATTAACCTTTAATTTACTATTACTAGTCTTATTACAAGTGAAAAACTCAATTATCTCAGTATGATTTCCAGTAAAATTAATAATTTTGTTATTTTCTATTTTTAGAATTCTATTACATACTGTAGAAATTAAATGTCTATCATGGGAAACTACCAAAGCTGTTCCAGAATAACTTTTTAAAAGCAAACTTACACTTTCTTTAGATAAGATATCCATATAATTAGTTGGCTCATCAAGAATTATTAAATCAGGATTTTCAATGATTATTTTAGTAAATATTACTCTGCATTTTTCGCCCATACTTAAGTTTTTAATTAATGTATTTACTCTATCCCCTTTTATAAATACACTTCCTAAATATAACCGAATTATATTTTCAGTTTCATTGGTGGTTAATAAATAGTCTAATATAGTTATTTCTTCATTTACTACTTCTAGATATTGAGATAAACTGCTAATTTTCATATTTGAGTTTAAATAAACATCACCAATGTAATTCTTATCTTCACCTAGAAGAATATTTAGTAATGTAGTCTTCCCACTACCATTATTGCCAATGATGCCGACTTTATCTCCACCATTTATAGTAAAATTCCCATCTTTAAATAATAATTTCTTATCGAAAGATTTACTAAGATTTTCAACTCTTATGGCTGTTTTAAAACTATTATTATTATTAAGTTTAAGTTTAATTGAAGAATTATCCTTTATTCTTTCAACTCCATTTTCTTTTAATTTTTCTAACTTTTTTTCTTTTGATCTCATTATAGAAACATGCTTTTTACTTAATGCCCTTAAGTGGTCATTAGTACCCGCCATTTTGTGTGCTTTGTTAAACCATTGTTTTCTTTGACTGATATTTTCTTTCAAAGCTCTTATTTCCTGTTGTTGTTTGTTATATAAATTCTCATTGGTTATCTTTTCCATTAATAGCTGTTTTTCATAGGAAGAATAATTACCTTCATAGGTTTTTATTCCGTTATTACTTAAAACGAAGGTCTTATTTGTAACTTCATCCAAGAAAAACCTATCATGACTTATTATAATCATAGGTTTGTTTATAGAATTTATAAGCCTTTCTAACCATTGAACACCACTTAAATCTAAATGATTTGTAGGCTCATCTAGTATAAACAAATCATAGTTACTATGAAATATATTAAGAATTTCTTTTTTAGTAGCTTCACCACCACTTAAAAAAGTATTACTATTATATAAGTTTTCATCTATAATTCCGATAAGAATATTTGAAGGAATATAATTGATACTTCCTTCATCGTAGGAAATCTCCTTAGTTATTATTTGTTTTAAGGTACTTTTACCTACGCCATTTTCTCCTACCAGACCTATCTTAAAATTATCTCCTATTTCAAAACTTATATTATTTAAAATCGTGCGATTTTGAAAGGATTTAGAAATATTTTTTATAATTATCTTACCCATTTATAACACTCCTTTTAATAAAGTCTATCAAAAGGCAATGGTGGTACTTCAATTTTAAGAAACAAAAAAGGTTTTAATCACGATAAGCAATTAAAACCAAACTTACAACTCTATTATTAATTCATATAATATAAACTGGTTAAGGGTAAATAGAAACTATTAAAATAAATTAATTATAGTAAACCATAATTACATACCTTTACCTATCAAAACAGTTTTATACTTATTATATGATTAGAATTAAAAGAATAGATTACCACTGCCTAATTAATTGCACAACAAAAAACATAAAACTACATTTAAATTGTAATAAGTATTTATTTTGTTATGCCTATAAAATTAATTAAGAATAGTAATGCTCATTCTTTTGTACCTCCGTAGTAAAATATTATAAAACTATTATATCATATATAATAGTTTTGTGTAGCTATCTTTTATTATTTACTACATATAAACCTGGATATTCTTCATGTAGCAGTCCATCTGTACCCGTTTCTTCCATAAGTTCATCCATGCCTTCTACATCAGATATATAATCCCAATTAGATTCATCATCGAGAGCATCTATATATGGTATTTCATCTTCTTCTAATGGTACTACATCTTCTTCAAAGCTATCCTCTTCTTCAATTGTATCAAAATCACTAAAGTCTTCCAAATCGATTTTGATTTCTTCTTCTTTATTCTTTTCAAATACCTCATCTATTTTTACAGCCTTAACATCATATCCTTCAATCTCTAGACATTTACCACAGTTATCACAGATCTTATCTCTATTGTATTCACATACATTGCACTCTCCACAATCATTACATACTTTCTTTTCATCAAAAATACAGTATTTCATTATCATCACTTCCTGTTTTATCTTTATTAAATCATTAGACTATTTTAACAAAACTATTGAAAAACATCAACTAAAAATAAATCTAAATTTTTTAAAATTTATATAGACATTTTTAAATATATAAATTATTATATATTTATATGTTTTTTACATATAGATTATTTTAAGGAGGTTCTAAGTATGGCAAGTTCATATTCCTTTGATGTGGTTTCTGAAATTAATATGCAAGAAGTTGATAATGCTATTAATCAAGCCCTAAAGGAAATTAAACAAAGATATGACTTTAAAGGTACTAAGACAGAAATAACTTTACTAAAAGATGAAGTTAAGCTCATATCTGATGATGAGTTTAAGTTAGATACTGTAATCGACATACTCAAGGGGAAATTTATTAAAAGAGGTGTCTCTTCCAAAGCTCTTGAAGTTGGTAAAATTGATTCAGGTTCTCTAGGTACAGCTAAAGTTACTTGTAAATTAATAAAAGGTATCTCTACTGAGAAAGCTAAAGCTATGGTGGCAGATATTAAAGCTAGTAAAATAAAAGTTCAGCCTCAAATAATGGATGATCAGTTAAGGATATCTGGAAAGAATAAGGATGATTTACAAGAAACAATGCAGCTATTAAAATCTAAAGACTATGGTATAGATGTACAATTCACTAACTATAGGTAAGGTTTACATTTGTAAAATATGACAAATGCAAAAAATCTCTGTTAAAATTTAAAAGAATAAGTTATAATAGATATATATTAACTATTAATGTATAATTTAATGGGAATTGGATAATTTAATAATGTATACAAATTACAATAATTATATATAATAGTTATATATAATCCCACTTATACTTATGAAAAAATAAATAACAAACATTTAGGAGGAAAATATTATGAAATCAACAGGTATAGTAAGAAAAGTAGACGAATTAGGAAGAATAGTAATTCCAATAGAGTTAAGAAGAACTTTAGACATCGAGATAAAAGATGCTTTAGAAATTTATGTAGATAGAGATCAAATCATATTAAAAAAATATGAGCCAGCATGTTTATTCTGTGGTAATGCTAGAGACGTTAAAAACTACAAAGGTAAAAATATTTGTGAAGAATGTCTTGATAGTATTGCTAAAATGCAAGAATAATAAATTCTTACATAATTAATTTAAAATACAAAAACAGCATTTTGATTTTAATTCAAGATGCTGTTTTTTATTGAATTTTATCATTGAATTGTAATTAATTGACTATATTCGAAAAAAAGTGTATAATAATACAGAAGTATAATAAACTTTAATGTTTTTTATAATATAATTTAGGAGTGATTTTTTGAAAATTTATGAAGATCCACAAATAGAAAAGATAGAGAAACTATTAAGAAGAGTATGCTTTTATATAAAGAAAAAAGGAAGAACTATATTAGAAGATTATGATATTACTCCTGCACAATTTGAAGCTTTACAAATTATAGTAAATCATAAAGAAGTAACTATTAGTGAACTTAGCAATAAACTATATCAAGCCCCTAGCACCATCACTGATTTAGTTGATAGAATGGAAAGTAAGGATCTTGTCAAGAGAGTCAGAGATTCAAAAGATAGACGAATAGTTAGAATAGAAGGTTTAGAAAAGGGACATAACATATTAGAAGCAGTAATTATGGAAAGATGTAAATTTCTCGATTATTCCTTAGAAAACGTTTCTAAAGAAGACAAGGATAGTTTTACTGAATATTTAGATATACTAGAACATGCTTATACAGAAGGTAAATAACAAAAATGCTGGAGCCTAATTTTAAAATTAGAAATACTTCAGCATTTTTTATACTATTTTTTATATTATTTATTGTTGTTTATATCGTCTCTTATTTTCAGTAGTAATTGTTCTTTATCATCCATCAATTTAGAAATTTTATCATCATAATGAGATTTCATAGACCAAATTTCTTTTCTGTACTCTTCCTCTTTTTGTAGTACTTCTTTTTGCATAGAAATCCTTATTTCATCATCTTTTAATCTTAATTCTCTGCTAAACTCCTCTGAGATCTGCTTAATCTTATTTTCATAAGAACTCTTCATATCCTGAATTTCATCTTCTAATGCAATACTATGATTTAATTCCTCATTTAATTTATTAGTAAGGCTTTCCTTTTCTCTCTCTAGGTTTTTTAAGTTCTCTTCCATGTTTCGGTTTATTGATCTTAAACTTTCTGCTTCATTTTTATAGGCATTTAACTCATTTACCTTATCCTTTAACATGAGGTTTAACTCTTTATATCCCTTGATATCTTCTCTCTCTTTTTCTAAAAGTTCTTTATATTCCTTTAACGAATCCTTCAGTTCTTTATTATGAGACTTTAAATCTTCTAGTTCTTTTTTTAAACTTTCTATATTCCCCTTTAATTTTTCACTTCTATTAGTCTCTTCCTCTAAAGTTCCTTTAAAACTATTAACAATTTCTGAGTTCTTAACCTTGCTCTTTTCTATCATATTTATGTATATATCTAAAATTCTTTTTGTTATGCTCTGTAACTCTTCTACATCGCTTTTAATAAAGTCTGTACCCGTTGAAGCTTTGTTTAATTCGTAGTTCCTTATTATAAGATCCATGAATTCTTTATTATTTATCCCTTCTACCTCAGCTAAACTTTGAAATTTCTCTTTTAGTTCCTCGCTTATCCTTACACTTAAAATTGAATCCATTAATTACACATCCTTAAAATTTATAAAATTACACCTTGATTTAAGTATACATTATTTTACCTTTGTAAACAAGCATTTAATCCACGTTTACATTATGTAAACATATTTTTATCGTAAATTATTATAATTACCATTCAATATAACTAACATTATATTGAATGATTACTATATTGAAATAATTAAGTAATAATAAAAGAGGAAGTAGATAAAAAAATATGTATACGTAGGAAAATTAAACACTTCAAAAAGAGGTAGCAGTGTATTTATTCGATGAGAACAACGAAGGGCTACGTTTTCTCCTAAAAGATAACGACTTCTTAGTATTAAAAATACTGATACTAAGAAGTCTGCTAGTAAGCTTCAATTCGAAAATCTCTCTGAAGCCAAGAACTCAGTTTATAAAAAAAATAAACCTAGCCATAACACAGCTAGGTTTATTTAAAATTATTTTGTATATTTTACAGGTTCATTATAAGTAACTCCAAAGGTATCTACCGAAATGGATTTAATTTTTATATCCTTCTTAGGTCTATCATTACTGCCAGTTTCTACTTGTTCTATAGAGTCTACTACATCCATACCTTCTATAACCTTACCAAAGGATGCATAGTCTCCATCTAAATGAGTGGCGTCTTTACTCATAATAAAAAATTGAGATCCAGCAGAATTCTTATTATCATTCGATCTAGCCATCGATATAACACCCTTAGTATGTAAAAGAGTATTTTCAAACTGATTATTTGTAAATTCACCATATATGGAGTAGTCAGGTCCACCCATTCCAGTTCCTTCTGGATCTCCACCTTGAATCATAAAGCCTGAAATTACTCTATGAAATATTAAACCATCATAAAATTTACTATTAGCAAGACTTATAAAGTTTCTAACGGTATTTGGTGCTATTTCGGGATAAAGCTCCAGCTTTATAATTTTTCCGTCTTCCATTTCTATGGTAGCCACTGGATTTTTATCCCCCTCCTTCTTCTCCGTTTCCTTTGAAAGATATATTTCTTTATTATCATTACTTCCAGTATTAGTTTCCTCTTTACTAGTCTTATTAGAGGTACTGCATCCTATTAATGCAAGGGAAAGTATTGCTGTAATAATCAAAGTTCCTAATGTACTTTTTTTCATTTAAAACGTCTCCTTTCATAGGTTTATATGTTTTACTAGATAAGTTTACCATTGTATCTTTTAAAATAAAACCTATAATTAGTTAATTTTTGATTAAAATTATCCAATTAAACACAAAAGCTCTAAGACTGTCATTCTTAGAGCTTTTTATCTTTCTCAGCTAATTTTTTTAGATATTCTTTAAATTGACTTCTCCAAGATTCGTATAGATTCCTATCTATTCTTTGTAGATAATAGAAAAATTCACCTATACTATCTCTCTTTAGTATACCTCTCATCAGATGCCGTGGAAAAGGCATCTCCCTATCAAAGTTATCCTTTGGATCTATAACTTTGATAGAAAAGTCCTCTTGTACATAAAGATCCTTGCAACGTATATCTAACTTTTTATAACCAAGTTCTTTAAAATCATTTATTAAATCTACTAGGCTTCTTACTAGTTTCTGATTTAGAGGGTTATGATTTAGATACTTATCAAGTCTTATCCCATCTACAAACTCTCTTACAATAAAAAAATCTCCATAGTCAAAAACCTTAGGAAAGGATGGATGATGCATAGATGATTTAAGAATTACATACTCTGTTTCGCAAACTTTTTTATCATTAAATATTTTTATAATTCTCTCATTATCAATTCTATATACCACTCCATTATTGCCCTTCCCTAGGAATTTAGAACTCCTTATAATGTTCTCCACTTCATCACTTAAGTAAATTGCATTTGTAAAATGTCTAGACATAATTCCTCCCTAGATAGAACTCTATTAGATTATATGCATAAGATATACTTTATATTATCCTTATACCTATCTTTTATCTCTTTTGTCTTTTTTAGCAGTATTCTTCCTAGGTTTTGATGATTTCTCAGATGGTTTTGACCTTTTATCTGAAGGTGCATTACTCTTCTTATAGTTTTTAACCACAACAGCTACATCTTCAATATTTCCGTGAGATATAGTCTTCTCAGTAAGATTAAAATTCAGTTTTTTACTATAAGCTTTCAATTGCGCTATCTCCTTAGGTGAAATAATAGATATAACAGTACCACTTTTATCTCCACGAGCTGTTCTACCACTTCTATGCACATAAGTATTTATATCTTCTGGTAAGTCTACATTGAATATATGAGTAACGTCCTCTATATCCAATCCCCT
Source organism: Clostridium sulfidigenes (assembly GCF_052067195.1). Taxonomy (NCBI): domain Bacteria; kingdom Bacillati; phylum Bacillota; class Clostridia; order Eubacteriales; family Clostridiaceae; genus Clostridium; species Clostridium sulfidigenes. The sequence continues at coordinate 44,694 of NZ_JBQHQR010000020.1, read as the reverse complement.
TGCAGATAAATCTGAAGATACCAAAAGGTTTATACGCTCCGATTTAAAGTCTAACATGGTTTTTTGTCTTTGATTTTTAACAAAACTACCATGTATTCCATCCACCTTTAGTCCATGGTATTTTAGCTTAGTAGTTAATATTTCTATTTCATCACTTTTATTAATAAAGGCAATAGCTTTTCTAGGATTTATACTTGCCATTAATTTTCTAAGAATAAGTATCTTATCCCTCCTATCACAAACTATATATAAATTGTTTATGTTAGGATTTATAGTTGAATCATCATTACACTTTATGATTTTAGGGGATTTCATTAAGCTTTCCCCAATACTTAAAGCTTCTTCTGTTAAAGTGGCAGAAGTCATTACTAATTGTCTATCTCTAAGTGTAGTTTTTATAACATCCTTAACTATATTTAAATTATTTTTGTCTAAAAGTTTATCACACTCATCAATTACTATAGTTTTAACTGTATGAGCACTTATTTTTTTCATTTTTATTAGCTCTAGTATTCTTCCTGGAGAACCTATTACAAATTGAGGTTTTTCCTTTAGTTTTTCAACCTGTCTTTTTATATTTACATCCCCCATGATAACCGTAGACTTTATATTCAAAGAAGATTTATCTCCCAAAGTACTTAAAACTTCATTTACTTGAAGGGCTAATTCATGGGTAGGAACTAAGACTATAAATTGATTTTCTCTTTTTTCATAATCAATTCTCTCAATTAGTGGTAGCAAATAAGCCAAGGTTTTACCACTGCCTGTTTCACTTTGCATTATCACATCCATATTTTCTGATATTTTAGGAATTGATAATTCTTGTATTAGAGTTGGCTTTGTTATCTTTAATTCCTCCAATACCTTTATTATTTCCGCATTTATATTTAATTCTAAAAAATTTTCCATTTTTTCATCTCCAGTTTTTATTTAAATTTACTACAATAATTTTCCTATATGAGAACAAAGGTTTGATATTCTTTATTTCTTATGGTATAATTATCTAGATTGAGAGGTGTTTTCATGATTGAAATTAAAAGTGGTAAACAATCAGAAATTTATGAGTTTATTAAAAATCAAGTTAATACTAAAGGGTATCCCCCTTCAGTAAGAGAAATTTGTGAAGCTGTAAATTTAAGTTCAACATCTACGGTTCATGGTCATCTTACTAGACTTGAGAAAAAAGGCTTAATAAGACGTGACCCAACTAAACCAAGGGCAATAGAATTACTGCAAGAACCTCATAATAAAAAAGAAATGATTAATATTCCTATTATAGGTAAAGTTACAGCTGGAATTCCTATACTTGCCCAAGAAAGTATAGAAGATTATCTAACTATCCCCCTTGACTTTGTAAACAGTACAAATGAATTATTTATACTTAAAGTTCAAGGTGACAGTATGATAGAAGCTGGAATCCATGATAAAGACTTAGCTATAATAGAAAAAACTTCTATTGCATCTAATGGAGATATTGTAGTTGCTCTAATAGAAAATGAAGCCACTATAAAAACTTTTTTTAAAGAAGATGGGCATATTAGACTACAACCAGAAAACTCCACCATGGAGCCAATAATTGTTGACGATTGCAAAATCTTAGGTAAACTATCAGGAATCTATAGAAAATATTAAGAAGCTATAATAGCTTCTTAATATTTTTTATATAATAAAATAAATTTATTATACATCTATTAATTTAACTCCTAATTAAGATAATATTCTAGATATAGCCATTAAAACTCCAACTTTTCCATGATCAAAGGTCAATCCACCTTGAAGATATGCTATATATGGCTCTCTTATTGGAGCGTCAGCAGAAAGTTCAATGGAAGAACCTTGTATAAATGCACCCGCAGCCATAATTACTTCATCTTCATAACCAGGCATAGCCCAAGGTTCACATTCTACAAATGAATCTATTGGAGAACCCGCTTGAATACCCTTGCAAAACTGAATTAATTTATCTTTATCATTAAATTTAACAGCTTGTATGATATCACTTCTCTTAGTATCATATTTTGGGAGTACCTCAAAACCTAAAAGTTCCATTACCCTTGAACAGAATATAGCTGTCTTTACAGCTTCCACAGCCACGTGAGGGGCTAAAAACAATCCTTGATATAAACTTCTCATAACACCAAAGGTAGAACCACACTCTCCACCTATACCTGGAATGGTCAATCTATAAGCTGCTTGAGTTACATAGGCTTCTTTACCTGCTATGTACCCCCCTGTTGGCGCAATTCCCCCACCAATATTTTTTATTAAAGAACCAGCTATAAGATCAGCTCCTACATCTGTTGGCTCTATAGTATCTATAAATTCGCCATAACAGTTATCAACAAAGCAAATTACCTCTGGTTTGATCTCTTTAATTGACTTTATTATTTCACCTATTTCCTCTACTAACAGTGCATTTCTCCACCCATATCCTGTAGATCTTTGAATATGTACAAGTTTTATGCTATGGTCTTCTTTTAAAGTCTTTTGAACCTCTTCAATATTAACTTTACCTGCACTTGTCAACTCTAATTGCTTATAGTTTACCCCATATTCCTTTAAAGAGCCTATATTTACATCCTTAGTTATTCCTATAATGTTATGTAAGGTATCATAAGGTGAACCACATATACTCAGCATTGTATCTCCTGGTCGTAGGTTGCCAAATAAAGCACATCCAATAGCATGAGTTCCATTTACAAAGTGTGGCCTAACTAGGGCTGCTTCTGTATTAAATACTCTAGCGAAAACCTTATCTAAAGTATCTCTACCAACATCACCATAACCATATCCACTAGAATTAGTAAAATGCATATCACTAACTCTTTCAGCTTGCAAAGCACTAAGAACTTTTAATTGATTATATTCTCGAATATCATCCATCATAGAAAATTGCTCTTGAATATCCTTTAAAGCTTCTTCTGATACTTTAAAAACTTCTTCATTTATTTTAAAGTTATTTATTAAAAACTCTTTAGTTTTTTCTATCATAAAAAATCGCTCCTTAAACATAAAATAACATTCTAATACTAACATAGCTATAAATATTAAGCAAATAATTCCTTAATATTCATAGCTATCTATATATCTTATACAATATTTAAAATTAACTTAGTCTTTATATTTTTTCTCTTTATAATCATTAATAATAAATTTTGCTACATCCTCATCATTAGAAAAATCATCCTTGTCTATCCACTTAACCCTTGGGTCTTTTCTAAACCAAGTAAGCTGACGTTTAGCATAATTTCTACTAAATTGCTTTATATTTTCTATAGCCTTCTCTTTAGAAACTTCACCATGAAGATGTTGTAATAGCTCTTTATAACCTATTCCCTTCATAGATTGCATATCTGTGGTATATCCTTCTTTTTCTAACCTTATTACTTCTTCTAGAAGACCAGCGTCTAACATTAAGTCAACACGATGATTAATTCTTTCATAAAGCTTATCTCTATTCATATTTAATACATAATAATAAACTTTGTAAGGTATATCAAAAATCTCATCATTTTTAGCTGCTTTAGATATAGGAATTCCCGTTACCTTATAAACCTCTAAAGCTCTAATTACCCTTTTAAGATCATTTGGATATAACTTGTTATAACTCACTTCATCAACGGCTTTTAACAACTCATGAACATATTCTACTCCATTTTCTAAGGCTAACTGTTCTAGTTCTTTGCGATAAGCTTCATCTTTATTAGTTTCAGCAAAACTATAATTATAAATAAGAGAATTAATATAAAGCCCAGTGCCACCTACCAGCATGGGAAGCTTATTCTCACTACTTATTTCTTCAATGGTTTCCTTTGCCAAAGAACTAAACTCTGCCACACTGAAGTTTTCACTAGGATCTAAAAAATCAATGAGATGATGCTTCACACCATTCATCTCTTCTTTGGATATCTTAGCAGATCCAATATCCATCTTCTTATATATCTGCATAGAATCAGCAGATATTATTTCCCCATTAAGTTCTTTGGCAATATGAATTGAAATCTTTGTTTTGCCAATACCAGTAGGTCCTGCTAATATAAATAAATCTTTCATTGCTTTAATCCCTTCATACTAAATTCTTTTAAAACTTTTTTCTATTTCCTTTAATGAATATTTAATTATAGTAGGTCTACCATGTGGACATGTAAATGGTTCATCTATATACCTTAACTCTTCAAGGAGGGATAAGATCTCTACATCTGATAATTTATCATTAGCCTTTACAGCTGCCTTACAAGCAAGAGAAGCTATTTTGTCATATTTTATATCTATGGTTAAACCACTACCCATGGATTTTATATTTTCTATCATATCATGAAACAAATTGTTTATATGAGGTTTCCCCAAAAACACTGGAACCTCTCTAACTAACACGTCATTTTCGCCAAAACTTTCAACCATAAATCCTGCATTTAAGAAAACTTCTTCATTATCTTTATAAATTGCATATTCATCAAAGGTTAATGGAATGATTGTAGGTACAGCTAAAATCTGACTTACCACATTGAAATTACCTATATTTTTTCTATACTTTTCAAATAATATCTTCTCATGAGCAGCATGCTGATCAATTAAATACAATTCATCTAAATATTCACCAATTATATAACTATTAAAACACTGTCCAATAAGTTTAATTGGTGGAATTTTAGGAATCCTTGATATTTCCTTATTAGAATATATATTATCTCTTTTAGGTTCAACTTGATTTTCAATAGGAATTTCTCTTATATAAGAAGGTTTGTCATTATAATTTGCTTCTTTATTAAATCCAAAATCCTTATTATAACCTAAATTATTATCCTCACTAGTATAGTGATTATCATTTAAATATCCAATTTGACTAGGTTCTGAAGAAGTATAGATTTTATGTAGTTTATCCTCTTGAACTATAGCTAAATCCTCTATTTCTTCTGGTATAATAAAACTCTTCTTTAAGCTTTCTTTTAATGCACTATGAACTCCATCAAATATAGTTTTAAATAAAACTCTTTCCTCTAAAAACTTAACTTCATTTTTAGTTGGATGTACATTGGGATCTATAAATTCTGGAAATATATCAATGTGTATAACGAAGAAAGGAAATTTATTTACCATAATAAAGGATTTAAATGCATTCTCTACCGCAGCAGTTATTAAAGAACTTTTTATAAGTCTCTTATTTACAAAAATGCTTTGTCTATTTCTACTACCTCTACTAATACTCTCTTTTCCAATATATCCATATACAGATAAAATATCGCTATGGTTTTCTATTGGTATTACATTTTCATATACTTCTTTTCCATATAAAATTCTAAGGGTTTTATCTAGTTCATCTTCACTAAAGGTTCTAAGGGTTTGTTTGCCATCATTAATTAAGGTTATAGAAGTCTTATAATTTCCTAGAGCTAGCTTTAATACCAAGTCATTTATTATAGATTTCTCTCTTTGAGGTGATTTTAAAAACTTTTGCCTCCCTGGAGTATTGAAGAATAAATCCTTAACTTCAATTTCCGTTCCTAAATTACAACCTACATCTTTCTCATAGATTACTTTTCCACCTTCAATATAGATCTCTCTACCATAATCAAAAGTTTCCATCCTTGATTTTAGTCTTACCTTTGAAACAGCAGCTATACTAGCAAGAGCTTCTCCACGAAATCCAAAGGATTGAATGTCGTAAATATCCTCCACGGAACTTATCTTACTTGTACCATGAGGCAAAAAAGCTATTTTTATATCTTCAGGATGAATACCACGTCCATCATCTGTGATTCTTATAAGCTTATTGCCACTCTCTTCTATTTCAATAGTTATGTTTTTACTATCAGCATCAAGGCTGTTTTCCACTAATTCTTTAACAACAGAACTAGCTCTTTCAACAACCTCTCCTGCTGCAATTTTATTGGCAGTGTTTTCAGATAATAAATTGATTCTTCTCATAATACACCCACCTTAAATAATTATTTTATCTATATATTCTTAGCTTTTTTTATAATATCGTATAATTTATTAAATCCATCCATAGGTGTAAGATTAAGTACATCTATAGATTTAATTTCGTCAATTAAGTTTTGCATAGCTACATCTTCAAAAGCTATTTGCTGAGTCAAACAAATTTCTTTTTCTATTTTTTCTAATTTCTCTGTAGATGGAATTACAGTTTTCGCTTCTTCTTTGATTATATCTTTTGAAGTGCCATCTTCTAAAGTTTCTAAAATTTCTCTTGCTCTAGAAATTACTGCTGAAGGTAATCCAGCAAGTTTAGCAACCTCTATACCATAAGATTCATCTGCTCCACCCTTTATAATTTTACGTAAGAATATAATATTATTATCTACTTTTTTTGCTGAAATAGAGTAATTTTTCACTCCTGGAATTTCTCCTTCTAGCTTAGTTAATTCATGATAATGTGTGGCAAATAGGGTTTTGCATTTAATATTTGAATTTTTACATATATACTCTATAACTGCCCATGCAATACTAAGTCCATCGTAGGTACTAGTACCTCTACCAACTTCATCAAGAAGAACCAAACTCTTATTGGTAGCATTATTAAGAATATTTGATACTTCCCACATTTCTACCATGAAGGTACTCTTACCACCAGCTAAGTCATCAGAAGCTCCTATTCTAGTAAATATTTTATCACAAATAGAAACATTTGCTTCTTTGGCAGGAACAAAACTTCCCATTTGAGCTAATAATGTAATTAAAGCTACCTGTCTCATATATGTAGACTTACCAGCCATATTAGGACCAGTAATTAACATAAGTCTATTGTCTTCAAGGTTTAAGGTAGTATCATTAGATATAAAACTATTTGCCTTTGTAATAACTTCTACAACTGGGTGCCTACCCTCTTGAATTTCTATGATTCCCTCAGTGTTAATTACAGGTTTCACATAGTTATGTTCTCTAGCAACCATAGCCAAAGCCCATATACAGTCAATTTCAGATATAAGCTTAGCTGTATTTTTCATTCTCTCTATATTTTCTTCTAATTTCTCTCTAATCTCTGTAAATATAGAGTATTCAAGAGCAATTAATTTCTCTTCTGCTCCTAAGATTTTATCTTCCATCTCCTTAAGCTCAGGAGTTATATATCTTTCAGCATTAGACAAAGTTTGTTTTCTAATATATCTTCCTTCTGGCACTGAGGAAAGATTAGATTTTGTAACTTCTATATAATATCCAAAAACCTTATTATAAGAAATCTTAAGGGATTTTATACCTGTAGCTATTCTCTCTTCATTTTCTAAATTTGCAAGCCAAAGCTTTCCGTTAGTTTTACTTTCTCTTAATTCATCTACTAATGAATTATAACCAATTTTAATAATATTACCTTCCTTAACAGACAAAGAAGGTTCATCCATAATAGAGCTTTCGAGAAAAGTCCAAATATCTCTTAGCTCATCTAAGTTAGAATAAACATCCTTCATTAAAGGACTTGTAAGATTAGAAATAAGTTCTTTAATCCTTGGAACTTTAGCAATGGAATGCTTTAATGATATAAGTTCCTTTGCATTTATTGCAGTAGAGCTTATTTTACCAACCAATCTCTCAATATCATAAATGCTATTTAAAGCTTCCTTTAAATCTTCCATTAAGATTATATCCTTAGTAAACTCTTCAATGGCATCTTGTCTATTTAAAATATCTTCCTTAATAATTAGAGGCTCTTCTAACCACTTTCTAATTCTTCTTCCACCCATAGATGTATTTGTTTTATCTATAACCCATAAAAGAGTTCCTGTTTTTCCTTTATCTCTGATATTCTCCACCAGTTCAAGGTTTCTTCTTGAGTTAACATCTATGGTCATATAGGTGCAGATATCATATATCTCTATATGGTTTATATGAGTCAAGGAAACCTTTTGAGTTTCTTTTATATATCTAATTAATCCATTACAAGTTTTAATTACTATTTCTGATAATTTATCTATTTCTATGTTCAAGAACTGTTCTTTAAGATCTTTTTCTTCCATATTAAAATTACCATCTTGGAAGTGGGATATATAAAAGGATGTTCTACTTATAATTTCATCCATAATCTCTTGGTTAAAGTTTTCTGTAATAATTATCTCTCGAGGATTAAATTTACATAATTCATCTATAAGTACATTAATATTATATTTAAATTCAGTAGTATAGAAATCCCCTGTAGACACATCACAAAAGGCCAATGCAATGTGATTTCCCTTCACATATAAACTAGCTGTATAGCTATTTTTACTCTCATCTAAATAGGAAGCTTCTGTGTAAGTTCCTGGGGTATAAATTTTTACTACATCACGCTTTACAATTCCTTTAGCCACTGCTGGATCTTCTACCTGCTCACAAATAGCTACCTTAAACCCTTTTGATATTAAGGCTCCAATATAATTCTTAGCTGCATGAAAAGGAATCCCACACATAGGAGCTCTTTCTTCAAGACCGCAATCTCTTCCCGTTAGTGTTAACTCTAACTCCTTTGATGCAACTTTAGCATCATCAAAGAACATTTCATAGAAATCGCCTAGTCTGAAAAATAAGATACACTCTTTATATTTATCTTTAATTTGAAAATATTGTTGCATCATTGGAGTTAATGCCATATATATCTCTCCTTCATAATTATTTAAAAAAAGCGACAAAGTCGCTTTTATACTTCTTCTCCTATTAATGAAAAAGAATTTGCTTTAGTGATTCTAACATTAACTAACTTACCTATATTTTCTTTATTACCAGTAAAATTAACTAGTTTACTTGTTCTTGTCCTTCCGGTTAATTTTGTATCATCACTTTTACTTTCACCTTCTACAAGAACTTCAACAATTTTTCCATCATAAAGCTTATTTTTCTTAGCAGAAATTTCATTAACGACTTCAACTAATCTATTGAATCTATCTTTTTTAACTTTTTCATCTACTTGGTCAAACATTAAGTCTGCAGGAGTACCACCCCTTCTAGAATATAAGAAGGTAAAGGCAGAATCATACTCAACTTCTTTAACTAGACTTAAAGTATCTTCAAAATCCTCTTCAGTTTCTCCTGGGAACCCTACAATTATATCTGTAGTTAATGCTACATTAGGAATTCTTTCTTTAATTTTTCTAATTGATTCTAAATACTGCTCTCTAGTATAGTGTCTATTCATCTTTTTTAATATTCTTGATGATCCAGATTGTACTGGAAGATGAATAGATTCACATAACTTATCTCCAGCTGCAATTACATCAATTACTTCATCACTTAAGTCCTTTGGATGAGAAGTCATAAATTTCACTCTCTCAATACCATCTACTTCATTTATTCTTCTTAAAAGTTCTGCAAAGTTAATATTTTCGTCTAATCCCTTACCATAGGAGTTAACATTTTGTCCAAGAAGGGTGATTTCTTTATATCCCTCTTTAACCATACTCTCTATCTCTTTTATTATTTCAGCAGAGTTTCTACTTCTTTCACGTCCTCTTACATGGGGAACTATACAATAAGTACAGAAGTTGTTACAACCATACATTATTGTAACAAAGCCTTTTATAGTACTTGCTCTATCAATAGGAGCTCCTTCTATTATATCTGCTTCTTTATCCCAAATTTCTACTATAGGTCTTTCGCCACCTAAAGCTCTTCCAAGATATTCTGTAAACTTATAAGCATTATGAGTTCCTATAATTATGTCTACAAAAGGAAACTTACCTATTATTTTGTCTGCCATTCCCCCTTGTTGCATCATGCAACCTGTAACAGCAATAACCTTATTAGGGTTCTCTTTTTTTAGTTTTTTTAAAGCCCCTAGGTTTCCATCTACCTTTTGCTCAGCATTTTCCCTAACACAACATGTATTAAAGATTATTATATCTGCCTCTTCTTTAGAGTCAGTTCTTACATATCCTAATGGTTTTAATCCACCAGATAATTTTTCGGAGTCCTCTTCATTCATTTGACAACCCCATGTTTCTATAAAGTATTTTAAATTTTTATTTAGACCATATATATCAATCTTATTATTTTCATTCATTTACTATTTCCTCCATTTTTCCTTTTGAATTTCTATAGTATTATAGCATATAAAAGATATAAAAAGAAAGTCTAGTAAGCAATGATTAATCCTTTAAACCATGTAATCTAACCATAATAAAAGCACCTACTCTTTATTTAAGTAAGTGCTGCTTATTACTTCTTTTAGTTTAAATTGCTACCATAATGTGTACTTTATTTTTATTCTCACATTATTTTACCATTTTCCATCATAGCTAATTGGCTTAGATTTTTTATCTGAAGTTTTAGCCCTTCCTTGAAGTTCTGGTACTGGATGAACTTCATTTTTAGGAAAGTGATTATGTTTATTACTTTCTGTACCATGTGAATCTTTTGGATCTGGTCTTCTCATTCCTGCTTTTGCCATAATATTTCCCTCCTACTTATTTGTCACCATTAGTTTAAACAATATGAAAAGTTTTATACTCAAATATGTTTTCTATAGATGGAAATAAGTATATTAAAATAAAAGTACAATGCTAAATAAAATTAACATTGCACTTTTATTTTAATATAAGATTTTACTTATTCATTAGCCGCAGCTACTACAACTTGAGCATCCGCCACCTTCTGCTTGCTTTTCAGGCTCTATAGAAAATCCACCTCTACCATTCTCTTCACCTGAAAGAATAGTAAGAGCTCCAAATTGCTCAGTAACAGACTTATCTACTAAGAATGTAAGTCCGTCTACTACTTCTGTGTTATCAGTATCTTTTTTTTCATCTAAAACTAGATTAAATGATGGGCCGCCTCATCCCATACCTGCAAAATGAATTCTTACTGTATCTGCTGTAACTTCATTATCTTTTAAAAATTGTAAGAATTCAACGGTAGCTTTATCACTTATTTTAACTGTTGACATAATCTTTACCTCTTTTCATTTTCAGTTTTATAGATACATTACTATTGTGTCAATGAATCTACATATTTATTACACTAATAAATATTACTATGAATGTCAATTGTATTTATCATTGGATTTATTAATAGATTTTATTTGAAATAAATATACATACTAAAAAAAGTGCAATATTAAACAAGTTTAACACTGCACTTTCAGTAATATAATTATTATTTATTAAATTTAACCACAACTTGTGCAACCAGCACAACCGCCACCTTCTGGTTTTTTTTCTGGTTCTATGGAGAACCCACCTCTACCATTCTCATCTGCAGAAAGAATTGTTAATTCACCAAATTGCTCAGTAACTCCCTTATCTACTAAAAATGTAAGTCCCTCTACTACTTCTATGTTATCAGTATCTTTTTTCTCATCTAAAACTAGATTAAATACAGCACCCCCACAACCCATACCTGCAAAATGAATTCTTACTGTATCTGTGGTAACTTCATTATCCTTTAAAAATTGTAAGAATTCAGTAGTAGCTTTATCACTTATATTAACTATTGACATATTTTTCTTCCTCTTTTCTATATATACTAACTATTATCTAGATATAATTAAATCTTTATGACATTAAATATAAATAATTTCAATGTCATTTATAATTATATAATATCATAGCCGTTATGTGTGTCAATAGACTTATTTATCACTCTTTTCTATAGAACTTTATTACCTATAAGAGAATGTAATATCCAAATTTTTCTATACTATATTACTTTCTACTTGAAAGGATTCTATTGGTAAAATTTCATTTCCAAACATCCTATAATCATGGTATTTATAAGAGCCTCTCATAATGTCTTCAGTAATAGTTTTTCCTCTATTTACATAATCTAAAAAGTCATAGCATGTCAATATATCTATACGTTCCTCTTCGCATATATTAGATAAAGCTTTAATAAATTCTTGAAATATTGTATTGCATGTATTATTTAATATCTTAGCACCATCTATTATAAAGCACCCTCCCCAAAATCCTGAATTTGAGGCTTTGGCTTTAAGATCTCTAAAAAACTTTGAAATCATCGTAGAGTTTATATTTTCATTATAGGATGACATTAATATACTACTCATCTTAATATTTTCTATCATTAATCTTTCATTTAAATCTAAATTATTAGTAAGTAATTTATATATATCTTCATCTACATAAAGATAAACATAGTTATTATTTTCTATTTGCTGTTTTATGTATTTATATAGATTAATCACCAAATGATCCTCTCCATAATAATAAAAACAGATATTTTTACCGCAACAATTACTCATAATCTCTCTCCCCTTAATTAATACCATATTGATTCTATTATTATTATTCTATTACAATATTTAATTACCTTTTTTTTCCATAAAATAATTATCTGATTATTTTTACATTTTATTACAACCATTTTAAAGTTCTTATCCTGGTTGAAAAGTTATCCAACTTATATAACTTTTCATGTAGAAATATGGTATACTATGTGATAGAAATAATAGTTAGGTACTACTAATTATATAATAATGAATATATTGATTAAGATAGATATATATTGTAAAATATTTTTATGTGTATAAACACTAAGGAGGATTATCGATGTGCGGATTTGTAACGTTTTTTAGCAATTCTAAAATACTAGAAGAAAAGAAAGAAACTCTTCGTGATATGAGAGAAGTTATTAAACATAGAGGCCCAACTCAAGATGGAGAGTATATGGACGAAAATGTTTATTTAGGTTTTAAAAGACTAAGTATTCTTGATTTGGCAAACGGAATTCAACCCTATTCTTATAAGGATGAATTAGAAATAGTTTTTAATGGAGAAATATATAATTATATATCTTTAAGAGATGAATTAATAAAAGAAGGCTATAGTTTTACTACTAACTCAGAGGTAGAAGTAATAGCTACATTATATACTCACTTAGGAGATAAGTTTGTTGAGAAACTTAGAGGAATGTTCTCATTTATTATTTGGGATAGAAAGAAAAAAGTATTCTTAGGTGGAAGAGATCCATTTGGAATAAAGCCATTTTATTATACAGAAAATGAAACTGGACTTTATGTAGCTTCTGAGCTTAAGAGTTTTCATGCTAATCCAGATAGCGACTGTGTTGATATTGATAATGGAGCACTTCATGACTATCTTACATTCCAATTTGTACCTGAACCTAAAACTTTACTAAAGGATATAAAGGTTTTAAAACCAGGCCATATTATAAAGAAAGAATTAGGTAAAGCTCATGAAATAAGTTGCTATTATTCCATCAAGTTTAACCCTACTCCAGGACCTAAAGATGAAAAGATGGAAGAAATTCGTAAGGCCATAGAAGATTCTGTTGAACTGCATATGCAATCTGAGGTTCCTGTTGCATCTTTCTTATCAGGTGGGATTGATTCTACTGTAGTAACTGCTTTAGCAAAAAAACACATGCCGGACTTAAAGACCTTTACCATAGGTTTTGACCGAAATGGATATAGTGAAATTGACTTAGCTAGAGAATCAGCTGATAAACTAGGGCTAGAAAACATAAGTAAAATAGTTTCTTATGAAGAATTTGCCAATGAATTACCTAAAATAATTTGGCATATGGATGAACCAGTAGCAGACCCTGCAGCTATACCACTTTATTTTATAGCAAAAGAAGCAGCTAAGCATGTTACAGTTATTTTATCTGGAGAAGGCGCTGACGAGGTATTTGGTGGATATACTATTTACCATGAACCTAATTCGTTAAAAATGTTTGATTATGTACCTGGCTTCTTAAAGAAAGCCTTAAAATCTGGTGCATCACTTATACCAGAAGGAACAAGAGGAAAAAGCTTTATTGATAGAGGCTGTACTCCTATGAGAGAGCGTTATGTGGGTAATGCAAAAATCTTCTTAGATGATGAAAAAGAAGGAATACTTAATAAGTATGAGTCAAAATATACAATTAAGCGATCTATGAATGATATCTATGATAGAGCTGCTCAGTATGACCCTATTACTCAAATGCAGTTTGTAGATTTTAATACATGGCTTACAGGAGATATCCTTGTTAAAGCTGATAGAATGACTATGGCTCATTCTTTAGAGCTTAGGGTACCATTCCTAGATAAAGAAGTGTTTAAAGTTGCTTCAAAGCTCACTGCAGATGAAAAAATCAATGGTCATGTAACAAAATACTTATTAAGAGAGTCTTTTAAATCAGAATTACCATTCTTAACTGCTCTAGATAGAAAAAAACTGGGATACCCAGTTCCAATAAGATTATGGCTTAAGGATGAACTTTATCAATGGGCTATGGACATAATAAAAAATAGTAACGCTGATGAATTTGTAAATAAAGCTGCTGCTATTAAATTAGTAGAAGATCATAGAAAGGGTCCATTTGACTTAAGTAGAAAGATTTGGACAATACTTATATTCTTAATTTGGCATAAAGTATATATAGAAAGAGAAACTCCTTTTCTAGATTAAGATTAAAGACGTAGAACTCTAATAAGAATTCTACGTCTTTTTATTTGTATTATAAAACTATTTAACTACACTTATGTTGTTCTCTTTTAACCAATCAATTAAATGATTAATTAAAAATTCATCTCTAAAGGTATAAAATTCATCTAATTTGTCTTTATTAATTAAAACTCTATTAAAAGTTAATAGAGGATTTGACCAATCAACCTTACTATAAATTTCATTTTTGTCATTAGGATTTAAAGTATCTAAGTAGCTTTTCATGGAATTCACTAATATACTTTCATCTATTAGTGGAATATAAAGATAATTATCACTATAATTCATAGTAACATCTTCTGCTTCTGTAGCTAATTCCTTTTCCCAACTTTCAAGTTTATCAAATTTGGATTCATCCTTTAATGCTTCTATAATACTTTGAGGAATATAAGAAAATTCACCATCATTCAAGTTTAAATAACATTCCCCTTCACCTCTTGTTTCTGATAAGCTAAGCTCTAACATTAAGTCTAAATCAATGTTTAAATTATTCATAAAATTTTCACCTACCTTTTAAATTATATATTTATATAAACTTTCTCATTTCACTGTATTAAGAGTATATGCTAATATAGAATTTTTTACAATATTTATTTAATAATTTCAACATTTTAATATAGATATTGTGATTATTTATATATAAAACAAAGCATTAGGGTGTATCCTAATGCTTTGTTTTATTACTATTTATTATTTTTTAACATTTCACCAATAGCTGCTATACTTCCAAGGGAAGATAGTGTTTCATTTGGTAATATAAGCTTGTTAGCAGGATTATTAGCCATCTCTTTAAGAGCTTCAACTTGTTTTAAAGCTATAACAGTTTCATTAGTTCCTGATTGAATTATAGCTTCATTTACTCTTCTTATCGCTTCTGCTTCTGCTTCTGAAATTTTTTCAATAGCTTTTGCTTTACCTTCTGCCTCTAGTAATTGAGATTCTTTTAATCCTTCTGCTCTTCTAATATTTGCTTCTTTTTCCGCTTCAGCAGCAAGTATTTTACTTCTCTTTTCTCCTTCAGCTTTTTCAATTTCTGATTGTCTTGATCCTTCTGCTTGAAGAATCATCGCCCTCTTATCTCTTTCAGCTCTCATTTGTTTTTCCATAGCCTGTTGAATTTCTGATGGAGGTACAATATTTTTAATTTCTACAGACAATAACTTAATTCCATAAGCATCAGTAACATTATCAACGATTTGTAATAATTTTGAGTTTATAAGGTCCCTTCCTGCTAATACTTCATCTAGAGTCATATCACCTAAAATATTTCTCATATTAGTTATAGTGGAATACATTATACCTTGAACATAGTTTTCTATGTTATAAACTGCATCCTTTGCACTTAAAACTTGATAAAATATAACGTTATCTACAGAAATATTAACATTATCTTTAGTTATTACGTTTTGTGGTGGTATATCAAGTATTTGTTGTTTAACAGATACCTTCTTTCTAATAAAGTCCACAAAAGGTATTGTTAAGTGCCAGCCAGGTTCTAATACCTTATAAAATTGACCAAACCTCTCCATAACATAGTTAGAACCAGTGTTAACTACTTTAACTGATGAAATTATGATGACTAGAACTACAAATAGTATGACTAAAACACCAATTACTAATTCCATTTAAATCACTCCTTTTTTAATTATCAATTTATTATTTTCAATTTTTAACACCTTAAAAGTATCACCAATATTTATATCTTCACCTATATTTCTAGCTGTCCAATAAACTTCGTTAACTTTTATTCTACATTCCCTATTACTTTCTAATTTAACTTCAGATACAAACTCTCTATCTTCATACTTGCCAACCAATGGTTTTTCAGTTGGTAGATTTACGTTAATATATTTTTTAGACACCTTTAATCCAAATATAATTGCAATAGTTCCTAGTATTAAAGCAATCCATATTTGTGTAGTAAAGTCTACAAAATATCCTGCAATAAAAGCAGGAATAAATCCTAACCCTAACCATGAAAAGGTAAAACTACTTGTAGTTATATCTACAACTATTACAAAAATAAGTAATCCAAACCAAATCCAGTTTAAATCCATTAAATATCACCTCTCAAATTTAAATAATATTAACAAGCATATATAAATTATTATATGTTTGTGTATTAAGTATAATTATATCACATTATAGTAAAATATTATATTTTTTTATATTATTTAATTAGGTATTTTTTCCACCTATATAGCGTATATATTATAAGTGTACATATAAACACCAGTAAGTTTGGAGGTATTGCCATGAACCGTGATTCTAATATGTTCAGTTATTTGTTTATAGGTATGTTACTAATTATAATATCTGGAATAGTTAAAATGCTATAATATTAAAATGCTATAATAAAAATCATCCCTATTATGTAGAGATGATTTTTGTTTTGTTATGAAACAATAATTTGTAATATAAGTTTAAACTTCTCTAGTTTCTTTCTTCAAAAATTCTTTTTCTTCTGTATTTAGATAAGGTGATAACAATTTATATACTTCTTTATGATAATTATTTAAGAATAATTTTTCCTTTTCTGTAAGCATATCTATTTTTATACCATCTAAATCTATAGGACAATAGGTAGCTACATCAAACTTCATAAATTGTCCCCCATATTCTGTTTCATTGTCTTTAGTAACAAATAGTAAATTCTCTATTCTAATACCATGCTTACCTTCTTTATATACACCAGGTTCATTTGTAACATTCATTCCTTCTTCAAATACTACTGTATTAGGAACTTGTGAGAAGTTTTGTGGTCCTTCATGAACATTAAGGAAAAATCCAACTCCATGACCAGTTCCACATTTATAGTCAATTCCTGCTTCCCAAAGTGGTGTTCTTGCAATAACATCTAAATTAGATCCAGTAGCTCCATATAAGAACTTAGCCATAGTTAAAGCTAAATTACTCTTAACTACAAGAGTAAAGTCTCTTCTTTCTTCTTCGGTCAATTCACCTAGAACTATTGTTCTTGTTATATCTGTAGTTCCATCATAATATTGTCCACCTGAATCCACTAAAAATAACCCTTCTGGCTTTAAAATATAATTACTTTCTGGCGTAGCAGAATAATGCATCATGGCAGCATGCTCTTTATAGGCAGCTATAGTTGAAAAACTTGGTTCAACAAAATACTCTTGTTCACTTCTCAATTTAATTAGAGTATCTGTGGCTGACATCTCAGATATTTGTTCTTTACCTACATTTTCTTTTAAGTACTTTATAAACTTAACCATAGCAACTCCATCTTTTATAGTACAGTTTCTAAAGTTACTTCTTTCAACTTCATTCTTTATAGCTTTTAAATCTGTAGTTATATTTCTTTTTTCGATTTTAGAAATAGATTCATTTAATGAGGTAAGAATTTTCACATTAGTTTTATTTGGATCAAATAATATAGATGTATCTTTAAGTTCTTTTAAGTTATTGAATATCTCATTATACTTTAATATATCTACAGAAGAAGCCTTTAGATTGGATATAACTTCATCAGTTAATTTATTATTATCTATGAAAAACTTAACATAATCCATGCTAATTAATAAATAAGATATTGTTACAGGACTGCTTTCTACATCATTTCCCCTAATATTTAATGTCCAAGCGATATCATCTAAGGAACTTAATACGTAATATTCAGCCCCTATTTCCTTCATCCTTTCACGAATAATAGCAAGTTTTTCTGATGCTGATTTACCTGCAAATTTAACATCATGAAGAAACACCTTTGTATTAGGCATAGCTGGCCTATCACTCCAAATTGGAGATATTAAATCCTTTTCTGGATTTATTTTTATTTTTCTGCTTTTAAATGTTTCTGTCATAGTTTTATATATTCCAATAGGCATTACAGAACCATCAAAACCAACTATATCTCCTGGATTAAGTTCTTTTTTTAGAAATTCTGTGAAAGTAGGAACCTTAGGTTGTCCCATTTTAAAAAGCTCTATTCCTGTACCAGATAGTTGCTTTTCAGCTTGAATATAATAACGACCATCTGCCCATAGTATTGCTCTATTAAGAGTTACCACTACAATTCCTGCTGAACCTGTAAAGCCAGAAATCCATGCTCTAGCTTTGAAGTATTCAGCTACATATTCACTTTGATGAGAATCAAAACTAGGAATAATGTAAGCTGATAATTGATTTTCCTTCATAGCCCTTCTTAGGCTTTCAATTTTTTCTTTAACATTCATCCATATTCACCCCTATTTTCTACTAATAAACATCTAAACCTATTATACTGCTAAAATTTTATACAATCAATGATATAATTTATAAGTATGAATTTTGTTTTAAAATTATTCATTATACCAAATATCTAAATTCTGATTTCTAATTATTGTTGTATAAAAAAACTCATTGCTTTATTACAATGAGTTTTTATGTTAAATCTATTTATTCTTTAATCCATTTACTTGCTTCTAATGCATAGTAAGTTATAATTAATTTAGCACCCGCTCTTTTTATTGAAGTTAACATTTCAAGAGCAGCTCTTTTTTCATCAATTAATCCATTTTCTCCTGCATTTTTTATCATAGCATATTCTCCACTGACATTGTAGGCAGCTATAGGCATATTAAAAGTCATACTGGCCTCTTTTATTATGTCTAAATATAATATAGCTGGTTTAACCATTACTATATCAGCACCTTCTTCAATATCAGCTGCAATTTCTCTCATAGCTTCCTTACCATTGGCAGGATCCATTTGATAGCTGCTTCTATCTCCAAATTGAGGAGCTGAATTTGCAGCTGCTCTAAAAGGACCATACATAGCAGAACTATATTTTGCACTATAACTCATTATAGATATATGCTTAAATCCGTTTTCATCTAAGATATCCCTTATGGCTTTAACTCTACCATCCATCATATCTGAAGGTGCAATCATGTCAGCTCCAGCTTGAGCATGAGAAAGTGCAATCTTAGCTAAGTACTTTAAGGTTTCATCATTATCTACTCTCTCATTTTTAATAACTCCACAATGACCATGAGAAGTGTATTGACACATGCATACATCAGTAATAACAAATAATTCCTTAGAGATTTCTTTGACTTTTCTTATTGCTCTTTGAACTATACCCTCTTCACAGAAAGCTGAAGAAGCAATTTCATCCTTCTCGTCCGGAAGTCCAAATAAGATTATACCTTTTACTCCTGCAGCAATAACTTCATCTATAACTTCTG
Organism: Clostridium sulfidigenes; assembly: GCF_052067195.1. Classification (NCBI taxonomy): domain Bacteria; kingdom Bacillati; phylum Bacillota; class Clostridia; order Eubacteriales; family Clostridiaceae; genus Clostridium; species Clostridium sulfidigenes. Next base: position 25,109 of record NZ_JBQHQR010000020.1, on the reverse strand, counting down.
GTAATCTATCTAAAGACCAGTGGTAATTCCCTACTAGAGATGGAATCTCTTCTTTAATATTTTCTCCTTCAACCACAAAAATTGGGTATATAAAATCATTACTATTTAAAATAGTTTCACGTACCATATCTCTTATTGCACTAGTTTCTCTTAATCTTCTATATCTTTTGAACATAATAAACATGGCCTATTAATGCAAGGCCATGATACACCTACCTTTCAGTCTTAAAAAAATTTATTTTATTAAGGTATCTATAATACCTTGAGTTCCAATTTTATCACATTGTGTATAGGATAATTGATGAACATTTAATGCCTTTGAAGTAATAGGCCCTATTGATATAATTGATTTTTCTTTTACCTTATCTATTCCAACTAAAGTAATCATATTTTCTACGGTGCTAGGACTAGTAAATACAACTGTATCACAATTATCAAAAGAAACTAAATTAGGATTTTCACCAATAACTGTGTCATATACTGGTATATCATCTACCTCAGCTCCAATATTTCGAAGTTCATTTACAATATAGTCTCTCCCCTTTTTGGAGCGTGGAATTAATATTTTATCTCCTGATGAAACCTTTAGTTCTATAGCTTTAAATAAACCTTCACCTGTAAATTCCTCTGCTGTTAAAGTTGGAATTATTCCCTTAGCTTTTAAAGCTTTAGTAGTAGCATCTCCTATGGAAACAAACTCACCTTTAATTTTTCTTATATCTATACTGTTATGGTATAATGCATTAAATAGCATTTCAACTCCATTAATACTAGTTAATAATATATACTTATAGTCTTCTAATTTATTTTCAATAGCTTTAATACTTTCAGGATTAGGTTCTATTGCAATAGAATTTATTTCTGTAACTGAAGCTCCTAATTTAGATAATTCATCGCCAATTTCCCTGCTTTGAGCTTTACTCCTAGTTATGCAAATATTTCTTCCGAATAGAGGTAACTTCTCAAACCAATTCAACTTATCATTGAATTTGACTACTTCTCCCACTACAATGATAGATGGATTTGATATGCCCTTTTCCTTTGCTATTTCAGTTATATCTTTTAAAGTTCCTACTGCTTTCTTTTGATTAGAGGTAGTTCCACTCATTACAAGAGCTACTGGAGTTTCTTCTCCTAATCCAGCAGTAATAAGACCGTTGCAAATGCCTCCTAATTGTTCATAACCCATCATAAAAATTAAAGTACCCTTTAATTTAGCTATAGTTTCAAAATCTAAGTTTAAACCAGCTGCACTTTTAGCAGTAAAGACATGAAAACTTTGGGCAATTTTCCTATGAGTTACAGGTATGCCACCATAATTGAGTGCTGCAATAGGTGAAGTTATACCTGGCACTACTTCAAAATCAATATTTTCATCTATTAGAGCTAAAGCTTCTTCACCACCACGACCAAATATGTATGGATCTCCACCTTTAATTCTTCCAACAATATGTCCTTCTTTTGCTAATTTAACTAAGGTATCATTAATCTCTTCCTGAGTTTTATAGTGACATCCTGGCTCTTTTCCACAATAATAAAGTTTTGCATCTCTATTTACATATTTTAATATTTCAGAACCAGATAATCTGTCATAAAGTATAGCTGTACATTCTCTTAAAACCTTTATAGCTCTTAATGTTATTAAGTCTGGTGATCCTGGACCACCTCCAATTAAATAAACCTTTCCCATAAATCCTCCTATTAAATATCTACTTATTTAAGATAACTTGTGATAATTTTTTTCCTAAGTTTAAATATTCTTCTTTATTTCCTATTATAGTGTCTTTTACTAATTTACCATTGACTTCATATATACCCATAATAGTCATTACATCATCCTCTATAGAAGCATATGCACCAATAGTAGAATGACAATCACCCTTTAACTCTCTCATAAAACTTCTTTCAGCTTCTACGCAAATTCTAACTTCCTCATTATCTAGAGCCCTTAATTCATCTGCATATTCACAACTCTCATGAATTTCTATACCTAAAGCTCCTTGTGCAATAGCAGGAATTATTTCATTTGTTTCAAAATAATTGGTAATAATTCCTTCTAATCCTAATCTCTTTAATCCAGCAGCTGCTAATACTATTCCGTCTAAGTTTTCATTTTCAATCTTATCAATTCTTGTTTGAACATTACCTCTTACAGGAACTATTTCAATGTCTGGTCTTAGAAGAAGAATTTGCTCACTTCTTCTTTTACTACTAGTACCAACTCTAGCCCCCTTAGGTAAATGAAAAAATGAAACACCATTCATAGAAACAAAGGCATCCCTTACATCTTCCCTTATTGGTGTAGCAGCAATAGAGAAACCATCTGGTAGCTCATAGGGTACATCCTTCATACTATGGACTCCTCCATGTGCTTTTCCATCAATCATTAATTTTTCTAACTCTTTTATAAAGACTCCCTTTCCACCTATTTTATCTAATGTTACATCAAGTCTTTTATCTCCTAAAGTATCTGTAAGAACCTTTTCACATTTTATATTATGTAGCTCTTCAACCAAATCCATTACATAATCAGTTTGAACTTGAGCAAGCTTACTTTTTCGTGTAGCTAATTTTAAATTCAATTCTACTCCTCCATTCATTGTATAATTTAAATCTATACCCATTCATTTATTAAATCTGAATAAAATAATTGCAAAATCTCAATATGGTATCCATGGTTAAAGAAGAAAAGAAAATCTTCAGAACATATAAAATTTAGAATTTCACTTTTATTATTTAAAGTTGTTACATTATTTCTAATATGAGTTATAAATTCTATATAATTGTCAAAGTTCTGAAGATACTCCTTTGCCTTATTGCATAAAAAAACCGATGCTTTAGGATTTTTTCCTTTAATTCGAAGCCCCAAAGCAATATTTTCACTTCTTCCTGTAGCACAAAGAACAGCTTTAGAATTCTCCGGAAGGGTAGTATCAATAAAAATTTTATTTTTACTGTTGCATATATTCCTAATATTTTCGTTGAATTTAGAATCATTTGTACAAATTACAATTAAATGATAATCCTCCAATAACTCATTAGTAAAAGTTTTATCTAGAAGTTTCAAATTACCATAAGCACCATCTAACAACTTAAATTCATCTGTAAACTGCTCTGAGATGCAATGAACCACAAACTTACTATTTAAAAGAGTTTTAGCTTTTATTAAAGCACTTTTTCCTCCTCCTAATATTAAAACTTTAGTATTCATACCATTCAATGAAATAAATACGGAATCATTAAAACTATCCATGAGAATCCTATCCTTTATTTTAATATTTATTTAGTTACTAATTTCACTTAAAGCTTTTATAATAGTTTCATTCATATCTCTAGTTTTTATAGCTACCCTTACAAAACTATCATTAAGACCAGTATAGTTATTACAATTTCTAATTAAAATACCCTTTTCCATAAGCTGTTTTAAAAGTTGTGAGCTTGTAATTCCTTTTATCTTACAAAGAAAATAATTAGCCTTGCTTTCATACACATTTTGTATAATGTTTATATGATTCAAAGATTTTTTCATAAATGCTCTTTCGGATATCAACCAATTTTTACTTTCATCTATAAACTTTTCATCAAATAATGCATACTTAGCAGCAACTTCTGCAAAACAATTTACTGTCCAAGGATTTTGATTACAAATAATGAAATCTAGTAATTTATTATTTCTACTTATAGCATAGCCCAAACGAACTCCTGCCATGGAGAAAAATTTTGTTATAGCTCTAACAATTACAATACAACTATAATTATGTATATAATTAATTATACTCTTATTATTATCTAATACAAACTCTATAAACGCTTCATCAATAATCACTAATTTATTATGAGCTTCACAATAATCTAATATGTTTTTAAATTTACAATGATCAATAATACAACCATTTGGATTATTGGGATTAGCTATTATTAACCCCTCAGTATTTTGTATCTGTGCAAAAATATCTTCATAATCATATTCCATAAACTCATTTAAAAAAGAATAATTGATATTCAATTTATGTTTTTTACTAAAATCTTCGTATTCTACAAAGGAAGGAACAACTATGGTTATAGAATTCAAGTAGCTTATAACTAAATCTAAAATTTCAGCTGCTCCATTTCCTACTATAATATTTTCAATACCTATGCTATTAAAATACTCTTTACCATAGGCATTTCCATTAAAATACTCATTACTTTTAAATAAATAATTTAATAGGTTATTTTTTAATTCTCTATATTTTATATCTGGATACAGAGGTACCTTTTCTAAAGCTTCTCCTATATTTCCCTTAAAATCCTTAGATATGGATATAGGATTTACATTTGAGCTAAAGTCTAAAAGTTTTCTTCCAATTAAAGTACCTTCAGTATATATATCTCCTCCATGTTTCAAAATATATATACCACCTTTCATCTTAATATGTGCAAGTATATATAAACACTCACCTTTAACTAAAGTATAATTACAGATGCTAAACTTAATATTATTAGTAAAATTTCACTACTATACATTAGTATTATAGATTTCTTAATGTGTTGATGACTTAAAGCTTCTGTAGCATCTCCAATAGTTGGTTTTTCTACTATTTCTCCAAAGTAGGTATTAGCACCACCTAATTGAATAGATAAGGCTCCAGCAGTAGCTCCCTCAGGATAGGCACAATTAGGACTTTTATGATTCTTTCTGTCTCTAATCATAATCTTAAAGGATTCAATTATCCTTCCCTTAACTACCCATGCTGTAAGACACATTAATACTCCAGTTAGTCTAGCAGGAATAAAATTAAATATATCATCAACATTTGCTGGGAAAAAACCTATATTCTTATATTTTTCATTTAAGTACCCTACCATAGAATCCATGGTGTTAATTCCTTTATACATCATAGCAAGTGGTGCCCCTCCTATGATGGCATAAATTATAGGTGCAATTATACCATCAGAAGTATTTTCAGCTATAGTTTCTACATCACCTCGAATTATTTCATCCTTACTTAAAGAAGTTGTATCTCGACCTACAATATATGAAAGCTTAACTCTAGCTTCTTTTATATCATCATGAACAAGAGCATTATAGACCTGAATTCCGGCTGTATGAAGACTCTTAGCAGCAAGCGTTGTCCATATTATTAAAGTATTAACTACTATAAAAACAATATTATTTATTATAGATAGCTTAAGTAATAAATATGGAATAGTGTATGTAATTATACAAACCATAAACACCATAAATAAAGAAGCCCACTTCAATTTAATATTATTAGGGAAATGTTTTCTTAGCCACTTTTCTATAGCTCCAATAAGTTTTCCTATATATATAATAGGATGTGGTAGCCAATTAGGATCACCTAAAATAAAGTCTAAAATAACTGCTAAAGATACACAAAGTATATTTAAGGATATATGAAAATTAATCATGATAACTTCTCCCACTATCTATTTAAGCCCATTATTTTATATATTTTATTCATATCTATAGAGGCTCTTACAAGGTCAGCTAGTTTATCTAATTCCTTTTCTCTTAAGTGCTCATAAGGCATAGAAACCTTCTCTTCAATTCCCTTGTCTCTTCTTAATTCATTAATAATGTGTTGTCTAAACTCAACCCCATCAAAAATACCATGAATATACGTTCCCATAACATTTCCTTTATTATTTACTACTCCATCTAAATGATTAGCTTCTTCATTATTGCTCTTATTTATGTTAATAAGGCTTTTACCTTCATCTAAAAGCGTAGTTTTTCCCATGTGTATTTCATATCCATAAATACTTAAAGGTGTATCATTGTTTATTAAATCCTTTGCTATGATACCATTAACTCTAGTTGTAATCTTTTTCTCTTCAAAAACTGTTTTTATAGGTAAAATATCTAATCCTTCCATAGACTCTAGTGTAGTTTCAACTCCATAAGGATCCTCTAATACCTTCCCCAGCATTTGATATCCTCCACAAATACCTATGATTTTCCCATTAACTTCATATTCTCTAATTTTGTTATATAAACCTGATTTTTTTAAATATTCTAAATCCCCTAGGGTATTTTTAGTTCCAGGAATTATAACTAAATCAGGAGTTTTAAATTCAGTTACAGTTTCCACATATCTTACAGAAACATCTGGTTCTATAGATAATGCATCAAAATCAGTAAAGTTTGATATATGTGGTAACCTTATAATGGCTATATCAATTTTATCTGTGATATTTTTATTAAGGTCAACAGCTCCATCTTCATCCTCTAAGTCTAATTTAAAATATGGAACAACCCCTAAGCAATCCCTATGAGTTAACTCCTCTAAACTATCTACTCCAGGTTTAAGTAAAGATATATCTCCTCTAAACTTATTTATAATAGTTCCCTTAACTCTATCCTTCTCACTATCACTAAGGAGCATAATAGTACCTAGCAAAGAAGCAAATACGCCTCCCTTATCGATATCACCTACAAGTAAAACAGGTGCGTCTATTAGTTCAGCCATCCCCATATTAACAATATCGTTGTCTCTTAAGTTTATTTCTGCTGGACTTCCTGCCCCTTCCATAACAATAATATCAAATTGATTTTCTAATTTTTCAAAAGCAGACTTTAAATCATCCTTAAATTTAACTTTTAAATTGTGATATTCCTTTGCATTGGAATAACCATAAACTTCTCCATTAAAAATAATTTGACAATTTTTATCTGTAGTAGGTTTTAGTAGAATAGGATTCATATATACCTCCGGTTCAAGTCCCGCAGCATAAGCTTGCAAAACTTGAGCACGCCCCATCTCTTTTCCATCCAAAGTTATATATGAATTAAGAGACATATTTTGTGACTTATATGGACATACCGAATACCCATCTTGTTTAAATATTCTACATAATGCAGTAACTAGTATACTTTTTCCTACAGAAGAAGCTGTACCTTGAATCATTATTTTAGCCATTTATAATACCTTCTTTCTATTAAGTAGAGAACCCAAATCTTTGATTTGGGGTGAATCACTTACTCAGCGAACGCAGTGAGTCGAGTTTCAATTTAAATAAAATAAAAAAGCAAGGAAGAAAAGCTCCCTTGCCAAATAATTAAAATTTCCATCTTAGTAAAATAAAAAATATAAGTTTAAATCTAAGTAAGATAAACTTACCAAAATCTTTAATTTTACTTATACATATTAACTTAGTCACTAAAATAGCTCATTTCCCTCCGAAAGCTTATATTTAGGCAGGTCTCCTGGCTTATGAATCACTCTAACCTCACCTTCCCCTATTAAGAGTGGTATTTGAGGGTCGTCATCATTTACAGTAGCGGGGGCTGCTATGGATTTTAACCATATTCCCTTTTCACTTTTAAAAAGCACCTAAAATACTATTTAATTTTCACCCATAATTATAAGAGGTTTAAACACATAAGTCAATATAATGTAAATTTTACTTTGCATTCACTTTTATATTCTGTAAAAAATGTAAAGACCTAGCATTGAAAATGATAGGTCTTTAGTTATGACAAATATTTTACTTATATAATGGAATTTTATTGCAAAGAGCTTTAACTCTCTCCTTAGCAGGTGATAAATCAGCATCCCTATTATCAATTGCCCAATTCATTATATCAGCAATTTCAATCATTTCTTCTTTTCCAAAACCTCTAGTAGTAGTAGCAGGTGTACCTATTCTAATACCACTAGTTACAAATGGGCTTTGGGATTCAAAAGGTATTGTATTTTTATTTACAGTGATTCCAACTTCGTCTAATAGATGCTCCGCTGCTTTTCCTGTAATATCTTTATTTCTTAAATCCACAAGAATTAAATGATTATCGGTACCATCAGACACTAATTTAAATCCTCTTTCTTTTAATGCACTTGCAAGAGCTTTAGCATTTTCTAAAACTTTTTGCTGATACTCTTTGAAAGATGGGTCTAGAGCTTCTTTAAAGCAAATAGCTTTAGCTGCAATAGTATGCATTAATGGACCACCCTGTATTCCAGGGAATATAGTTTTATCTACTAGTTTTGCATACTTATCTTTACAAAGTATTGCCCCACCCCTTGGTCCTCTTAAAGTTTTATGAGTTGTTGTTGTAATAAAGTCTGCATATGGAGCTGGGCTAGGATGTACACCTGCGGCAATAAGCCCAGCTATATGAGCCATATCTACCATCATATATGCACCTATCTCATCACATATTGATCTTATTTTATCAAATTCTATTATTCTTGGGTAAGCACTAGCCCCCGCAACTATCATTTTAGGTTTTTCCTCTAAAGCTACAGTTCTTAATGCATCATAATCTATAAATCCATCTTCACCTACTCCATAAGATATAAATTTATATAACTTTCCTGAAAAGTTAACTGAACTTCCATGGGTTAAGTGTCCACCATCAGATAAATTCATTCCTAATACTTTATCTCCTGGTTCTAATACACTCATATAAACTGCCATGTTAGCTTGAGAACCTGAGTGAGGTTGAACATTGGCATGGTCTGCGCCAAATAGTTTACACATTCTATCTCTAGCAATGTTTTCAGCAACGTCTACACATTCGCAACCACCATAATATCTTTTTCCTGGATATCCTTCTGCATATTTATTTGTAAGAGTGGACCCCATAGCCTCTCTCACAGCCTCACTTGTAAAGTTTTCTGAAGCGATAAGTTCGATTTTACTTTCCTGTCTAGCAGTCTCAAGACAAATTGCTTCATAAATTTCCGTATCAATGTTTTTAACATGTTCTAAGTTCATACATACTCCTCCTGCAATTAAAATTAGTTGTTTTTGGTGGAACCATGTGAATAGCTTTTTAACAAGTTTTTTCTTTTGCGTTAGTAAAGCTTTAGTACTTAGTTTTGCAGCACAGATAGCAACAATATAACCACCAGAACCTTTACATATTATTATAACATTTATTTTCATGTTAACCTACTCAATTTTTTAATTATTCTTGAAATTTTTTAATTATATGACTTTATGTGTACAAAAACACCCTTAAATAGTTTCTATATATTTAACTTTTTAAAATACTATTTAACTTAATTTAATAATTCCTTTAGTTATATTATTGAATAAATCATCTATGTTGTTATATAATCTATTTAATTAATAACTATAAGGAGGAATGATATGGAAATTCATATATTTCTAAAAGGCAAGAAAGAAGCTGAAGTTTTTAAGGGAGATAGAATTGATATCCTTGATTTTGAAATGGGTGGAGTTAAGTATAAACAAGTGAGATACTTTAGAAACGGATTTAGTAAAAGTGAATTAATTGAATCTAATATAATTGATAAAATAATTAAAAAATAGAGGAAATACCCTCTACTTTTTAATATAGAACATTATTTAGTTCAATACTATTTCTTGAATTATAGTTCCCTCTAATGTTTTTATATAGAATACATCTCCATATACAACTCCATAGCTATGAGGATTATTTTCCTTTGGATAAGAAATAGAACCTGGATTAATTATAGAAATGCCATCTTTTTTATTAATACCTAATATATGTGTATGACCATGTAGCATTATATCTTCTGTAGATATATTAGGCATATTATTCTCATTATATTTGTGTCCATGAGTTAAAAAAAATCTTTTGTTATTATATAAAACTACAGAATAATCTCCCATGCATGGAAAATCCAATAACATTTGATCAACTTCCGAATCACAGTTTCCACGTACTGCAATTATCTTATATCTATATTCATTTAGTATCTTTGCTACCTCTTTAGGATCATACTCTTCCGGTAATGGATTTCTTGGCCCGTGATAAAGTATATCTCCAAGAATTAATAAATAATCACCCTGTTCTCTATTAAATACTTCTATAGCTTTTTTTGTGTATTTTGAAGAACCATGAATATCAGAAATAACTACTAATCTCATTTTATATCCTCCCATAATAAATTTTATACTTATTATTTACATTACTTTTATAACATTGTCAAATGTATAACAACATGTGATTGACGGTATTTTACCAAAGTTCTATAATTTATTATATAACATATATACAGATTAAGGAGGGGTTTTATTTTGATTGTTAAAGTTTGTGTTGGAAGTGCTTGTTATGTAAGAGGTTCTCACAATGTTATAAACCGAATTAAGAGCTTAATAGAATTAAATAATTTAACAGATAAAATAGAATTAAAAGCTTCATTTTGTCTTGGTCATTGTACTGATTCGGTATGTGTTACTGTCGATGATAACATTTATACTGTAAATGAAGATGAAGTAGATAAATTCTTTGAAGAATATATAGTTAAGAAGGTGAATCTATGCAAGTAATGAATTTTTCCTCCGCTAACTGTAAAAATTGCTACAAATGTGTACGTACTTGTACAGTTAAAGCTATAGAAGTCTTAAATGATCAAGCTAAAATCCAAGAAGATAGATGTATTTTTTGTGGTCATTGTTTAGTCGTATGTCCTCAAAACGCCCGTCATGTGCTTTCAGATATTGATGATGTCAAAGCAGCATTAAATAGCAATAAAACAGTTGTTGCTCAATTAGCACCTGCTTTTAGAGGAGTATTCTCTCATCCTTCTAAATTGATAACTGCTCTAAGAAAATTAGGTTTTTCTTATATTGAAGAGGTTTCCATAGGTGCAGAACTAGTAACTCAAGAATATGAATGTAGGATTGATTGTAGTTCAAGTAGTGAATTTATCACAAGTTGCTGTCCTTCCATAGTAATGTTAATAGAAAAATATTATCCTGAATTAATTCCATTAGTTTTACCAGTATCCTCTCCTATGGTCGCCCATGGAAAAAGCATAAAAAATAGATATGAGGAACCTTATACTGTTTTTATAGGTCCATGTGTATCTAAAAAATATGAAGCTTTATCTGAATCTAATTTAGGATTTGTTGATTCTGTGTTAACCTTTGACGAAATCATCGACTATATAAAAGAAAATGGTATTGAATATTCTGAACTAGAAGATGGAGGAGTAGATTTTAGCGGTACTACAAGAGGTGATCGCTATCCTGTAGTTGGTGGAATATTAAATGCCATAAGACCTACTATTGATAAAAAAGATTTAAATGTAATTAGGGTTCACGGTCTGGAAAATTGTAAAGTTATTTTAGAGGAACTTAAAAATAGCACTTTAAAGAATGTGTGTATAGAATTAAGTGCCTGTAATGAAAGTTGTCTTGGCGGTCCAGGCACATTATCCGATAATGAATCTGTATACACTAGACTCCAAAGAATTCAAGATTACTTAAAAACCAAAAATAATAATTCAAAAGTTATTAATATAAATAAGGATAATCTTAATCTTACAAGAAACTTTGAAAATAAAAAAATCCATATGCTAACACCTAAAGACGATGAAATTAAAGTTCTTCTTAAACAAATGGGAAAATACACTAAAGAAGATGAATTAAACTGTGGCGCTTGTGGATACAACACTTGTGTTGAAAAGGCTATTGCTGTTTACAATGGAATGTCTGAGGTTGAGATGTGTGTACCTTATATGAGATCATTAGCAGAAAATATGAATAGTGAAATATTTAAAAATTCACCTAATGCTTTAATTATAATTGATGATAACTTATTGATTAAGGACATTAATCCCTCTGGAAGAAGAATGTTTTTAAATTGTGAAAAAGAAAGTATAATAGGAGTTCCTATAACAGAAATTATACACGACTTAGACTTTAAAAAAGTAGCCGACACAAAAAAGAATATTTTAGGTAAAAAAGTTTTCTACAGTAAGTTAGATTTTCATGGGTATAAAAGTGTAATTTATATTAAAAATCACTCATCTTTATTAATAACATTTACAGACATAACTGAGGAAGAAAATAGGAAATTAGAATTGACTGAATTGAAGCGTAAATCTATTGATGTTACCCAAACAATTATAAACAAGCAAATGATGGTTGCTCAAGAAATTGCTAGCTTACTTGGTGAAACTACTGCAGAAACTAAAGTTGCTATCCTAGAGTTAAAAAAAGTATTAGAAGAGGAAGACTAATATGAGAAAATATTACTTAGATGTAGCTAATATGAGTATGAATAAACACGGTGAAGAACTTTGTGGTGACAACGTTGAAATTGCTAATACAGAAGATGGAATTATTGTAGTGATGTCAGATGGTCTTGGCAGTGGTGTTAAAGCTAATATACTAGGAACTTTAACATCTAAGATTGCAGTTACTATGTTAAAAGAAGGAGCTACTATAGATGAGACTATAGATACTATAATTAATACATTGCCTGAATGTCAAGTTAGAAAGTTAGCCTACTCCACTTTTACAATTGTGAAAATTAAAAACAGTGGCGAGGTATATATGGTAGAGTACGATAATCCACCTGTTTTTCTTTTTAGAAATAATCGTAGTTGTGACATCAAGAAGAATCGACGTATAGTGAATGGTAAAGTTATTTTTGAAAGTAGATTTTATATGAATGAATCTGATGCTCTAGTTATTATAAGTGACGGAGTTGTACATGCTGGTGTAGGTGGACTCTTAAATTTAGGTTGGGAATGGCCTCATATAAATAGATATCTAACTAATGTACTCCACAAAGAGGTGATTGCTCAAAACATATGTAGACAACTATTAGAAGTTTGTAAAGACTTATATGATAATAAACCTGGGGATGATACAACAGTAGTAACTATTAAGATAAGAAAGGAACAAAACATCTCTCTCTTTACAGGGCCGCCTAAAAATAAGGATGATGATGATATTCTTATAAATCTTGTGAAAAATGCTACAGGTAAAAAAATTGTATGTGGTGGCACTACTGCAAATATAATATCTAATGCATTACACACCCCGATAGAGATAGACTTAAAGCATTATACTTCAGAAGTCCCGCCTATGGGATTTATGAAAGGTATAGACTTGGTTACAGAAGGCATACTAACTTTAAATAAAGTAAAAGAATTATTAAAAAATTATCTAAATTCTATTAAAAGGAATGCTATACCCTGTGCTATAAATGGCTCTGATGGAGCCTCTAGAATTACTAATATGTTAATTAATGAAGGTACATCCATAGATATATATATAGGGCAAGCAGTTAATCCAGCTCATCAAAATCCATCTTTTCCAGATGAATTTAATTTAAAAATTAAGATTGTTAAAGACATAGCCAGATTACTAACTGCATTAGGTAAAAAAGTAAATGTAAATTATCTTTAATTTCAAAAAGATATTAGATTTTTTCTAATATCTTTTTAAAATCTTTTTATTATAATTGTAATACGCCACATATAATACTATTCCAATGACTATGCAAAGAATTCCAATAGAAACAGCACATAATGCAAAAAACTCTTCAGGTAGTATGTTTATAATAGGATCTGTGTTGGGATCAAAAATCCATTTATCATTATTAAAAAAAATTTTATGGAATATTGTAAAGAAAAAATTAAAGTTAATACTTACAACTATTGAGATTAAAACTGGAGTTATAATTGATATAATGGAAATATATTTTATATAAATATAGCTCTTATAACTGCTAGTATACAGTACAGACAATATGGCTAACGTAATTATTAAACTTAATATAGTAATCTTAGCAAGTTTAAATAATTCCTTTACTTCTTTAAAATGAAAAGCACCAGCATCTGATGATTCTAAAGATGGTAGTTCAAATTTGTCGTTGTTATTATATAACAAATAGTCTATTACATAAGAATAATTTTTTTTCATCTCCTCAATAGATAAGCTTGTTCTCTCCTCCATATTAAATTTATTAATACTGTAAGTATAAATAGGTTTTATGCTTGTTACTATTAAAGTAGAAATAAGAATAACTAAAACAAAACCTGTAATAGAAATAAGTATATTTAGAATAATTTTTTTCATAGTATTACCTCACCTTTTATTTGTTAGAAATTAGTAATCTATACAATACAATTTTATTATCCTATTTTATCATTGTCAAAAAAATTTTCATATAGTATAATTTTCATGTTACAATATATGAGTTATAATGTGCCCACTTGTAGTGGGTTTTAAATTTGATTAAATAAAATTTAGTAATTTCATAGATTTGGGGGTAAAAATGATTCATTTAATTGGAATAAAGAAAGAACTTGACTTAATTTTAAGAGCTAAACTAGCAATATCCCAAGATAATATAGATGGAATATTACTAAAAATGAAAGAAACTCTATGCGAAGAAGTTGTTATAATTAATACCTGTAATAGAACAGAAATATACTTAAAATCTTCCCTATCTCAAAATATCATAATACAAGAAGTATTCAATACACTTAATTGGGATGAAGAATTTATTAAATATATATTTTACTCTAATGATAGCAAGGCTATAACTCACTTACTGGAAGTTAGTTGTGGGTTTCATTCAAAAATTTTAGGTGAAGATCAAATCTTAGGTCAAGTAAAGGATGCCTACTTAAAAAGTAAAGAGTTAAAAGTTATAAAAGCTTCTTTTGATAAGCTATTTACAATGGCTATTAGTTGTGGTAAAGAGTTTAAAACCGAAAGTAAACTATATAAGACACCTGTGTCCTATTCATCTATTGCTGCTAAAAAAGCTATAGACCAAGGTTGTAAAAATATATTAATATTAGGTTTTGGTAAAATGGCTCAATTAACTTTAAATTATCTTATAGGAAAACAAGATATCTTAGATAAAATATATATTGTAGTAAGAAATACAGATAAGGTTATTAATCATAGTACTATAATAAAAAATATAAAATTAATGGAAAATAAAAAGATTGAAATTATACCCATTGATAATATGGTATATACTTATAAATATATAGATGCTTTAATATGCTGTACTTCTTCCCCTACTCCAATTGTACTAAAGAAAGATCTCCCTTCACAACCAATTTTAATTTTTGATCTTTCCTTACCAATTAATGTTGAAGATTCTTGTAGTGAATTAAAAAATATATGTTTATTTAATTTAGATAATCTTCAAAATGTAGATAAAGAAAATAAGATTCAGCGAAGAAATATTATGAATTCAAATAAATATATAATAAAGAAATACTATGATGAATATAATAATTTTTTAAAGTTAATGTCCTTAAGTGGTATAATTAAAGATGTAAAAGAAGAAGGTAAATTACTTGTGGAAAATAATCTTAAAACCTTTAAAAATAAAAAGTACACTAAAGATAATGACAAGCTTGTAGCTACCCTTTTAAAAAGTAGTGCTAACACATATATAAATCGTGCCATTGAAGTTTTAAAAGAAGAAACTTTAAAAGGAAATAATAAGGACGCCTATGAGTTAATTGAACGTATTTTTCTAAATAAAATTAATTAGGAGGAAGAGCTTAATGAACAATAAAACTATATTTGAAGAAAGCAAAAAGTATATTCCCGGAGGAGTTAATAGTCCAGTAAGAGCACTTAAGGATATGGGTATCACCCCTCCTATTATAAAATCTGGTATGGGTTCTAAAATATATGACGAAGAAAATAAAGAATACATAGATTTTGTTGGAGCTTGGGGACCTATGATTTTAGGGCATTGTAACTCCAGAGTTGTTGATGCTATAAAAAATACTTCAGAAACAGCTATAGCCTTTGGTGCACCAACAAAATTAGAATTAGACTTAGCAAAACTTTTATGTGAAACTGCCTCAATTGATATGATTAGGATGGTTAACTCTGGTACTGAAGCTACTATGAGTGCAATTAAATTAGCAAGAGGCTATACTAAGAGAAATAAAATTGTTAAATTTGCTGGTTGTTATCACGGTCATTATGATGGATTTTTAGTAAGTGCAGGTTCTGGTGTTATGACTTGTGGCATACCTGGAAGTGCTGGTATACCTAAAGAACACATAGAGCATACAATTGTTGCTAATTATAACGATATAGATAATTTAAAAGAAATATTTACTACTTATAGTAATGATATATCTTGTGTTATTATTGAACCTATTGCTGGAAATATGGGAGTTGTTAAACCTTCTATGGAGTTCATGGAGAACTTAGATAAACTTTGTAAAGATAATGGTACTTTATTGATATTTGATGAAGTAATGTGTGGTTTCAGAATTGCATATAAAGGCGCAAGAGAGCTATTCCCAAATGTTAAACCTGATCTTATTACCTATGGTAAAATTATTGGAGGCGGCTTACCTTGTGGGGCTTATGGCGGAAGACGTGAAATCATGGAACTACTTGCTCCATTAGGCCCTGTGTATCAGGCAGGAACCATGTCAGGTAATCCTCTTGTTATGGCTGCTGGAATAGCAACAGTTAAAGAATTACATGAAAAACAAGATATATATACCCATATAGAAACCATAGGAACAAGATTAGAAAATGGTATTAAAGAAATTTCAAAAGAAAAAAATATAAATGTAGTAATTAATAGAGTTGGTGGAATGATGACTGTATTTTTTACAGATTTAAATGAAATTAATAATTACGAAGAGGCTAAAAGTTGTAATACAAACATATTCAGAAAATATTTTATGCATATGTTAGACAAAGGAATTAATTTACCACCGTCACAATTTGAAGCAATGTTCCTATCAATTTCTCATAGCGAAGATGATATAAATAAATTTCTTACAGCCTATAAATCATTCAATATATAAGTGTATAATTATAACATTTATAATAACTTGGAGTACAAAGTTTTTTTGTACTCTTTTTTTTATTATAATAAAATGAATATAATAATTTATCAAGTTTCATAAACTAATTATAATAGCTGTTTATATCAATTATTTTTTATAAAATTGCATAATATTAAATACGACTTTTTAATTCATAAATTTTCTGAATAGTATTGCAATTATAATTATACTGATATATAATTTATTTAATTACTTAAATTGGAATTTAATATAGGAGTGTGTTGTTAATGAAAGAAAAAAAGCAAAAATCTAGTAAGATATCTTCCCCCCCTAGAAAGCCAAAAGTTTGGCAAGCTCTTATACCTATTTTAGTTCTCATTATTTCTCTATCTATTGCAATTATATTCTATGAATCAAGTCCACATATTCCTTTAATAATTGCAGCTGCAGCTGCAACTATTACAGCTTTATGTATTGGATTTAAATGGGAAGATCTCGAAAAAGGATTTATCGACACTATTCAAATGTCAATGCAAGCAATTATAATACTTATGATAATTGGAGTTTTAATTGGTGCTTGGATATTAAGTGGTACTGTACCAACAATGATTTATTACGGACTTAAAATTTTATCTCCTGGTATATTCTTAGTTGCTACATGCATAATCTGTGCTATAGTTTCATTAGCTACTGGAAGTTCGTGGACAACTGCTGGTACTGTAGGTATTGCACTTATAGGCGTAGGTATTGGTTTAGGAATCCCTACTCCAATGATAGCTGGTGCTATAATATCTGGTGCATATTTTGGAGATAAAATGTCACCGCTTTCTGATACAACTAACTTAGCTCCTGCTATGGCTGGTTCTACTTTATTTGATCACATTAAGCATATGTTTTATACTACAACGCCAAGTTTAATAATATCTCTTATACTATTCGCTATACTTGGGATGAAATATGCAGGCCAAGAATTGGATGTATCAAAGTTGAATATAATATTTGATGGACTAAAAGCCTCTGGTGTAATTAACCCAATTCTATTGCTACCTCCAATAATAGTAATAATACTTGTTATAAAAAAAATGCCTGCAATTCCAGGACTACTAATAGGTGTTGCTACGGGAGTTCTTTTAGCTGTTTTAGTACAAGGTTCTAATTATGGTGATATAGTTAACATTTTAAATGATGGATATGTAAGTGAAACTGGAGTTGAAATTGTAGATGAACTATTAACTCGAGGCGGCCTTCAAGGTATGATGTATACCGTTTCTTTAATTATATGTGCGATGACCTTTGGTGGTATAATGGAGAAAGCTGGATTCTTAAATGTACTTGCTGAAAAATTACTTAGACTTGCCGTTAATACAGGTTCTCTTGTACTAATTACTATAATTTCTTGCATTGTTGTTAATATACTTGCTGGAGATCAATATTTATCTATAGTTATTCCAGGTAGAATGTATAAAGATGAGTATGCTAAACGTGGCTTAGCACCTAAGAATTTATCTAGAGCTCTAGAAGATTCTGGAACATTAACATCACCATTTATTCCATGGAACACCTGTGGAGCATTTATGTCTACTACTCTTGGTGTTTCTTGTTTCTTATATGCACCATTCTGCTTCTTGAACTATATAAATCCTATAATATCAATAGTTTATGGATACACAGGATTCTCAATGGAAAAACTAGAAGACCCAGAAAAACTAGACAAACCAGTTATCAAATCCTAGTATGCTTTGAAAAGGTCATATATTAAATGGCCTTTTTATCCTTTTATAATATTTTCTAATATGAATAATGTCAATACCACTTAGGCAATAATATAATGAATATTATTGCAAGGAGTTGATTTTCTTGGATAAAAAATATATAGTTAATAGTTTAAATGAATTATTACAGGGCATATATATTGATATAAACATTTTTGAAGATTATATAAAGCACTCTAAAAACGAAGATGTTATTTCTCAAATATCTAAAGTTCGAAATGACTACCAAAAACATGCATATAGAATATGTAATATAATAACTGATTTAGGTGGTAATCCTATAGAAATTGATAATTGTGTTGATATAAATTCATATATTAATATTGATGCTACAGTTATTGACAAAGAGCTTTTAAAAAAAACTTGTGAAGCTGCAAATAATGTATTAAATTTAGGTTGTAAATTAATATCAGATCCTAATTTTATTAATCGTGAAAGCTATACTACTATAAATTTAATGAATAAAGATTATCAAAAACATATTAATCATATTGAAAGATGTGAATTATATAGTGGTAGTTTTCAATAAAAATTGTAAAATAATTTCAATACATTATAATTCCTAAAAACATTAAAATGCCCTATTAGTATTAATTCAATAAAATACTAATAGGGCATTTTAATATATATTATCTTTTTTTATTAATCTTTTTACCAATGATGTATCCTATTAAAAGTCCAGTTCCTAATGCAAGAGCAGACTTTACTTTTTCAAATTTAATTTCAGCATCTGAAATAGGTTTCACATTGTTAATTATAACTGTATCCTGTTCTATAATATCTTCATTTGGATATATAAAAGCTCCTACTAAGCACAAATGGTTAAATCTTTCTTCTGAAAAGTTATTCGATAAATCTTGAAGAGTTTTCAAAAAATATTCTTTAGTCCACTTATTATCCTCTTCTAGTTTTGCTCCATCATGAATTTCAAATAATGCCTTAATGTTTTCTTTAGCATAATTTAATGCATTTATAATTTTTTCTGAATTTTCCGGCTCAACTCTTATGTATTCAATTAATGCTTTTCTAACTTCCTCAATACTATTGGATTTAATTGCTTCTTCTATTAAATTTAAACTTATTTCCATAACTAATCTCCTTCTCATCTTGGTTATTATTGAAATCTTCCGACATTTTTAAATTATATCATTTAAAATAGTTTACTATACTATAATTCTATTGTTAGTATATACTAATTATATAGTTTTTTACATAAAAGTTCAACGAATAAATAGTAATTATTAGTATATATAATATAATCATTATAATAATTATCAAATTTAACTCATTTAGTATAATATAATATTAAGTAGAATTATATTTAAGTTAATTTTGCTTACCAAAGGGGTGTTATAACGCTTGAATAGTTATGGATTAGTATTAGGTGGTGGTGGTTCTAGGGGTGCTTATGAAGTTGGAGTGTGGAAAGCTTTAATAGAATTAAATATAGATATATCTTCGGTAGTTGGAACTTCTATTGGAGCTATTAATAGTGCTTTTATATGTAGCAATAATTATAATGACTTAGAAGAGTTATGGCTATCAATAGATTTTTCAACTTGCTTCAATATTGATGATAATTTTTCTATAGATGAAAATCTATCATTTAAAAACCTTCCTAAATTCATGAAAAATATTATATCTAATAGAGGGTTAGATCATACACCTTTAAAAAGATTACTACAACGCTATTTAAATGAAGATATAATAAGGAATTCACCTATAGATTTTGGTATTGTTACCCTTACTATGTATCCCCTAAAACCTATAGAAATATTTAAGACTGATATTCCTTACGGAAAAATTATTGACTATATAATGGCAAGTTGCTCTCTGCCTGGCCTAAAGCATATGGTTATTGATGGTGTCACTTTTGTTGATGGAGGTATGTATAATAATATTCCAACCAGCATGCTTTTAAATAGCCCTTGTTCTGCTATAATCCAAGTGGATATAGATGGACCTGGATTCAGTCAAAAAATTAATAATATAAATGATATACCTATAATAGAAATAAAATGTAGTGAAAATCTTGGTCCAATTATTAGTTTTGATAGTGAAAGAATTAAAAGAAATATAAGTATAGGATATTTAGATACATTAAAAACTTTTAAGCAATTAACAGGACAAAACTATTATTTTTTCAAAGATGAGTTCCCTAAGGGATTATTAGTAAATATTAATGCCATTGAGTTTAAACTTATAACTGATTCATTAAATTTTAATAATTCCATATACAATCATTTAAAACTATTAAGAACTATAAAAAAAATTGAAAACTTTTCAGGCATAATAACAAAAAGCCGTGTTAATATTATCATGGCTATGGAAATCACTGCAGAAATTTTAGAAATTGAAAGAAATATTGTATATAGATATGATGAACTTTTAAATAAAATTTTACAAAAAGTAAATGTATACAAAAAAAATATAAATAGTAAGGAACTTTCACTAAAAGATTATTTAATTTTAAAAAATTGCAATCTTTTAGATACATCTAAATCTACAATAGCCTTTAGAAACACTTTAGCAATTACATTTCCTAAAGAGTTTATTGCTCATATGTTTTTGTGTTTAATTAATTATAGAATCAATTTATAGCATTACATGTTCTTAAATTATTAAAAACTTTACTCTCTTTTAGTCTAAAAACTATGTTATAATTAAAGTATAGCTTTTTAGTATACTTATTGAATATTGATTTATTGGAGGATGATAAAATATGAACATTGCCTTTTTTCTAACTCCTAAAAGCGAAGTAATTTTTGAAAAGGTTAGTTCTACTATGCGAAGAGCAATGGAGAGAATGGAATATCATAGATATACTTCTATACCTTTAGTGGATGATAAAGGAAAATATGTAGGTACTTTAACAGAAGGTGATCTTCTTTGGAAATTAAAAAATTCTTCCGAATTAAGCTTAAAGGATACAGAAAATGTTTTAATAAAGGATATACCAAGACATTTTAAAGATAAACCCGTATCAATTAATTCTGATATTGAAAGTCTAATACTTGTTGCTAAATCACAAAATTTCGTTCCAGTAGTTGATGACTCAAATATATTCATTGGAATTATAAAAAGAGGAGATATAATATCATATTGTTATAAGAAATTATTTGAGGTAGATAATAGTGATGAGTTTAGCGAATTTAAAACTATGTCAAAAATAAGTTAATAATTATCACTTAAGTTTAAAAACCCTTTAATGCTAAAAACATTAAAGGGTTTTAATATATTTTAATTCTTCATTTTAGTATTTTTAAGTTAAACTTTTATTTATTCTTCCATCTTCATAGCTCTCATAGCATTTAATACAGCTATTATTGTAACTCCTACATCTGCAAATACCGCCATCCACATATTGGTAATTCCTAGAGCTGTTAATACTAAGACTATAGCTTTTATCAATAAGGAAAATACAATATTTTGAACTACAATTTTTTGTGTCTTCCTAGCTATTTTTATAGATGTAGATATTTTTTCAGGATCGTCAGTCATAATAACAACATCAGAAGCTTCTATAGCTGCATCTGAGCCTATTCCCCCCATTGCTATCCCTATATCTGCTCTAGCTAATACGGGAGCATCATTTATTCCATCTCCAACAAATATTAATCTTCCCTTCTTAGAAAGGCCATTATATATTTTTTCTACTTCACTTACTTTTTCATGTGGCATTAATTCGGCTCTAACCTCATCAATAGAAATAACCTTTGCAACATATTCAGCAATTGTTTTATTATCTCCAGTAAGCATAACAGTTTTCTTAATCCCTAGTTCTTTTAACTTTGCAATAGCCATAGGTGAAGTATTTTTTATTCTATCAGAAATCACTAAACTTCCTACAAAATTATTATTTACTGCAACATATATAATAGTACCCACTTCATTTGATTTTACATACCTAATTTCAAGTTCTTCCATCAGTTTATAATTTCCTGCATATATATATCTATCACCAAAGTATATTTTTACACCTTTACCTGGAATCTCTTCATAACTCTTTATTCTACTTTTATCAATAATAGCCTTCGTACTAATTTTTTTATAGGATTCTACAATAGATTTTGCAATAGGATGATTAGAATATATTTCAGCATATGCCGCATATTCCATTAACATGTCCTCAGTAATGAATCCATAAGGAGTAATTTTTGTAACTTCAAAGCTTCCTTCTGTTAATGTACCTGTTTTATCAAAAATTACCACTTCTGCTTTGCTCAATGCTTCAAGATAGTTCCCTCCTTTGACAAGCACCCCACTTCTAGATGCTCCTCCAATCCCGCCAAAGAAACTTAAAGGTATTGATATCACAAGGGCACAAGGACAAGATACAACTAAAAATGATAGTCCTCTATATAACCAGGTATATAAATCTTCACCCATAGCTAACGGTGGTAAGAAAGCTAGTAGAATTGCTAATATAACCACAATAGGAGTATAGTATCTAGCAAACTTTGTTATAAATTTTTCTGTTGGTGCTTTTTTATTTGAAGCATTTTCTACTAATTCAAGAATCTTTGATACTGTAGATTCACTAAATTCCTTAGTTATTTTAACTTCAATAAGAGAAGTTTTATTTATTGATCCAGCTAAAACTTCAGCTCTTTCCTTAACTACTCTTGGAACAGATTCTCCTGTTAAAGCAGAAGTATCTATTTGAGAATCTCCCCTTACTACAACTCCATCTAAAGGAATTTTTTCACCCGGCTTAACAACTATTATATCACCAATGCCTACCTCTTCTGGAGAGACAGAAGATATATCCCCGTTACTTAATTTTAAATTTGCATGGTCTGGACGAATATCCATTAACTCTGATATAGAATTTCTAGATTTATTAACTGCCAATTCTTGAAAAAACTCTCCTATTTGATAAAATAGCATTACTCCAATAGCTTCTGGATATTCACCAATTAAAAATGCACCAATTGTAGCTATACTCATTAAGAAGTTCTCATCAAAAACTTGACCTTTTATTATATTTTTGCCGGCAATAAGCAGAATATCTCCACCAATTACTAGATAAGAAGCTATAAATAAAAATAAACTTATCATATCCTTAGTTAATACTCCAGCAACTGCCAAAGAAATTCCTATAATAAATTTTATTATTTGTTTCTTTTTAAACCCTTCTCCATGATCATGGTTATGATTATGAATATAATCATCACTATGAGAATCATTGTAGGTAACCTTTTCTTCCTTAACTTTATTATCATTTGAATTAGAATTAATACTTTTTATATTTCCCTGAACCTTAACATTTTTTTTACTTATAATATTTTTTTCAATTTCTTTAACTCTAACTCCATGTTCAATTCTAGTAGATATGCTTTCCACATCATCAAATATTATTTCTCTATTAGTGTCCTCATCAACCTCTAAAATAGCTTTTGATGTCACAGAGTTGACTACAGCACTTTGTACGTAAGATAATTGATTTAGTTCACGTTCGATTTTCAAAGCACAATTTGCGCAATGCAATCCTTGAATTTCATAAAGCCTTTTTGTTTGTCCCATTATTTTACTCCCCCTATAACTAGTTTATTCATTAACGTGGCTAAGTCCTTTATAGAAAATATCTTTAACATGATCATCATCTAAAGAATAATATACAACTTTTCCATCTTTTCTTGATTTTACAATCCTAGCTAGCTTTAGTACTCTTAATTGATGAGATATTGCAGATTGTGTCATATTAGTTAAAGCTGCTATGTCGCAAACACAAGCTTCTGTATTTAACAAAATATTTAATATTTTAACCCTAGTAGGATCTGCCATGGACTTAAATAAATTTGACAGTTCTTCTACTGTAGTATCATTTAAAGTTTTATCTTTTAATTTTTCAGTAATTTCATCATGTATGCAAACTTGCATACAAACCTCTTCTTTATACATATATTACATACCCCTTTCATATGAATACTTGTTCATATGTTTATACTATGCTCATTTCTTTTTTTTGTCAATACTTTTCAAACAATATATTTAATTAAATATTTCATATAATTTATAATATAAGCATTAATTATAAATTTACACCTAAAAATAAAATGACCGTCTATAAAGGCAGTCATTTTATTTATTCATTGATTTAAAATTTATTCATTAAAATAAGTATCTATCATCTTTTCTGCAATTCTCTTATTTAAGGAAGCTGAATTTAAAAGTGTTAATATAATCAAAAATATTTTTTTATAATCCTCATAATTTTTAGTAGTTTCTTTTTCACATAAATTAGTTGTATCATTGACAATTGAAGTTAAGAATTCTTTTTCTTTATCAATTTGATTTTTCTTTAATGAAAGATATTCATTATATATATTACTTAAATCAAAATTTGATTTTTCTTCTGATAATATTTTTACCATAGGGGTAAATAATTTTTTTATATCAGCTATAGACAAAGTTTGCTTTAAATCATAAATTAAAATCATTAAAAGAATATGATCTTTAGAATATTTTTTATTTTTATTTTGAAAAAGCAATTTGTCTTTAGAGTAGTTATTTATCATAGTTTTGGTTAAAATCTTGTCCGTAGGGTTTCTTTTTATATGCTCTAAGTTATTTTCAAATAATTGAATTACCTGATCCATATATAAATCAATATCTGGTATTTTATTAATATTAATCCTATCATCTAAGTTCATATTAGTTAAAAGCTCTTCTAAATTTTCTATATTAAAGTTCACATAATCACCTTGTATAATGAACTCATAGTAAAAATTCACTATACTTTCCCTTTCATAATAATTTTTACTATACTTAACATAAGACGCTGTGGATTAGTTCAATCACCTATAGC